>SORT01000008.1 GCA_004402895.1 Fidelibacterota bacterium MT.SAG.3 | reverse complement strand
GGTTCACCTTTCAAATATCGTGGTGCCTGATGAAGTAGTTCGGCTTGAAGGAGAGATAGACGACCTTCGCAAAAACAAAGATGAAGTCGTTAAGAGCCAAAACTTTGAGAAAGCGGCTGAAATTAGAGATAAAGAACGAAAACTTACCAATGAGCTAGAGACGCACAGGAACACCTGGAATAAGGAACAAGAAGAGAAGATGGTGGTGGTCAAGGTAGAGGACATCGCCGATGTTGTCGCCATCATGACGGGTATCCCCGTGAACAGAGTTGCCGAATCGGAGACACATAAGTTCAATAAGATCGATGAAGAATTAAAGAAAAAGATCGTTGGACAAGACGAAGTTATTGCTCATCTCTCAAAATCTATCAGAAGGGCGAGAGCGGGGCTTAAAGACCCCAAACGACCTATCGGATCATTTATCTTTCTCGGACCGACAGGAGTGGGTAAAACTGAATTAGCAAAAGTGCTGGCTAATTACTTATTCGAAGACAAAGAATCCTTCATCAGAATCGACATGTCCGAGTACATGGAAAAATTCAGCGTTTCGAGACTTGTAGGAGCTCCTCCCGGTTATGTAGGGTATGAAGAAGGCGGCGATCTCACTGAAAAAGTACGGCGCAGACCTTACTCTGTGGTTCTTTTTGACGAAATAGAGAAGGCGCATTATGATATTTTTAATATACTTCTGCAAATATTGGATGATGGATCTCTGACAGACAGTTTTGGCAGGCGAGTAGATTTCAGAAATACCATTCTAATTTTGACCTCCAATATCGGAGCTCGTATGCTGAGGTCAAAGAATCTTGGATTCGGAAATAAAGATAAAAATTCGCGTAATGAAGAGATTAAAAAGAAGGTGGAAGAGGAAGCGAAGAAGATATTTAATCCTGAATTTCTTAACAGAATCGATGAAATAGTATCTTTTAAAGAACTTGATAAGAAAAGTGTTCTCCAAATAGTAGATATTATGATGGAACAAGTGCGTGGCCGGTTGAAGGAAAGGCATATTGAGCTGAAGATGTCAAGCGCTGCCAAAAACCTGCTATTGGAAAAAGGCTATAACAGAGAGATGGGCGCAAGACCGATGAGGCGAACGATTGAAAAAGAGATCGAGGATGCAATAGCCGAGCGGCTATTATCGGGAAAATTTGGAGAGGGAAGCGTTATTAAAGTTGCGGTTTCTAAAGGTGAACTTACATTTAATGAGGTTGATCGAAAGAAAGTAGCGTCTGAAAAGATAAAATCGGTGCCGAAGAAAGATACCAAAGTCAAAGAAGATCCTGTAACATAAACCGCAGTTTTACGTAGATTAACCCGATGACGAAATAGTTATCGGGTTTTTGACTTAAATTTAGAAGCAGAGGAGTGTATATATGCCGTTGTTCTTTTGGGATTCGACTATGTTATTGCTTATACCTGCCCTGTTATTTGGAATATGGGCTCAATGGAAAGTAAAGAGTACATTTAAAAGGTATAGTAAAATTCCTTCTAATTCTGGTATGACAGGGTATCAAGTCGCTAAAAACCTCCTTGAACGGAACAATATTTTCGATGTAGAAGTAGAAGAAATTCCGGGGAGTTTGACAGACCATTATGATTCTAAAGAGAAAAAGTTAAGATTATCCGAACAGAATTTTAGAGGCAGTTCGGTGGCGTCCATAGGAGTCGCTGCCCATGAGGTCGGACATGCGATACAGGACAATAGAGGTTATGCCCCTCTGAGATGGAGGCTGGCTTTCTATCCTGTTGCGCGGCTTGGATCCGGTTTGTGGTTTTGGCTCTTTTTAGCGGGAATGATCCTTACGATACCGGCTCTCATTGATGTAGGAATAATTTTCTTTGCAACGACACTGGTGTTTCAAATTGTGACACTGCCGGTAGAGTTCAACGCGAGCAGCAGAGCGCTTGCCCAATTGAGCAGCGGGGGATTCATAACGAAAGATGATTCTGACGGCGCAAAGGCTGTTCTTAACGCAGCTGCCATGACGTATCTTGCGGCGGCGGCAATGGCGCTGTCTCAATTAGTAAGATTATTGGTACTGAGAGGAAGAAATTAAAAATAGATGAATCGGGTGAGAAGATAATAGGAGATATGCTGAACATGGATAGAGTAAGAATTCGAGGCGGTATGAATTATTTAGTTGTAGGATTGATGATGCTGTTTTTGTCTGCAGCTGAACCCCTTCGGGCACAAATGTCTAAAGAATTTTCATTTTCTACTACAGTAGAAAAAACGATGGCTTCCGTTGTGAGTATCGAAGCAATAAAGATAATAAAAGCAAGGGATATGCGTCAATTTCACTTGTTCAGAGATTTCGATGATAGCGAGATAGACGAAGATATTCCCAGTATCGGTGGAGGATCGGGTTTTGTAGTGACTAAGGACGGTTACATTCTCACTAATTTCCATGTTGTTGCGGGAGCTCATCAACTGAAGGTAACGTTTTCCAATCATAAAGCATACGACGCAAAAATAATGGGTCTTGATTCATTAACAGATATTGCTTTGATAAAGATCGATGCTAAAGGATTGAAGCCGGTAAAATTTGCTAATTCGGAAAAAGCCAAGATTGGAGATTGGGTCATAGCTTTAGGAAACCCGCTTGGATTGGAAGCCACAGTTACGGCAGGAATCATCAGCGCCAAGGGAAGAGACATAAATATAGTAGGCAGAGACCTCAGCGCATCGACCCGTGGATATGCCGTGGAAAATTTCATCCAAACGGATGCGGTCATCAATCCGGGAAACAGCGGCGGACCATTGATAAACACAAGCGGAGAAGTTGTAGGAATCAATACAGCAATTGCGAGTCGAACGGGAGTATATGCCGGCTATGGCTTTGCAATACCTTCAAACCTTGCTCGTCATGTCATGGAAGATCTTATGACTTATGGAGAGGTAAAGCGTGGATATATCGGTATCAATATTGGAAACGTTGACGAGGATCTTGCCGAATATTTAAGGTTAGACGGGGTAAAAGGAGTAATAGTTAATAATTTTGTACCGGGCGGGGCTGCTGAGAGTTCTGATCTTAAGATCGGGGACGTAATAACTCATGTAGATAAAAAAAGAGTTGACAGAGCCAATGAACTGCAAGCGATCATAGCGGGATTCGGTCCCGATGAAAAAATTATTCTTACGGTCGTTCGAAGAGGAAATACACGGAAAATACCGGTTACTTTAAAGGAAAGGGAAGTGCGGCGTAAGCCAATTACGCGCAGCACGGAAAGAAGCGTTAAGAAACCTCGTTTAGGGCTTTTACTTGAGGACAGGATAAAAAAACAGGAAAGCTGGAACCCGTTCGGTGCGAGTCGAAATAGCGCTGCATTGGGTGTGGAAGTAGTTGGTGTGAAAAGGCGGAGCGCCGCCGCAGAAAAATTTATCCAAAAAGGAAGTATTATAGAGTCTCTAAATAATAAACCTATTCACAGCGTTCGCGATTTTCGAAATGAGTTGGATAAAATCAATGAAGGCGATATACTCCTTCTGAGAGTAACAGCAAGGGGAAACAGCAGATTTGTAGCGCTTCGCTATTGGGGTGAATAAAAGGCAGATATTACAGACATAATGGCAGGTATCGCTCTTTTCGGCAATTCATCTAACAATTCCTAAGTTAATAAATATCAAACAGATAAAGCATATTAGTTCAATGCTGGTATGCTTCTTGCATTATAATAAGAAAATAGACTTAAACAATGACTTTTGAATTAAGAAGAAGGAGATATAAATGAGTAAAATTATTGGAATCGATCTTGGAACTACAAATTCATGTGTAGCCGTAATGGAGGGGGGCGAAGCTACCGTCATAACAAATTCTGAGGGAGGTCGAACGACCCCATCCGTAGTTGGTTTCACCAAAGACGGCGAACGCTTGGTCGGACAAGCTGCAAAACGGCAGGCTATCACAAATCCTGAGCACACTCTGTTTTCAATTAAGCGGTTTATGGGTAGAGACTATAAAGAAGTATCAGATGAAATGAAGCAGGTGCCTTATAAAGTTATTAAGGGTAAGGGCGGTATAGCGCGAATAAAAATTGATGAGAAACAATACTCGCCGCCTGAAATTAGCGCGATGGTTTTGCAGAAAATGAAACAAACAGCTGAAGATTATCTCGGTGAAAAGGTTACTGAAGCTGTTATAACAGTACCCGCTTATTTTAACGATTCGCAACGCCAGGCAACAAAGGACGCTGGCAAAATAGCCGGACTTAAAGTAAAACGAATCATAAATGAACCGACAGCAGCAGCTTTAGCATACGGTCTCGATAAAGGGAAGGAAAACAGAAAAGACGAAAAGATTGCGGTATTTGACCTTGGCGGTGGAACATTCGATGTATCAATTCTTCAATTAGATCCTGAAATAGGAACGTTTGAAGTTCTCGCTACTAATGGCGATACGCATCTCGGCGGAGACGATTTTGACCAAAAGATAATTCTTTGGTTAGTTGCCGAGTTTAAAAAACAGGAAGGAATCGACCTTTCTGCAGATCCAATGGCATTGCAACGCTTAAAAGAAGCTGCGGAAAAAGCAAAGGTTGAGTTGTCAAATACTCCGAAGACGACTTTGAACCTGCCTTTCATTACCGCAGACGCCGCCGGACCGAAACATCTTAATCTGGATTTAACAAGAGCTAAGTTTGAGGAGTTGGTTGATGAAGATATTGAAAGGCTAAAAGCTCCTTCTCTAAACGCCTTAAAAGACGCTAAATTGAAAGCTTCTGATATCGATCAAGTAGTGCTTGTGGGAGGTTCTTCCCGTATTCCGAAGGTTCAGGAGGTTGTTAAGGAGTTGTTTGGTAAGGAACCGAGCAAAGGGGTTAATGCTGATGAAGTAGTGGCGATCGGCGCGGCAATACAGGGTGGCATTCTCGCAGGAGATGTAACGGATGTGCTGCTGATGGATGTAACGCCTCTGTCATTGGGCATAGAAACTCTTGGCGGGGTTTTTACAAAATTAATAGAGAAGAACACCACTATTCCCACGCAGAAATCGGAAATATTCTCTACGGCAACAGATAATCAATCCAGCGTTGAGATCCATGTTCTTCAGGGCGAAAGGGATATGGCTGTTCATAACCGAACGATAGGGAGATTTCATTTGGAGGGGATGCCGCCTGCTCCGAGAGGCATACCTCAAATAGACGTATCGTTTGATATAGACGCCAACGGTATTTTGCATGTCTCGGCAGCAGATAAAGCGACCGGAAAAGAACAAAGTATTAAGATCGAGGCATCCAGCGGATTATCTGAAGAAGAGATCGCTAAAATGGTTGATGACGCTAAGGTTCATGAATCGGAAGATAAGAAAACTCGCGAGGAAATTAATATCAGGAACAATGCTGATCAGCTTGTCTATCAAACAGAAAAAAATATTAAAGAGATGGAATCAAAATTGGATGAAGATTCCAAAGCAAAATTAGAGGCGGGACGCGATCGTCTGAAGAAAGCGCTAGAAGGCAGCGATATTGACGAATTGAAATCTGCTTCAGATGATTTAAACACGATCTGGAACGAAGTATCGGCTGGTATGTATGACAAGTATAAAGATGAAGAAGCTTCGGCTGCACAGGATACGGGTCCGGAAAGCGCGGATAAAGAACCTGAAAAAGGCGAAGATGAGGTAGAAGAAGCTGATTTTGAGGAGGTAGATTCTAAAAAGTAATTTTTTTCGCAACTTTTTGTGTTTAAAGTAGTTAAAAGGCGAGAGGTATGACCTCTCGCCTTTGGCAATTAATGCCTCGCCGAGATCGAGTAAAGAGCGTTATACACTTGCGACAAAAGGAAAAATATGATAATATGTATAAAATGGGAGTATGCGCCATATAAAAGATGAAAAAGCATCTTAAACTGTTTTTTACTTCATTAAGCTTGGTTCTATTAGTAGGACTCATCGGATCGCTGTTTTTTATATTTCAACCGAATTTATATAAGAGTCAGATTTTAACAACATTGAACCAAGAATTCGCTTTTGAAAGAGGTTCACAAATCTTTATTGAAAGCATCTCAGGAAATCTATTAAAGGGTTTTTCATTAAACGGAATGAGCTTTTCAGACTCGGCAAAATCATACGAAATCTATTCTGAGAATCTGAGATTGAGCTATAGTATAAAAAATCTCTTGATGGGAGATTTTGAGCTGCACGAACTAAATTTGACCAAGCCGTACATATATTTAAACCTGAATAAGAAAATAATTTCTGAAACCGAACCGGACAGTTCCAAAAAAAACGATAGAGTATTCGAGTTATCGTCTTTGAACATTGTAGACGGTACAATAGAGATTGTTGAGGGTAAATTCAAATATCTCATAAATAATTTGAATATAAGCGGTTCATTTCTCTTGGAAGGAAAAGATATAACGATCGGAGTGAGAAAGGGCGAATTTTATTATCCTTCAAGAGATCTGTACTTGGAAGCTCTCTCCGGAAAGATAAGTCATACAGAAAACGGCTGGAGTTTTGAATCGCTTCAATTTACGGCGCTTGATTGTGACGTCTTTGCCACCGGTTGGATGGAAACGACAGATAATCTTCAAATGGGTTTTGATATGGCGGCAGATATCAATTCGTTTGGTAAAATATTCAAGTTTTTAGGTCAGAATGCCCGTCTTGAAGGGAAGGTTTCTATCGTGGGCAACGTCGGCGGCTCATTATCTGACCTTGGGTTCAACTTCTCCGCATATGGAGAGGCCGGCGGAAGAAAATTCAATGAATTGAATCTTTCCGGCGGTTATACCGGCGACCTCCTTGAATTGGTCAATATTGATGGAAATATAGCGGGTACATCACTTGTAGGAAAAGCCAGCGTTACAAGAGAAGGTAATTTCGATGTCTCAATAAAAGTGAGAGATCTTGACTTACATGAATTGGCTATAAGCGATTTTCCAACCGATATCAACGGAGCTATTCGATTTAGAGGTAAAGGCTACACGAAAGAGAAATTGGTCATGGAGGGAGAAATCGAGGTGACATCCTCCGAGATAAACAATTTGCAAATAGAAAGCGCTTTAGGCGTTTTCAACATTGAAAACGAAAAATTGGTGGTTGATTCCGTCACGGTGAAAATGAAGGAATCGAGTTTAGTTGCGACAGGAATATTTGGTTTTGACGGATCAGTAAATTCAGCTGTTAAAGCTGAATCAAATAATTTGAATGAATTTTCCTCTTTGTTCAACGTGAGAGAGATCAACGGAAATACATCTGCTAATCTAACTCTGAGTGGAAATTTAAGAGATCTCAGCGTGGCGGGAAATTTCGAGATCAATGATCTCGTTGGAAGCAGGGGAAATTTTGAAAGCGCAAAAGGAATATTTGTATTGAACAATATCAGTTCCCGTCAGCAAGGCAACGGATACTTCCGCCTCGTAAATGGAAATGTAGGTAAGTTGAAGATCGAATCCGTTGATCTTTCTACAATCTTAGAAGACGGAAAACTGACAATTCAAAATTTCAGCGCGGAAAATGGCAAAGATTACGTGAAATTTATTGGTTGGATCAATGAAGACGGTCAATTTGAGATTGATTCATTAACGGGTGAATTTAGAAATTACAAAATAAGCAGTAATGACGTTCTGAGAGGCTCAAGAGAAGGTGACGTTTTTTCCATTAAACCTGTTTCGTTGAATTTAATCGGTGGAAGTATAGATATTTCAGCCGAATGGAATAAACAAACGGATAGCTTAACGAGTACATTCCTCTTAAAGTCCGTAGATCTTGCGCCAATTTCTGATCTTATTGACTATAATACATCATTCGGAGGAAAAGTGAGTGGAGCGCTTATACTTTCGAATACTTTATCCAGGCCGAATTTAAAAGCAGTTATCAACATCAATGAAGCTTCACACGGGAATTACGCATTAAAAGAAATATCTACGAACCTGTTCTATGAAAACGGTCTCCTGACCATTGATAAATTACACATACTTGAAAAAGAGAATTCTTGGGCAAACCTAAACGGTTCAGTGGAGTTGACGCTGAGTAATCTCAATAAGAGAGAAAGTGTTTTAACACCGGATAATGAAATTGAGCTGTTTATCGGACTCAATAATGTAAATTTATTCACATATAAAAAATTCAATCCGTTTAAACAGGAAATAGGTGGGATCGCTTCGGGCAGTATAAATATTTCGAAAACTTTTTCCGACCCTGAAATGAGTTTCGATTTGGATATTGCTAACGGATGGTTTGACAAGATATTATTCGATAGAATTCAAACAATTGCCAGCTATGCCGATACTCTGCTTCAATTTGAAAGTATCACTGCAACCGTAGAAAAGGGTGAATATACAGGTTCGGGATATGTGCCGTTTAATATGGCTCTTTGGAAGGTTGAAGGAAGAAAGCTTGACCGGAAGATGTTATTGAATGTGAAGGGCGAGAGTCGGAATATTCAATTTTTCACAGTATATATTGCGGATATTGATGATATACAAGGTGATTTTGAAATAGAATTAAATCTCTCCGGCAAGTTTCATAATCCGGTACGGGACGGTTATATAAGGGTGAAAAACGGCCGGATTGACAGTAATTTACTACAAAACTCTGCCACTGAGATTGAAGGCGAGATAGTAGTTATCGAGAATATGGGAAGAATCGAATTGTTGACCGGTATGATGAAAGGGGGAAAGAAAAAGGGACTGATTGATAAGGTTTTAGCCAAATTTTCCGGTTTCAGCGATTTTTTTGCAAAAGATGATAATGTAAATCCACGGCATTTCACAATGTCAGGGGATGTAGATATAACTTCCTTCTTCAGACCTATATTCGATATGACGTTCAAAGGAGAGCAGTTGTACGTACTGAGTATTTTAGGAGAATTGGAATCTGTGACTGATGTCGACCTCAAGATCACAGGACAGGATACTATTGTTATCACGGGAGAGCTTTTGCCCGATTTTGTTACGATAAGATCGGAGTTTGTCGAGGAGCTCGAGGAGGAAATAATCGTAGAGACGGTTCCATACCTTGACTTTAATATTCACGCGGTGATGACGGATAAGTTTTATCTGAAAAACAGTCAAGCGGACATAGAATTTAGCGCTGACATATGGATCATAAAAATTCCTCAGGAAGAATATAATTTTTCCGGCAGTATTTCATCGATCAAAGGTAAGTACTTTTATATCAACGATACATTCGTTATCGAAAGAGCAGATATTGAATTCGATCCGTATGAATTCAATCCCAGGTTTGACATATTGGCGACCACCTCGATAGGCGTTGGAGATGACCCAATTCAGATCATAGTCGAGATGGGTGGCACATTGGAGAAACCTACTTTCTTTTTTTCGGATTCTAAAGGTGACTTCAGCGAAAGTGAAATACTTGGTTTGATAAACTTTAAGCAGACCGGCGGTAATTTAACAGCCACCGGGATCACTAAAGGAGTTCAGTTTATGGCTACAAGTTATCTCGAAAAAAGTTTTGAAGATTTGGGCAGCGAATTGGCGGGTTTGGACATTTTTGATCTTCAAACAAAATCGGGGACACTCCAGGATATTCAAAATGCAGAATTGTTGGTAGGCAGGCAGATCTCAAGAAGCTTCTATGTTACCTATCAAAGGGGATTACAGCGGCTTGCCGCATCCCAAAAAGTGGGAGTGGAATATAAAATAAATCAAAATAGCTCACTCGCCGGAAATGTAGATACTGAAGGGTTGTTGAACGTCAACTATAAATTGCGGCTGCAATACTGATAGGAGCTGCTCATATTTAATTTGAACAAATATCATCCTTTTAATTTCAGTCATACCTTGAAATGCCTTGCCGTTCTTATGATTTTTTTCGGCATTCTCGGAATTGGAAATGCGCAAACTCTTTTGAAGGTCAAGGAGATCAAGATACAGGGTAATGAAAGTATTTCTGATGGAAAGCTCAAATCTCAAATGAATCTGAGAGAACCGGGGTTCCTTCCTTTTTTCAAAGGCGGTTCCGAGTTCAACGCGAGAATCCTGAAACTTGACCGCGCAGCTGTTCGCAAATACTATGAGAGAAAAGGATACGTTTATGCGGTTGTAACGGATTCCTTTGAGATAGTGAATAAGAAGGAAATTATTATTCATTTGACCGTTTCGGAAGGCAAGCGGGTAACGATCAAAGAGATAAATATTAGGGGAAACGATCTGATAGCGGATACGGAAATCCTTAGAATGTTTGAATCGAAATTAGGAAGCCCTCTAAATCCATATCTGTTAAGAAAAGACTTGGCGGCAGTGAGAACGGCTTACCAAAACAGAGGAAAACCTTTTGCGCAATTACAAAATATTCTGATCGGCGACGAGGATGTTATAGTAGTAATAGATGTAAAAGAAAACGATACAGTCTTTATAGACAGTATCATAGTACAGGGAACGAGTAAAGTAATTCCGAATCTTGTCAGACGTGAATTATCATTCAAGCCAAGCGAAAAATATAGCATCAGCAAGATAGAAGAGAGTCAGAAACGGTTATTTGAAACGGGATTGTTCTCTAACGTACTGATCACCGCTATACGGACAGACACTGTCAACAGAAGACTGAATCTCATCATCAGTGTGCGGGAACGCCGCATGAAACAGATCGGTGGTGAGTTCGGGTTTAAACAGAGAAAAATTGCTAACTCAACCACCACCACCACAGATTTTAACATAGTTGCCGAATGGTACAACAGGAATCTGTTTGCTACCGGACGTCTTATTAGATTTAAAGGGAATATATCCGCCGGTATCAGCGATATTTCGAGCGGAGAAACAGGTTTTGAGGTAAGCTACACGGAACCATGGATATTCGGTCAAAGAGCTCCGACAACATTCAGAACATTTATTGAACGGGAGCAGCTGAAAGAGCCTGATATTCCTTTGATCCGGTTTGGAGCTGATATCGCCGTATATAAAAAATATAGTGAACAATTCTCCACCCGCTTGTCTCAAGGGATCACTATAACACGAGTTTCTTCAATTGACAGTGCGGTTGCGGATTCTCTTAAACTATTTGAAAGCAGGCAGCGGTCTATCAATCTACTCCTGATAAACGACAAGCGTAAAAATATATTCTTCCCTACTAATGGCTCACTCCTTTCTTTTGATATGAAGTATGCGGGAGGCTTTTTAGGCGGTAACAGTGACCTATACAGAGCCGAATTATCGTGGAGCAGATATCAGCCGTTTCTTTTGAATAAGAGCTGGACACTCTCCACACGGATTAAAAGCGGATTGATCAAATCATTTGGAGATACGAAAGAAATTCCGTTTTTTGATTGGTTCTTCCTCGGCGGCGGTACATCTGTAAGAGGATATAAAGACCAAGACTTAAGAGATTTTAAAATTAGCAAAGAAATAATCGTGTCCGAAATTTATAAACTCTCCACAAATGTAGAGCTGAGAATTCCATTGTTGTGGCGGTTCGGCGCTGAACTGTTTTTGGATGGCGGAAATCTATGGCAGGAGCTCGGGCAGCTATCCCCGGCAAGGATGAGATATGCGGGCGGAGCTGGATTATACTTCATGACTCCGATGGGACCCGCAAGGTTAGATTACGGATATAAATTAAATCCCGCAGATGGTGATAATACCTCTCGCGGGAGGCTGCATTTCGGATTCCTTTTCGCATTTTAGCAACGATGAGTGAATATAAATGATATCCTTCGATAAATTTACCATCAGAGCGCAGGAATCGTTCAGGCGCGCTCAGGAACTTGCGGCAGAATTCAGAAACCCCGAACTGAAGAGTGGGCATCTGCTCATGGCAATGCTTACGGATGAAAAAAACACAGCTATAGCCATTATCAGTAAATTGGGAATTTCGGTAAAGGAAGTTAACGAATCGATTGAAGGTGTATTATCCAAGTTACCTAAGGCTACCGGTGGCGGTATCGGTGAGCCGCAGCTGTCAAAAGAGCTCGATGGTATTCTAAATTCGGCGTTAGAAGAATCGAAAGCGCTTAAAGACGAATATATCAGTAACGAACACCTGATCATTGCCATGGCTGAGTCGAATTCCAGCAGTGTGAAATCGGAGTTGAATCGTCTCGGAATAACCAAGGAATCTATTCTGAGCGTATTGCAGGATATCAGGGGGAGCCAGAGAGTGACCGACCAAAACCCTGAGGACAAGTATCAGGCTTTAGAACGATACGGAAAAGATCTGAATGAACTTGCGCGTCTCAATAAGCTCGATCCTGTGATCGGGCGGGAAGAGGAAATTCGCAGGATAATGCAAATATTATCACGCCGTTCAAAAAATAATCCGGTGCTTATCGGCGACCCCGGAGTAGGTAAGACAGCAATTGTTGAGGGTTTAGCCTTTAGGATAGTCAAGAGCGATGTACCGGATGGAATGAAAGATAAGCGTATAGTAGCTTTGGATATGGGTAGTCTTCTTGCAGGGGCAAAGTTTCGGGGAGAGTTTGAAGAAAGGCTGAAGGCGGTGATAAAGGAAGTAGAAGATTCCAATGGAGAAGTTATCCTCTTCATTGATGAACTTCATACGGTGGTAGGCGCAGGCGCAGCGGAAGGCGCAGTGGATGCGAGCAATATTCTCAAGCCGTCGCTCGCAAGAGGTGAGTTGAAGGTCATAGGGGCAACCACGATCGACGAGTATCGGAAATATATTGAAAAAGACGCTGCGCTTGAACGGAGATTCCAGCCGAATTACATAGAAGAGCCTTCCATCGAAGATGCGATAAGCATAATGCGCGGATTGCGTGAACGATATGAAATACATCATGGAATTAAAATAAAAGATTCTGCTCTCGTCGCAGCGGTAAATCTGTCTCACAGATATATTCCGGACCGTTTTCTGCCTGACAAGGCAATCGACCTGATAGACGAAGCCGCAAGTAAGTTACGGATCGACATCGACAGTATGCCTGCTGAGCTCGATGAATTAGAGCGCAAGATCAAGCAGTTGGAAATCGAAAAAGCGGCGATCTCGAAAGAAGAGGATTCTGACGAAAGAGTAAAAGAAATTGAAGATCAATTGAAAAAGATCGTTAAAGAGGCTGAGGCGATCAGAGGACAATGGACGGCGGAAAAGGTGGCTATCGGAAGATTGAGGGAGATTAAGGAGGAAATAGAGAAGACACGGACTGCTTATGCCGCAGCGGAACTCGAAAGCGATTACGAGAAAGCGGCGGAGCTGAAACACGGTAAATTGGTTGAACTCAAATTAAAGGAAGAGAAGCTGGAAGAAAGTCTTAAAAAACTCCAAAAGGGGAAAAGACTGCTTAAAGAAGAGATAGATGAAACGGATATTGCCGGAATCGTGGCTCAGTGGACAAATATCCCCGTGACACGGATGATGGAAGGCGAGCGGGATAAACTTCTTCAAATGGAGGAGCGGCTTAAAGAGCGTGTCATCGGTCAGCACGAGGCGATAAAAGCGGTCTCCGATGCGGTGAAGCGTTCCCGCGCCGGACTACAGGATGAATCGCGACCGTTAGGCTCATTTATTTTTATCGGTTCTACAGGCGTGGGTAAGACCGAGCTCGCGAAAGGCTTAGCTGAATTTCTTTTCGATGATGAAAATGCGATGATCAGAATCGATATGTCGGAATATATGGAAAAACATTCCGTATCACGCCTTATCGGCGCTCCGCCCGGATATGTGGGTTATGAAGAAGGTGGGCAGCTCACCGAGGCTGTGCGAAGGAAACCTTACTCGGTGATCCTGCTCGACGAGATTGAAAAAGCTCATCACGATGTGTTCAATGTTCTCCTTCAGGTTTTAGATGACGGAAGAATGACAGATGGTCAGGGGCGAGTCGTGAATTTCAGGAATACGATAATTATCATGACTTCAAACCTCGGGTCATCGCTCGTTGTAGAAAAATCCGAAAAGATCAATCCGGAAAATGAAGCGGAGATCTATGAAGAGATAAAAAGTGAAATAAATAAGATGCTGCAATCAACCTTCAGACCGGAATTTTTGAACAGGATAGATGATATAATAGTTTTCCATCCGCTGACGCCTGAGAATGTGAAAGAGATCGTAAACCTCCAATTGAAAAAATTGATCGATAAGGTCGATGAAAAAGGAATGAAATTAGAGATCAGCGATGACGCAATTCTGCTGTTGGCGGAGAAAGGTTATGACCCGGCTTACGGCGCACGTCCTTTGAAACGGTTGCTTCAAAAGGAGATAACTGACAGGGTTGCCAATCTTTTGCTCAGCGGTGAAGCAAAAGAGGGAGACAGACTTGACGTGCGAGTTAACGGTTCAGGTCTTGAAGTTTTGATTGATTAATATTATCGTACAGATTAATTGATTGTAGATAATATTAACTTTTTCCGAGAAGCGCTTGCTTTTATTTTAAAAGGTGATAAATTTGCCACGCCAAAGAGAGCTGTGAAACGTCAATATATAATGAAATGGCTGTCGGAGGTTGAACTGTTATATACGCTATTGTAATTAAGGAGGATGAAGGTAATGAAGTCGTTTCACAAAATAGGTCTATTATTAACGGTAACAGTGATTTTCGTTTCGTGCGGGACAACTGAATCCGCTGACGAACTTTGGACAAAAGTCAGAACACAGCAAGGTCAGGAGAAGCATGACGAAGCTCTGTTAACGCTCAAAAAGTTTCTTGATAACTATCCCGAGGATGAAAGGGCGGCTGAGGGAAGGTTTATGTTAGCGGACGGATATGCAAATGTTAAAAAGGATTATCCTAACGCCGTAACAGAATACAGGCGTGTTATCCTTTTATATCCTGATTCGCCATTGGCGTCAAAGGCGCAATTCATGATCGGGTACATATACGCCAATTATGTTAAGGAATACGATAAAGCGCGGGCGGCGTATCTTGAATTTCAGGAAAAGTATAAAGATAACAGCCTCTCACAAGCAGTCGCGTTCGAATTACAATATCTCGGAAAAGATTTGGATGAGATAACTGAATTGAAAGGTATTACGAATCCGGACGGTATTTAAAATCGGAGTCAAGGGTGAATCCGAGGAGGTAGTCAATGGCGGTTGACCTTGAAATATTACAAGCGAAGATCGAGTCTGAAAGTCAATTCATCGATAAGATCATTAAGGAGATGGACAAGGTTATTGTCGGTCAGAAACCGCTTATCAGGCGGCTGCTTATAGGGATATTGGCTGATGGTCATATCCTCCTCGAGGGTGTTCCCGGGTTAGCCAAGACTCTGACCGTAAGTACATTGGCGAAGATACTCGATATCGATTTCCAACGGATACAGTTCACTCCAGACCTGCTTCCCGCCGATCTGTTAGGCACTTTGATTTTCAATCAGAAGGACGGCGAATTCACAACGAGAAAAGGTCCTATATTTTCCAATCTCATTCTTGCCGATGAAATCAACAGGTCACCCGCAAAGGTGCAGAGCGCATTATTAGAAGCCATGCAGGAGAGGCAGGTGACTATAGGTTCCGAGACTTTCCCGCTTGATAAACCGTTTTTAGTTTTAGCGACTCAAAATCCGATAGAGCAGGAAGGAACTTATCCACTGCCTGAGGCGCAGGTGGACAGGTTTATGCTCAAAGTCATTGTCGATTATCCGGAGAAGGCTGAAGAATTGGAAATTATGCAGAGGATGGCAACGACCGGCGATATACCTGAGGTAAAAGCGGTAGTCGGCGCAAAAGAGATTCTATCCGCCCGTAAGGTAGTCGATGAAGTTTATATCGATGAGAAAGTGCAGAGATATATCGTTGACCTGATTTTCGCTACGAGAGATCCGGAATCAGTGGGATTGAAAGAATTGAAGGGGTTAATCTCCTTCGGAGCTTCCCCCAGAGCCTCAATTTACCTTTGCTTAGCGTCCAAAGCGCACGCATTTATCATGCGGCGTGGGTATGTGACCCCTGAGGATATAAGAGCGATAGGCATGGATGTTTTGAGGCACAGAATAATCCTTACCTACGAAGCGGAAGCGGAAGAGATGACAACAGAAACTATAGTCGAACGTATATTCGACAAAGTAGAAGTTCCTTAAAAACTTAGCGCCCATTTAAACCGATCAACTTTTAAATATGCTGCCGAAAGAAGTACTCGAAAATGTCCGTCGTTTGGAGATAGGAACCAAAGGTCTCGTAAATGAGATCTTCAGCGGGGAATATCATACAGTTTTTAAGGGCAGGGGAATGGAATTCGCCGAAGTGCGGGAATATGTCCCCGGTGATGATATTCGCCTTATCGATTGGAACGTCAGCGCGCGCACCGGCTCCCCGTTCGTAAAAGTGTTCAGCGAAGAACGGGAACTCTCCATGATGCTCGTAGTGGATATGAGCCGTTCAGGAACATTCGGAACGTCTTACCGGATGAAAGATGAGGTAGCGATCGAGATATGCGCACTGCTGGCATTTTCCGCCATGAAAAACAATGACAAGGTCGGTCTGCTGATCTTTACGGATAGGGTGGAAAAATTCATACCGCCCCGGAAAGGGCGTCAACACGTTCTCCGGGTACTCAGAGAAATTGTTTATCACGAACCTGAAAACAAAGGCACTAATATGAACACCGCGCTCGAGTATCTTCTTAGGGTCATCAGGAGAAATTCGGTTGTATTCATTCTCTCCGATTTTATGGATGATGGATTTCAAAAATCGCTTAGAGTGGTCTCCTCTAAGCATGACGTGATAGCCATTAAGGTCACCGATAAACTCGAAATGCAGCTTCCCGATGCAGGTCTGATTTCTCTCGTGGACGCCGAAACGGGTGAAAATGTCGTGGTTGACACTTCAGATGAGAAAATAAGAAATTCTTACTCTGCTCTAAGGCAAGCTCAACAAGAGGGGCTTGAAAAGATGTTCAAGAAGATAAATCTCGATTATATTAACATCAAGACCGGAGAATCTTACGTTGAACCTCTTTATAAGTTCTTTAGAAAGCGGGCAAAGAGGTTCCATTGATGAAACAAGGATTTCCGGGTTCAATTTTTATAATTCTCTTCTTTTTCAATATCGATTACTCCAACGCTCAAAAGATGAGAGCGGAACTGTTCGCCGAGCCTGAATCACTTCGCATCGGTGACCGCTTGACGATAACCCTTGAACTGCGATTCGATGATGACACGCAATTTCAACTGCCCGGTATGCGCGTAGAGCTATTACCTATCGAACTCGGGGAGGGATCTATTTCGCGGGAACGTGGTAAAAAGGGAATAACAATTGAGAGGCACAGATTCGAGAGTTTCATCTTTGATACGGGGCAAGTCGTAATTCCATCACAGAAGATCGTTTATTGGCATTCAGCGGACACAACTATTCAATACAAGACCTATACGGACAGTCTTTGGTTGCATGTACGAAGCGTTCTCAGCGCTGATGCCTCGGAAATTAGAGATATAAAAGAACCGAATGAAATTCCTCAGCCGTTCGACAATTGGGGAACCGTTATAGCTCTGATCGCTTTACTGCTGGTCATTGGAATAGCCTATTATATGTGGCGGAAGAAGGCAGATAAACCGATCATTCCGTTCAGAAAACCTGTTGAAATCCGTCCTGCGCATGAAATCGCAATAGAATCTCTTAAACATCTGATTAACGAAAATCTGATCGAGAAAAAACAAATAGACCGATATTATATGGGTTTATCAAGGATATTAAGAGAATACATCGAGAACAGATACTTCTTGAAGGCTCTCGAGATGACGACGACCGAGATGTTAGCTGTTTTAGAGAAAGACGGTCTTTACGAAACTATAGGTGATACGGTTCAGGAAGTATTGATAAAAAGCGATCTCGTAAAATTCGCCCGTGATATTCCAAAGGATAGTTTTGCAAAAATCTTAATGGAAAAGACTCTGAAATTTGTCGAGGATACAAAAATAGTTACACAGATAGCTGAGTCGGCAGAAGAATCGATTGCCGACATATCGGAGGAGAAGAAAGATTGATTGATGTGAAAAATTTAAGTAAAAATTACGACTCTTTTGAAGCGGTAAAAGACGTTTCGTTTTTTATCGACAAGGGAGAGGTAGTCGGGTTTCTTGGTCCGAATGCCGCCGGCAAGACGACCACCATGAGGATATTGACCTGTTACATGCCGGCGACGCAAGGAAGTGTCTCCGTAGCGGGATTTGATGTTTTTGACAACCCGATGAGCGTCAAAAAAAGGGTAGGATATCTTCCCGAGCATCCTCCGCTCTATCAGGAGATGACAGTGGAATCGTACCTCTCTTTTGTCGGGAAGATCAAAGGATTAAGCGGTAAGATTCTGAAGATGAAACTTGATAAGGTATTGGAAAGGACGAGTACGGCTGAAGTCAGAAGTAACCTGATCGCGAATCTTTCTAAGGGTTTCAAGCAAAGAGTGGGATTAGCGCAAGCGCTAATTCATGACCCTGAAGTGCTTGTATTGGATGAACCTACCGTGGGTCTTGACCCGAAACAGATAATCGAGGTGAGAGAGCTTATAAAAGAGCTCGGAGAAGATCATACTATTATATTATCCACTCACATCTTGCCGGAAGTGAGCGCTACCTGTGGGAGAGTAATAATCATAAACAAAGGTAAAATTGTCGCAGAGGACACTCCTGAAAACCTTACAAGCGGTTTGCAGGGACAGGAACGGATAGAAATTGAGGTTGACGGACCCTCTAATAAAGTTTTAGCGGTTTTATCGAAGATCAAAGGGGTTTTAAAAGTATCAGAAGATGGTGACGGATCGATCAAGCGGTATAAGATCGAATTGGAGAAAGAACCTGATGTGAGAAAGGCGATCGCCGCGTCAGTAGTAAACAATGGATGGGGACTTCTTGAGATGAAATCATCCGGTTTGAGTTTGGAAGAGATATTCCTTCAGCTCACGACAGACGAGGAGGTGGAAGCATGAGAAACTCCTTTCATATTTACATGCGGGAGCTTCGTTCATATTTCGTCTCCCCGATAGCGTACGTGGTAATAGCCTTATTCTTGGCTATCAGCGGAATATTCTTCTACCTGCTGCTTCAAAGCTTTATTCAAATGAGTTTCCGGATGATGATGCAGGCTCAACAATTTCAAATGCAGGTTCCGGCGATGAATATAAATCAGATGGTGATACGCTCGCTATTTCTTAATATGAGTGTCATAACGCTATTCATGCTGCCAATGATAACAATGAAGCTGTTTTCTGAAGAGAAACGAAGCGGAACCATCGAGCTGTTGTTTACCTCGCCCATAACAAATTGGGAGATAGTGATAGGCAAATTTTTCGCCGCTCTCACGGTCTACATTACAATGATCTTAGGAACAGTGAGTTACGTCTCGGTACTGTTCATCTACGGCAACCCCGAGCTGATGCCTGTGATTTCGGGATATTTGGGACTTATACTGATGGGCGCAATGACAGTGGCTATCGGAGGATTGATATCCGCACTTACCGAGAATCAGATCATAGCTGCCGTCGGTTGTTTCGGAACGATGATGATACTCTGGTTCGTAGGATTCGCGTCGAGTTTTGTGGGCCCGGAGCTCGGGGCGATCATAAAATATTTATCCGTCATGGAGCATTTCACTGATTTTGCCAAGGGAGTGATAGACAGTTCTCACATGGTCTTTTATCTTTCGTTTGCGTTCTTCAGTCTTTTCCTCACTTATCAGGCAGTAGAATCCGCCAAATGGAGGGGATAGAAGATGGCTGCTGTTTATAAATACCTTCCGATAACCGGTATCGCATCTCTTTTAGCAGGCCTATTCCTCTTTTTGGTGAATAATCTTTGGACGACACCGAGTAAGATATTTCTCAGTGCCGGAGCGTTGATCCTTATAATTTTAGCTGTCATTAAACGAGACAGTGTTTTCCGGTTTTTTAGAAAACGGTCGACAAAATACGGATTTAACGCGATTGTGTTGAGTCTTATAGTGCTGGGAATTCTTGCTCTGGCGAATTACACGCTGAACAGACACAGCTGGCGGTTTGATACTACCGCTTCAGGTCAGTATAGCATCGCCGCTCAAACCGTTAAAATTCTTGAAGCTCTTGAGGAAGAAGTCAAGGTGACCGCATTTCAAACCCCAATCGAATCAGGTAGGTTGAATGACCTGTTGAAAGAGTACGCTCATCACTCGGACAATTTCAGATATGAAGTCGTAGATCCGGATAAGAATCCCGATCTCGCCAAGAGTCTGGGCGTGAAGAAATACGGCGAATTGTTTTTACAATCCGGCGGCAGAACGGAGCGAATTGAGGATGTAACGGAAGAAAAAATCACGAACGCGCTCATAAAAATCAGCAGCAGAAAAGAGCATAATATTTACTTTCTTTCCGGGCATGGTGAGAATAGTATCGAGCTTTCAGCGGGTGAGAGAGAATCTTATTCTCTCGCTGCCGCGGAACTCCGTAAGGTAAATTATCGTCTGAGTCAATTGGAACTCTTTCAAACCGATTCCGTTCCCGGAGACGCTTCTCTTGTGGTGTTAGCGGGTCCGTCGAAGAATCTCCTGCAGAGAGAGATAAACGCCCTGAATGTTTTTCTTTCAAACGGCGGTAGTCTTCTTCTGCTTGTTGAAGCAAGAGTAAACGATACCGGTTTAGAGGAATTTATTTTGGGATTAGGCGTGAAACTACAGAACGATATCATTCTTGAACAGAGCGCATCATTCATTATTTCGGGCGGCGGATTGAAGAGAGATACACGAATCTCAATCGAACCAACCGCCGCAGCGTATGGAGTGCATCGGATTACGGAAGATTTCCGGTTAACCAGTGTTTATCCCACCGTCCGTTCTTTGGTTGTCCGGACAGAAAACGATTCCGGCGACTATGATATTACCGAACTAATCTTTTCGAGCAAGAGTTCATGGGGCGAAACTGATTTAGCGCTGCTGGACAAAAGTCAAACGAGTTTTGATAAGAATTTTGACCACCCAGGTCCATTGGTGATCGGTGTAGTCGGTAAGGTAAAAGAAGGAAGAAGCGGCGGCAGGTTTATTATAGTCGGCGATTCGGAATTCGCGTCAAATCCGTATATAGAACGCGCTCCCGGTAATAAAGATTTGTTTTTGAATATGGTTTCATGGTTGCTTGAGGATGAATCATTGATATCTATCCGTCCGAGAGACCCGGAAGATAGGCGGGTGAATATGACGCTCAAAGAGAGTCAGATCGTATTCTGGTTGTTGATCGTCACTCTTCCGATAGCGATACTCGGTTTCGGTGTTACTATTTATTTCAGACGAAGAAGATAAGAAATGAAGTTTAAATCTACCTTTATTTTTGGAATATTACTCCTTGTGGGAATTGTCGCAGTCTATCTTCTCGATTACAAAGCGGGCGAAGAAAAAAAAATTATAGAAAAGCTTTCAAGCAAACTGATTCAGCTCGATCCTGAAAATATCGCGAACGTAAAACTCACTTCTGAATATGGGTCGGTTTCTTTAACAAAAAACACTGAAAACGGTTTTACAATCAGTTCTCCGGTAATTGAAAAGGGAGATAAAAACGCCATAAACAGTCTGATCAGAGCTGCCGTGAATATTAAGAAGGAACGGGAGATCGCTTCGGGGGAGAACCTGAATCTCGCGCCGTATGGATTGGAATCACCACTCGTTGAAATTCAATTTCTCTTAAAAGACGGTTCTGTGACGGGATTTTCTTTGGGGGAAGAAAGCCCAACGGGTGAATATGTGTTCGCTTCGGCGCTTGGGGATGATAGGGTCTTTACAGTGCCCAAGTCTGTATATCCTCCAACGAATAAAAAGTTATTTGATCTTCGGGATAAAAAAATTCTTTCATTTAAGCGCAAAGATATCAGCAAAATATTCGTTAAAACTAAAGATTATGAGTATGAAATCAACAGACTTGGTAGTGAATTTATGATGACGAAACCCGTTTCATTGATCCTTGAGACCAATAAAGTAAATTCTTTACTGTCAAGACTATCGAACGAGAGAGTAAAAAAGTTTATAGACAGTGAGCAGCCTGAATCGAATGTTACCGGGCTTACTGAATCGGGAACAGAGATAAGATTAGAGAGTTCCAACCTGCCGACACAAATCCGGCTGAGGATAGGAAAATCGCTGAATGAAGAGGGAAAAGCCTTTAGATATGCTAAGGAAAGCTCACGCTCAACTATTCTGTTAATTGATTCCGGCTTCGCCGCATTCCTTGAGAAGAAACCTTTTGAGCTGATAAAGAAAGAGGTGTTCAGTTTTGATAAGATCAAAATTGATGCGATTGATATCAGGTATGCCGGTGTAGAATTGAGTTTGATTAAAGATGACACTCTGTGGCATGTGACTCGTCCCGAAAATTTCATGGCAGCTGCAGATAAAGTGGATGATTTGTTGGAAAAATTCCACTCTCTAAAAGCAAGCGCCGTTGAAGAATATGATCCAAAGAGTTTTAAAGCGTATGTAGATCAAATTCCCGGTCTAACTATAGTGTTATATCAGAACAGCATCGAGGCAAATTCGATCAGAGTCGGGAAAAAGGTAGGTGACGAATCATTTCTCAAATCGGGGGGAAGTCCTCCTATTTACAAGGTTTTGAGCAGCGCAATAGAAGAGTTAAAAGTATCAGCGGACTATTTCCGGAAAGAGGAGTAGGATAAAGTCTATCGTCCTTGCGAGGAAGAGAGCAAATTTTCCTTCCTTTCAAAGGAGGGGACACGCTGAAAGCGTGAGGGGTGGTTTGCTTTTTGGGTTTTGATTCACCTTTTCTGTCTTTGCGAGGAGTCCGCAGGACGACGCGGCAATCTCGCTTTTCGGGTGAGAGGAGAGATTTGAGATTGCTTCAACCCGATAAATCAGGTCTCGCAAAGACATGGATGATTATAGGCGCAGGGGGTTAGGGCTATTCCTGAGCACCGCATAGAATATTCTAAAAGCCGTCCGTTGATGACGGCTTTTTTTTATCATTACGATTGAAGAAGTAATTGATATAGAGTATATTACGCTGATAAAAAATTAGTGGGTGATAATCTGAACGAAGTCGTGAAACGGAAAGAACTTATTTCAGGTCCTACTCGGACAGGAAAAAGCGAACAGCTTCTTGATCGGATAGGATCGCTCAAAAAAGCAGGTAAAAAATTCATTCTGCTCCTACCCACAAAAGACCACGTCAATCATTACAAGCGTCAGATAGCGTTGAAACACGGCGGTATATTCGGTTCATCCATTGTCGATTTGAAAAGTTTTGCGAATCTGATCGATTTGCGGTCAGAATCAGATTTACCACAAATTATCCCCAATTATGCAGTTACTTTTATGTTACAGAATATAATACAGGATAGAGTCTCAAGCGGTGATTTATTGTATTTCAAGAAGGCTGCGGAACTGAAAAGCTTTGCGTCTGAATTTAGCTCTCTGATAGATGAATTTATTCAATCAAACGTAAAGCCGGAAGATCTTAAAGGGTTGGAATTAGGAAGGAGTCAGGAATTGAAATTATCCGAAATCAGACTCCTGTATAGCGATTATTTAGAAAACTGCGCTGATCTGAAAGGGAATGAGCACCAACGGTTAGATTTCGTAATAAGTAGATTGGAATCCGATAAGAATATTTTAAAAGATTTTGATACTCTTATAGTTGACGGGTTCTATGATTATACTCCGTTACAATCGCGGCTGTTCAAAACTCTGTTTGAAAGAATAGGCAACATTTTAACAGCGCAACTGTATGAAGAGGGACGGGGAGAAGTATTTGATTATACGAAAAGGAGCGCAAAACTCTTCAATGGTTTTGAGCCTATCGCTCCTAAATTAGGTAAGTGGGATAGCTCTCCTATAGCGCAAATAAGAGAGAAAATATTCGATACAAACAGCGCTGCCGAAAAGTCTCAGAAGCCTGTTCCACTCAAGATCATAGTAGAATCGGGAGCGAGAAAGTTGGTGGAGGAGATTGCGAGGCGGGTAAAATATGAGCTGGTGAAAAATAAGACTGCTCCTTCCCGTATCGGTATAATGTATAAGAGAGGAGAGCTGTATCCGAACTTGATCAAACGGATATTCCCCCGATTCGGGATCCCTGTCACGCTCCAACGGCAGAGTAAGCTGATAGATAATCCGGCGGTCGCTCTTTTTATGAAAATCTTAATGCTCAACCCTGAACGAAATTTCGGGTTCGAGCTCAGGAGTATACTCCGCTCGAATTCAGTGAGTATTGTACTCGATGATGAAAAAATTGACGCTGATTCGATAGTCAGACTATTGCAGGCTGCTGGCGCTAACGATGGAAAAAGGGATTGCCTCAAACGGCTTGAGGCTCATCGAAAAGATTCTAATGCAGAGCCGCGATTTTCTGGACAAAAAGAAGTGGAGATGAAAAAATCATTGTCTCAAATCATTGAAATATTTGAAAAATTTACTCATCCTCAAGGAGCCGACAAACCTGAAATCTACATAGATCATATAAACAAGCTGCTGAAATTTTCAGGAATACGAAGAGAGGTGGAAAAGGAGCCTATAGATAAAAACGCTCTGAACCTGATGATGGCGCAGGCAAATAAAGCGGTAACACAAATTGCGGAGAGAGAACTCTCATTCTCAGATTTTAGAAAGATATTCAGCGATGCTGTCGGCGAACAGAAAACAGTGAGCGATTTCAATCTATCCGGAGGTGTTGTAGTAGTCGATGTTGAGAATGCAAGGTGGAGGCGATTTGACACTCTGTTTATATGTGGAATGGTTGACGGAGCTTTTCCTGAAACCGGGCGTCCAGCTCGATTGATAGACAGCGGTATAAGGGAAAAATTGGACGCTAAAATTAATTCTTCTCTGAACAGCAGCGTTGATTTGATCCAGCAAAAAGAAAGACTCTTGTATTATATCGTCTTGAGCCGGGCAGATGAAAAAATATTCCTCTGCTACCCGTCGGTGGATAGCGACGGGAGGGAGCTGATCCGTTCAAATTTTGTTGACAGAACCGAAGAAACCTACAGAATGCTCACAGGCGAAGAATTCATTCCTACATTTTATGGCGATATTAAAAAGTTTACGAACGACCAAATACCTTTCACTTCGGAAGATGAATTACTAAGGGCAATGGCGCAGGATGGGGGGCAGAAGATGGGAAGTGATTCCGATTTTCAATTAAAACAATCATTTAGAATGATGATTGAAGCGGGCATAAGACAATCCGGGAAAGCATCGGCATACTCGGGGTTAATTGAAGAACCTTCTGCTATGACGATATTGAATGAGCTGTTAGAGAGGAAGAGCGCATGGTCGGCTACGGAACTTGAGAGATACGGGAAGTGCCCATTTTTGTTCTTGATAGAAAAGATGTACAAAATAGAAAAATCGGAAGAATATTCTGAACAGATTTCTCCGTTGGAGAGGGGAAGTTTTTACCACGATGTTCTTAAAAACTTTTATGAGGGATTGATAGAAGACCCGCTTTTGCAAGATAGCACAAAGTATAAAAAGAGACTATCTAACGTTATAAAAGATGTTCTGAAAAATCCGAATTATCAAAAGCATAATATTGCTCCGATACTATGGGAGATCGAGATTAAAGAAGCCGAAGAAAATTTATGGCATTACATCGAAAATGATCTCCAGCCTTTGGAGGATAAGCTACTGCCGTTAGCTGTAGAAGTAGGATTCGGGTCGGCATCTGAATCTGTTGACGGGTCATATTCAACCGAATTACCGCTTATCATAGAAAAAGAGGGTATCAAGGTAATCTTAAAAGGAAGGATAGACCGTATAGACGGTAACGAGGACCGGACCGAGTTTTCCGTTATAGATTATAAATCGGGAGGAATACCGGTCAGGCGCGACGTTGAAGACGGCATAAATCTCCAATTGCCGATTTACTTAGAAGCTGTAAGGCAGTTGATACTGAATAAGCATAAGTCCAAACCGCGGACAGGCTATTATTATAGCCTGAAGAGTTCGAGAAAGCTATCGATCTACGATAATGATAAAGGGATCGACTGGGAGAGTGCATTTAAGCCGACCAAAGACTATATTATTGAGTATGTGAATAAAATAGGGAGTGGACGATTCCCCGTTGAACCGAAGGATTGTAAGAAGCCATGTGACTTTTCCGATTTGTGCAGGCAAAACATTGATTAATCATGAATTCATGTGGCATTAAACAGCAGTTGTAATGTGGGTTACAGAATGAAAAGGCACTTACTCGTAATATGCGCACATAAAATTAACACATAAATAGAGGAAAAATAAATGAAGAAATTTAAATCAGCAGCGGTAGTGATGCTCGTGATACTTTCAGTTGTTTCGCTTTATGCGAAAGATAAAACAGTTGAAGGCATACTTGTTGACGTTACTTGTAATATGAGTGGTGCAAGCGGTGAAAAGCATCTAATGTGCGCAATTTCATGCGCCAAGAATGGGCAGCCGATAGGCGTTACGGCTAAAGATGGTAAGATATATACCTTATTGACAATGTCGCCGAAACTTGCGGATCTAATGCAAAAAAAGGTTAAAGTTACGGGAGCATACGATGCTGCCTCACAGTCAATCAAACCAAGCAAGATTTTTGTCAAAGAAGGCAGGAAATGGAAAGAAGTTGAAGTACCTGGTTTAATGATGTAAGCTTTTATGATTTCTTAAAGCCCGTAGACAAATGTTTACGGGCTTTTTTTATAGATTTTGTGCTGCAATAAAAGCAAACACTCCTCCCGAAAGAGCACAAACGAAATTCACAACCTCGTTATCAATGAAATTAATCCCGGAATCGTGGTTCGTTGGTTTATCGCAATGCAGTCTATGTTCAGTCATAGTTCCACAAACTCCACAAACGAATTTAGACTGAAGCAGTGCGCCTACTAAACTGTCGATGATATTTCCGAACAGACCTGCGAATATTACGATGTAGATCGCTATGGAAGTATAATAAGAAAGAGAATCACCGGTGAATATCAGCATACCGCTGAGTCCGAGTAAAAGAGCGCCTGCTATTCCGCCAGCGCTTCCAATTAGCGAGATTCCTCCTGAAGCGCCTTTATCGACTCTTCTGATAGTAGTTATCATCCACGGTTTTCTTTTAGAGAATGAACCGATCTCAGTGCTCCATGTGTCTGACGTTGCTGCGGCGAGACTTCCGAGAAACAACAGCTGCATTCCTGTCTCCGGATAAAACAGATAGCCGAGCGCCGCCGCTGCGGCTACACCGCCGTTGGCAAATACCTGTTTAGCCGTGCGGGGGGAATGCTTAACCGTTCGACTTTTTTGACGGGAAGCGGCTAAACGCGTCAGGATGCTCGACAGCAGAAAAAACAATGCCAATGGCACTATCCATCTTAGTCCGCCTGAGATGAAAATGATCGTGCCTATCATCATGGCGGCGACCAATCCGCCAAGATCAAGAAATTTGGCTTCGTAAGAGTAAACCCCTATCACCGAAGCGACGATTAGCCAGATCATGAGATTGTATGCAAATGTAATAGTGATAAAATCCATTTTCCCCAAGTTCGCTTATCAGCGAATCTGATAATAAGTTAAATCGAAGAAATTGAAAGGGCTACTCATTTCCTGAATTCGCGTAAGGTTGAAGCGATTGCAACCAACTACCGCACGGAGTATATTGAAGCTCGATATGGAATTGGATTCTCAACAAAAAAAGGCTGTAGATAATCCTACAACTCCGATGGCAATCTCTGCCGGAGCGGGTTCCGGGAAAACAAGAGTACTCGTCGAACGATATATTAAAGTAATAATCGATGGGCTGGCTGAAACCGAAGAGATTCTCGCCATTACTTTTACCATAAAAGCCGCTGCCGAGTTGAAGATTAGAATTCGGGAACGTCTGATTGAGACAGAGCTCGAACAACCGGAGACGAAAAAAGGCTCGAACGCTCAAAAAGCTCTCTTAACCATTGAATCTGCGCCAATTTCTACAATACACAGCTTTTGTCAGTCGATTCTGAAGAAATATGCGATTGAAGCGGAAATTGAACCTGATTTTCAGATTTTAGAATCTAACGAATCAAGCTTAGTGTACAAAGAGATCATTCAGCGGGTGACAGCGCGGTTTCTTCGGACAAACAATGAAAAAGAAAAAGAGTTGATTCGCGCTCTTGGGCTAAACGATCTGCGATCCATAGCTGAAAGCATGTTGAATGACAGATACAAATTTTCAAATGCCGTCAACAGCACTCTGTTTCTACATCGAAACGGCAAGTTTGAAGAAACGATTGAGAATATGCTCGAAGATGAGATAAGCATTCTGTTGAACAGCGTAGAAATAAAAAGCTCGATCGATGAACTGAAAAAATGCATTCCATTGGATAAGAGTGATGCAATGGCGATGATACGGGAGAAAGCGCTGGATCTGTTTGACGAAATTTCAGCACAGAAGAGCAACAGAGAAAAATTATCCAAGTTGTTGGAGTTTGGGAATTCCATAGATTTAAGAGGAGGCAGAAAAACTTCATGGGATGAAGGCGAAAAAGATAGAGTCAAATCTTCTTTAAAAACAATTAGAGCGGTTATTGATGAATTATTCGGAGGCGAGAAAGAGCTCAATTTCATGAATAATGAAACCGCGGAGAAGCTGCTTGAGGGTTTAGAACTGTTTATGAGCCGGCTTTTCAAAGAATATGACTACACAATGAGCTCTTTAGGCGTTCTTGATTATGATGGTCTGCTATTCCGGGCGATGAATCTACTGAGTGAAAGAAAGGATATTGCCGCTTTTTACAGGCAGCAGTTTAAGCAAATTCTTGTTGACGAGTTTCAGGACACGGATAATCTGCAGATGGATATTATCAAAATTTTAACAACAAAAGACGAAAATGTTCCTGTACTTTTTCTTGTCGGCGATGAAAACCAATCGATATATAAATTCCGCGGCGCAGAGGTTTCCAATTTCCAAAAAATGATTGAAGAAACCGGCATCGAGGGACCTTTATACATCACAAAGAACTATAGAAGTCAACCGGATATGATAAAGTTTTTCAATTCTTTCTTCAGTTCATTTCTCGGTGATACGGATAACGGGTATGAAGTTTCTCAAACATTCCGCGAGAAACTCGGCGACACTCCGAACGTACAATTCCTGCTGCCGATAGCAGATAATGGTGAAGGAGTCTCAAATAGAGAATTGGAAGCGGACCTGATGGCAAGACAACTTCTTTCGTTTGTGGGAGCAGAAGGCATATCTGACGGCGAGGGTGGAGAAAGAATATTGAAGTTCAGCGATATCGGAATCCTATTCCAAAAAATGACTTCAGTCGCGGTTTACTTGGACAAATTTGATCAATTAGGAATCCCTTATTACATGAAGACCCGCAGCGGATTCTATGACAGGCTTGAGATCCTCGATCTGCTGAATTTTCTTAGGGCAATTGAAAAGCCGAATGACGATTATGTCCATGCCGCTTGGTTCCGCTCTCCGATAGTAGGGTTATCAGATAACGCTCTATTCTTGATCGGTACGGGTGTCGGATTTTCCGCGTCACTGAGCAGCGAAAGCGGCGGCAACTATTCTCAGGAAGATCAAAAGCGGTTGATGAGAGCTGGAGAATTGATGTCCAAATACCGGAAATTAAAAGACAGAATGGGCGTCTCGGATTTCGTGCAGAAGATAGTTGATGAGATCGCCTATATCCCTTTTCTTCTTTCCACAGAAAATGGTACGCAAAAGGCGTTGAATATTTATAAACTCCTTGACCAAATTGCGAGTTTTGAGAAAACGGGAGTTAAAACTCTCGGTGATCTTGTAGAACAATTGGACACGATTCAGAACGGAAATGTGAAAGAAGGTCAAGCTCAGGCGTCTTCCGAAGAGGATGATGTAGTTACGATAACGACGGTGCATGGCTCAAAGGGATTACAATTTCCGGTCGTATTTCTCCCCGATTTAGAAGCCTCATTCCCTCATTCCCCTGATAATTTTAAATATGACAGTAAAAAGGGAATCGGATTTCGAATATCCAAACAACAAAGCACGGAATATGACCCTCTCTTTTGGCTGTTGAGAGCCCAAGATAAAAGAAAAAACTTAGCTGAGCGACGCAGATTATTTTATGTGGCGATGACTCGGGCAAAAGATCACCTGTTTTTTGTAGGTTCGAGAGTGTCAAAAAAAGAGGGACTAAAATCTCCTAAAAAAAGAACTTGGCTGGAATATCTTTTCGAGACCGTTGGTGTCGGGAACTCGGAAGATTCAACAGCAGTCGAATTCGCCGGTTTAAAATTCCCGATTATAATCGACTTGCCTGAAGTTGAACTCTATAGACCCTCATCTGAAGAAAAGGGTAATTCAACAGTTATTGAATATACTGAAGAATACATTGCTCCGATTATGAAAGAATCAAAACCGGTGAGCATCACTCCTACAAAATTATTGAAATATCTCGAATGCTCCTGGAAATACGCACTTGAAGAGCTTCACGGAATAGAAGAACCCGAATTAAAGAAAGAAAAGGAAGACTCGAAGGATATTTTAGCAACAGGTAAACTCTTCGGAACTGTAGCCCATAAATTATTTTGGGAGATGGATTATCAGGCGACTAACGATGATTCGCTGGTAGATGAAGTTATATCAGCCGAAGGAGTCAGAGGGAATAAAGCAGGAGAATTTAGAACGGAACTGCAGGATATCGCCGCCCGATTCCGCGAGACGGAGCTGTTCAAAGAGGTTCTATCGCTTGACGGATCAGATGTGAAACGGGAAGAGGACTTTTTTATAGAGTTCCAGTCTGTTTTAATAGAGGGAACAATTGATCTTATCTGTAATAGTGAGGGAAAACGAACGCTGATCGACTACAAAACCGACGATATTACGCAGAACGATATAGAAACGAAGGTTGAGCACTATAAACCGCAGCTGATGCTATATGCCAAAGCAGTGAAAAACATCACCGGAGAGTATCCGGACAAAACATTGTTATATTTCACAAAAACCAATGAATTCAAGGAAATATCTGTGAGCGATGAATCGATATTGCAGGTGGAAAAGCATCTTTTGGACCTATTCGAGGATTATAAGAAGAATGATTTCAAGAAAAATGCCGATGCATGCGGCAGTTGTGGTTATTATAAAGAATATTGTGATGGGGTTTAAACGAAATCCCGAGTTGAGCGTCTAATTATTTAGACGGAAAAGTATCGGATTGGGAGATGATAAATTTAGCGGGGTCGATTTTAATACAGAGCGGCATTTTAACCGGATTGTCCTTAAATACGGGGAAAGGATATACCGGACCGTGAGGGGGATGGTAGGAACACATGAAGATGCCGATGATATTGTTCAGGAGACATTTTTGAAAGCGTATAAGAATATTGACAGTTACAGAGGAGAAGCGGACATCGGTACCTGGCTGACTCGTATTGCTTTGAACCTCACTTATTCCAGATCGAGGCGTAAAAAGCTCTTCTCTGATAATCCTGTTGAGGATTATATGGAAAAAATCAGCTCGGACACGGTTCTTCCTGAGGTCGCCGCGGAAGAGAAAGAACGCAGAATGATAGTGGAAAATGCACTTAAGACATTGCCGGAAAAACAGAGAGCGGTCTTTGTCTTACGGCTTTACGAGGAGATGAAGTTCAGCGAAATCGGAGCTCTCATGGGTACGACGGAAAGCGCCTCGAGAGCTAATTTTCATCAAGCGATGACAAAATTGAAAAAATTTGTTTCGGATAAAAAATTAAAATGACAAATCATTCTCTTTATAAAACGAAATTAAACGACTTTGTGATGGAGGAGCTACCAAAGAATGAACAGGAAGAGATAAAAGCGCATCTCAATGAATGTTCTGAGTGCTCGGAAAGTATAAATTTGTTGAAGGAGACTCTCATGATTTTTTCAGCGCCTAACTTTGATATGCCGCAAAAGAGTTACTTCGCGTCTTTGGCGCCACGTGTGAGAGAAAGAGCGGAACAGAAAGAGAAAAAGGTTTCACTTTCATTTCTATTCGATAATCGTTGGGTTGGAGCTTTCGCTTCGCTGCTGTTGATAGTTAGTTCGGCATTCTTATTATATAATCTCAATTCAGAAGAGAGCGAGATAATAGTCCAAGATGAACCCGATTACTACTATAGTTCAATTCAATCAGAGAACTACACTATCAGCGGGTTGAGCGCTACTTTTAGCAGTGATGATTGGGAACTGCTTTCAGCTGTTATCGACGAGGAGATCGGAGAATACCTTGAAATTTATCAATATGATTCTGATGATGATCAAATAGAAAATCTTAGTGAGAATGAATGGCACGATTTTTACGAAAATTTTTCCAAAGAAAATATACTTTAAAGGAGTACTTATGAAGAAAATGATACTTATGATGATTATGATCTTGGCGCCTACAATCTTATTCGCTCAACGACCGGGAATGCGAGGTCAGAAAATGCACCAAAGGAGAGAACAGATCGAAATGCTCCGGATTTGGAAGATGACTCAGGAATTGGATCTTACTGAAGAGCAGGCGGGAAGATTCTTCCCGAGACTCAGAGCGGATGATAAGAATATTGATGAGTTAGAAATGGAAAGGCAATCTATTTTTCATGAATTACACGAAGAAGCGATGAAAGGAGGTATGTCCGGAAAAAAATTAGATGAAAAAATAGAGCGGATATCAGAAATAGAAATAAAAACATTGAGGAATCGAGCGAACTTTATTAGAAATATGGATGATCTCCTCTCGACTGATCAGAGAGCGAAGCTTATGGTATTTAGACACAGGTTTAGAGACCGAATGGAAAATATGATGAGAGAAGCAAGAAAAAACCGACAGATGATGAATAACGGAATAAGAAGATAAGGGGGAAAATTATGAAAAATATTAAAACGAATATAGTGATGTTGGGAGCGCTGACTTTTCTGCTGACCAGTTCAGTATTTGCTCAGATGCCTTGTAAGGAGCATGGTAAAATGGGTATGGGTAGAAAACACATGCCGATTCTTTCTCATGCGGAAGAGTTAGGGTTAAGCGAGAAACAAGTAAAAGAGTTAAAAAATATTCACCATGAATTTCAAAAAAAATCCATAGAAGCCGACTCTAAACTGAAGATCTTGGAGCTGGATTTCAAAAAATCTATGATGGACGGCGCGTCGGAAAAAGAGTTGAATAAACAAATCGACAACATTGCCGCCAAATCGGCATCGAAGAGGAAATTACACATCAGTACGCATTTTAAGGTCAAAAATAAGCTTACAGATGAACAATGGATTGACTGGAAAAAGAGTATGCATGGAGGCAGGAAAGGTAAAATGATGCGAATGAAAAAAGGTAAAGAACATTCCATGCATAAAGAAATGTAAGGGATGATGCTCGATAAAAAATTAAAAGAAGAATTGACTGATCTTGTAGTGAGGTCGCTCGCAGAGGATATAGGCGACGGCGATCTCACTACCGAGATAGTAGTTTCCGAACCGAGATATGCGAAAGCAACTATCAGGTCGAAAGATGATGGAATTCTTGCGGGCATAGAGATAGCTGAAATGGTATTTTTGCAGGTAGACGATCTGCTCAAGGTAGAAAAATTAAAGGAGGACGGCGAAAAGATAAAAGAGGGCGATCTTTTGATGAAAATAGCCGGAAACGGCGGTTCCCTGCTTAAAGCCGAAAGAGTCGCTCTGAATTTTCTCGGAAGGATGAGCGGAATAGCTTCATACACAAACCAATTTGTGGAATTAGTGGAAGGCAGGAGCGTTATACTTGATACACGAAAAACGACTCCGACCCTTCGGAGCATAGAAAAATATGCGGTCAGGACGGGAGGAGGAAGTAATCATCGTATGGGTCTTTACGATCAAATACTGATCAAAGAGAATCATGCCGAATGGGCTGGAGGATTACAAAAAGCACTGTCGAATGCCTTAGCAGCTGTGGGAACTGATAGAGACTTAATTCAACTGATTGTGGAAGCCCGCAACAAAGAAGAGGTAAAAATCGCAAGTGTAAGGGGCGTTGACAGGATCCTTTTGGATAACATGACCCCCGAAGAAGTGAAGAAAATAAGAGAAGAGTTACCCGGCAGATGGAAATTAGAAGTTTCAGGTGGTATCAACCTTGAGAATGTACGTTCGTATGCCGATGCGGGAGCGGATTACATTTCAATCGGCGCTTTGACGCATTCGGTCAAGGCATTTGATCTCACAATGCTGATAGACGCAAGTTAATAACAGAACAGAGGAGAACGAGATGGAGAGTTAAATGAAAACGACACTCATAATGATGATGTTTGCTGGGATCTTTTTGACGGCATGTTCGGAAGATGATGTCCTCAACTACGATTTTGATACAGTTGAGGAAGCAATTCTTTCAATTATAACCGCGGCAGATAGTCTTGAACGGCTTGATGGTTTGGATGACGGCGGGGCTGTGGATATAGGCAGCTATTCCAGTGGTGGATTGGGAAAAATAGCAGCCGATACATTGAGTCCGATAAAAATTGGTCGACGCATCGACAGTACGAGTTTCGAGCGCACCGTTGAGATCTTAGGAGATACAATTGCCATAGTTACATCTACCGCGACCATTACCGGAGATTTTATCATAATTGCTTTTATTTCTCTCGATACCACCGTTATTGATACTTTTGTAAAGCCTTTCAATATGGAGATGATACGGAAGATAAAGCTGAGAAGAGTAGGCGATGGAGAAGCGAGAAGATTGAATTGGAGAATAGTGGGAGTGACCCCTGTGATAGGCGGTACAATTGCGTCTACTATAGAATTCTTGGAGTTTTCCATGATATCTACAGCGGGAGATTCATTGATCATAACCGATCCGCTCAATACATTCTTTAATTGGCGGGAGCTGCCGGAATTTGAACCGGGCGACACAGTCACAGTACTCCTTACGCTGACAAATTCAAGCAGTTTCGACAGGGAAATGGTTCTGATGCATCATGGCGCGCGGAGCAGGATAGATAAGGGAAGAAAACGTCTGTTCGACGACGGCACCCATGGTGATGAAGTAGTGGACGACAATGTTTATACAGGGAATTTCCGGTCAAGAACGATAAGAGGCAGGATGCGGCATGGTTTTATCGACGCGATCGATTGGGGAACGATCTTTGATCCTACGGGAGAAGTAAATACGAAAGTGATGGGATTACCGTATATGATACGGCGAATGCCCTAAGCCCAAAATAATAATAAAAAAGCCGGAGTTCTTGATCGAACTCCGGTTTTTTTATGAATTTCATTGATACGACAGGGGCAACTGTCTTATGAGTGCGGGTTAGGGCTTGCCCTGACCGTACAATCTAACAGCGGGATGGCTTATTGACTGAATGAAATTGCTACGGGGAGAAACGAAAAGCTCACTCCAACCGTTGCTTCGTTATTTTTGTTCAGAGCTCCGAATATTCCCGGTGAAAAATTTCCGATATGCAAAATGCCGGGATAGATGTTAAGCAGCGCTCTATATCTTTTTGTACCGGATAGAATCAGACTTGTAAGAAGTGAGCCGTTTCTATCATAGAACCCTCCGGCTGTCCATACAAGGTCGGTGGTGACCTTGCGAACACCGTCGGTTGTACTCAGCTCTACGAAATCCTTGAGCGTCAATCCAAAACCGAGAGATAGATTATCCTTGTTTTTCAATTCACGGGATAAGCCGACGATACCGTTATTCCCCCAATAATAGAATAGCGAAGTTCTGTTGCTACCCGGATAGGGTACGAATATAACATAATTTTGTGCGGCGTTATCTAATTCTCCATTGGCAAAATTCAGAGATGGCTGAAGGGACCAGTCACGCATCTTCAGTTTCGAGGAAAAAAAACGAGCAGCTCTTTCGTTATTGAATAATAAGATACCGAGCTGGTCGAATAGAAGTAGATCGGTTATCGGGTCTATATTTGTCCCTTTAAACGAATTATTTTCAACCACTTCATTAAAGAGGTGCATTGCCATAATATTTATATATGCCAACAGTTTTGGGTTGGGAGCGCCATTGAATTCATACCATTCCGAGGTTTTCCTGTACAGCATTCCCCCACCGATAAGGTGGTTAGTGTAATTGGGCCACCATTGAGCGTTTTTTAATTCGTAAGAGGTTGGTATGAGTTCCCCCAGAAAGAAATTACCCCATCCGTAGATCCCGATGTGTTCAATCGGACTTGTGATGTTATCCCATGTATTTTCCAAACCTATGGAGTAATTTATCGCTGTTATGTCATTATTCCGGGTGTTGGCTGCCAGGATACCGTAACCGTTATTGAATATCATTCGCAACGGATTAAAAGAAGATTCTGAACCAATTGTTTTTGGCTGATAGAAATAAAATTTCTCTTGGGCAGATAACTGTTGAAGGTCGAGAATAAAGATGAAAACAAAGTAAAAATAGCAGGATTTAGGCGACATGAGGCGAAAGATAGAATCATGTTCCGTTATTTTCAAGATAATTAAACTAATTAGTTCCCCTGAGACGTTGAAAATTATTGCTTTTCCAAAAGAGTGAGGATAGATTACGCAACAAAATTATGATCAATTTTCGATGATAAAGAACGTAATATTCGACTGTGACAGTACACTCACTAACGCTGAGGGTATTGACCTCCTTGCCGATATGAATGATGTATGGGAAGAAGTATCAGAGCTGACTCGCAGTGCCATGGAACGGAGTTCACTTACGGTCGACATTTTTGAAAAGAGATTGGAATTGGTAAATCCGTCATTGGAGCAGGTTCAGGATCTTGGTGATCTGTATATCGCCAATCTCAGTCATGATGTGAGAGAAGTTATAAAATTACTCAGAGAAGCCGGCAGAAATATTTTCATATTGACGGGAGGTTTACAACCTGCGGTAAATTATCTCGCGAGATATCTCGGTATTGGATATAAGAATGTCTATTCTGTTGAACTGTATTTCAATCAGGCGGGAGAGTATACAGGATTCGATAAGTCTTCACCATTGGTCAAAGGTCACGGAAAAGCCAAGATAGCAAAAGAGATTACGGAAATGTACGGGAAATCGGTGTTGATCGGAGATGGGAAGAACGATAGTGAAGCTGCAAGTGAATTGGAGCTGTTCATTGGTTATGGGGGTGCGGTAAGACGGCAGAATGTATTGGAAGATTCGGAGATCTATATCGAATGTAACAGTTTTGCACCGCTAATTCCTCTTCTTATGGATGAAGAAGAGCTGAAACCTTACCGAAAAGGAGAGTATCGTGAGGTTATTGAGAGAGGATTGAATTTACTTTCCGACAGCGTTGTGAGAAAGTAATGTCTGAGAACGCAAAGTTTTTCCTTCCGGGTCCCGTATATGTAAGAGACGAGATAAAAGAGGCGATGAAAGGAGCTACCATAGGGCATCGATCAAAGGAATTTTCGGTTCTTTATGAAAAAATAGTGAAAGGAGTCGCAGAGATACTGCATACGGAAGGCAGGATCTACCTCTCTTCTTCAACCGCAACGGGACTAATGGAAGCAGCTGTGCGGAATGTGATTAAAAAAAGCTCTTTGCACCTGATATGCGGGAGTTTTGGTCAACTTTGGTATAATATCGCTAAAAGTTGCGGTAAAGATGCTGTTCCGTTGGAGGTCGAATGGGGAAAGGCTATCAAACCGGAAGCCGTTAGGAGCGCTCTCGCTGAAGGCAATTTTGACACCGTTTGTATCACGCATAACGAAACATCAACGGGAGTTATGAACCCACTCAAAGAAATTTCCGATGTGGTGAAGGAATTTGACGATGTTGCGCTCATAGTTGACGCTGTTTCTTCGATGGCGGGGATTGATATTCCGGTTGATGAATGGGGATTGGACGTATGTCTTGCGAGCGTCCAGAAAGCATGGGCGCTCCCACCCGGTTTCTCCATTGCTTCGGTCTCTGACAGGGCGTTGGAACGTTCAAAGAGCGCACAGAACAAAGGTTTTTACTTTGATTTTGAGAGTTTTGAAAAATATCACCTGCGTTCACAAACTATATCAACCGCATCGACTCCTCATATGTATGCTCTTTCAAAACAGATAGATGATATGCTCGCCGCCGGGATGGAAAACAGGTATGAAAAGATAATCCGAATGGCTGAGAGGGTGAGAGAATGGGCAGAGGAAAATTTTGGATTATTTGCGGAGGAGGGATATCTTTCTGCAACGGTGACATGCGTAAAAAACACCAAGAATATTGATGTTGCGAGCCTACTGAATATACTGAGCGGCAAAGGGTATGTTATTGGGGACGGATACGGCAAACTTAAAGGAGAAACATTCAGAATAGCTCATATGGGGGACCTGAATATGAATGATATCGAAATGCTGTTAGAGACAATAGATGAAACAATTATGGAGATGGGATGAGCTATAAGGTATTGATCACGGATCCCGTTTCCGAAGAAGGGATCGAACTTCTTAACGAGTCTGACGATATTGAAGTAATACTGAAAGAAAATCTCTCTTCTGATGAACTAAAGGAAGCGATCAGGCAGGTCGACGCGCATATCCTCCGAAGCGGCACTAATGTTACAGCAGAAATTATTGAGGCTGCCGAAAACCTGAAAGTTATCTGCAGAGCAGGAGTCGGAGTCGACAATATAGACATTGAAGCTGCCACGAAGAAGGGCATCGTGGTCATGAACGTTCCCGGAGTAAACTCGAATGCCGCAGCCGAGCTGACAATGGCGCTTATGTTGGCTCTGTCGAGAAATATTACCAAAGCCGACAGGAGCATCAAAGCCGGTAAATGGGAACGATCTGAACTGATCGGGCAGGAACTAAAAAATAAGAAGTTGGGAGTAATTGGATTCGGGAAAGTCGGGAAGGAAGTCGCAAGCCGGGCGCGTTCATTTGAAATGGATGTATCCGTTTACGACCCTTACATAGCCGATGATATAATCGTTGAAAGCGGAGCGAAGGCATCGGCTCTCGAAAAGCTCTTAAATGAAGTAGATTATATCACTTTACATCTTCCGCTTAATGAAGATACAAAGCACCTAATAAACGCTAAATCCATCAAAGCCATGAAAGAGGGTGTCAGAATTATCAATTGCGCGCGCGGTGGATTGATAGATGAACAGGCACTGTCCGATGCTTTGAACCGAGGGAAGATAAAGGGCGCAGGGATCGATGTATTCGAGAACGAGCCGCCGGAAAACAGTCCTTTGCTCAAGGCAAAGAATGTGCTCCTCACACCTCACTTGGGAGCGTCAACGGAAGAAGCGAAGGTTGGAGTGTCGATGGGAGCGTGTAGACAGGTGCGGGATTTCCTGATTTCAAACAAGGCGGAAAACGCACTTAACGTTGCTTTTGCGGCTGGGGAAATAAGTCCTCTGCTCGAACCATACGTTGAACTCGCGGGTAAGATAGGGACACTTCAATCACAACTGATGAAGGGTGAAATAAGCAAAATGAAGATCACTTGTCTCGGTGAAATTAAAGATGTTTCTCCGGTCACTTTGGGAGTGTTGATGGGGTTTATCTCCTTTTCTTCGACAGATCCGATAAACAACGTGAATGCGAATTATATTGCGGAACAGAGGGGGATAAAAGTTACAGAAAGTTACAAGCACGGCAGTGAAAGTTATAAAAACCAGATCGAAAGCGTTGTCAAGGGACCGAACGGAAAACTCACAGTGAAGGGAACGGTATTTGGCGGCAAGTATCAGAGGATAGTCCAGATAGATGAATACCATATGGAACTGAAACCTGAAGGAATTATACTTGTGATCAAAAGTAATGATTTACCCGGGGTAATCGGCCGCATCGGCACTATTCTTGGAGAGGCAGGCCAAAATATAGCGGAGTTCAACCTCGGCAGGCGCGAAAAAGGGGGAGTGGCTCTATCGCTTGTTAATCTCGATTCCCCGTTAGAAAATGATGTATTGGATAAACTGTTGTCCGAGAAGGATATTCTAAAAATTGATCAGATAAAATTTTGAGAGGAGCCGTCTCAGAATGACAGATAACAAGAAATGGGAAGTTGTGATCGGGCTTGAGGTACATGCCCAACTTTCAACAGAGACAAAAATATTTTGCGGGTGTAAGTCAGAATACGGCGCTCCCGCTAACAGCAGGATTTGTCCTGTTTGTATGGGGATGCCGGGAGTTCTACCCGTTCTGAATCGGCAGTCAGTTGAGTATGGAATTAAAGCGGGTCTTGCCATGAATTGTGAAATCGCTTCATATTCGCGTTTTGCGAGGAAAAACTATTTTTATCCCGACTCCCCGAAAGGTTATCAAATATCACAGTTTGAAGAACCTTTGTGCGAAAACGGATTCATCAATATTGGAACGGACTCGAACAGTAAGAAGATCGGTATTACACGCATACATCTTGAAGAAGACGCCGGAAAGTCGATGCACGAACCGAACAGACCCGAAAGTAAGGTTGACCTTAACAGAGCAGGGGTGCCATTATTAGAGATAGTTTCCGAACCGGACCTGAGAAGCCCCGAAGAATCTTATGAGTACCTCGTAAAACTGAAACAGCTGTTGCGTTACCTCGGTATAAGCGATTGTAACATGGAGGAGGGCAGTCTGCGATGCGATGCCAATATCTCGATCCGGAAACCGGGCGATAAAAAGTTCGGCACTAAAACAGAACTTAAAAATATGAACTCTTTCAGAGGCGTCGAGAAAGCGTTGCACGCGGAGATAAAACGACAGATAGAGACTCTGGAATCAGGTGGAACCATAGTGCAAGTCACTAATCTCTGGGACGAAAGCAGCGGCGAAATCAAACAGATGCGCGCAAAGGAAGGTTCGGATGATTATCGTTATTTCCCGGAACCAGACCTCGTGCCGTTCACGATCGATCAAAAGCAGATAAACGGAATTAAAGAAAATCTCCCGGAGCTTCCTGAAAAAAAGATGGATCGTTTTGTCTCTGAATATAAATTAAAAGATGAACACGCTCTTGTCTTAACAGCCTCACGGGGAGTAGCTGAATATTTTGAGGAGCTGACCACCATAACCGAAGACCCGAAAAATTCCGCAAACTGGATCATGGGCAACGTCAGCAGGGTATTGAACGATGCGGGAATATCAATAGATGAATTCACTGTTGCGCCGGCGCGGTTGGCTGAACTGATGAAGAACGTTTCGGATGGGAGCATCTCCATAAGCGCGGCAAGAACCGTGTTTGACGAGATGTTGACCGATGAATCCCCGGTCGGTTCGGTGATCGAGAAGTTAGGTCTTAAACAAATGAGCGATTCTTCTGAAATTGATAAAATTGTGCAAGAGGTAATTGATTCTAATCCTGATGAGGCAGAACGGTATAAAAGCGGTGAAGCCAAACTAAAAGGCTGGTTCGTAGGTCAGATCATGAAAGCGTCTCATGGTAAAGCCAACCCGCAGATAGCAAATGAATCTCTCGACAGGCTGCTTAATATAGATAGTTGAACCGACTCTTCAAGACTTTAACCTGCCCGAAATGCGGCAGGGAATATCCGATAAACGAGCTGCAAAACCGCTGCGTTTGTGGCGCTCCACTATTAGCATATATCCGAGTCGAAAATATTAACGATCCGCTTGACATGATCGTCTCCGAAGACGATTCGTTATGGCGATACCGGAAACTGCTCCCGATCAATGACGAAAATAACAGGGTCACGCTCGGCGAGGGAATGACTCCCTTGAAGCATGAAGTTGAGCTTGGCGCGGTTCTTGGACTGGATAATTTATTGTTGAAAGATGAAGGCGTTAATCCGACAGGAAGCTTCAAAGACCGTGGAATGACCGTTGCTATCACAAGAGCAAAGGAACTTGGCGTGACCAAAGTATCGCTCCCGTCCGCGGGGAATGCCGGCGTCGCGGCGGCGGCTTACGCTAATGCCGCAGGCATCGAATGCTCTGTTTTCATCCCCGATGATACTCCCTCGAGTTTCTCGGAAAGCTGCCGCGAACACGGCGCGAATGTCACTTTAGTGAAAGGCACGATTTCCGATGCGGGAAGAGCGATGTCCGAGCAGCTTGACGAGAGCTGGTTTGATCTATCTACTCTGAAGGAGCCGTACAGAGTTGAGGGAAAGAAAACGATGGGCTATGAGTTAGCCGAGCAGCTCGATTGGAAACTCCCCGACGTCATTCTCTATCCCACAGGCGGCGGAACCGGATTGATAGGGATGTGGAAAGCGTTCGACGAGATGGAAAAGCTCGGATGGATAGGCAGTGAAAGGCCTAAAATGGTAAGCGTACAAAGTGAGGGGTGCGCTCCGATAGTCAAGGCGTTTCACGAGGGAAAAGATTTCGCCGAGCCTTGGGAAAACGCAAAAACAAACGCTCTCGGTCTGCGGGTACCGTCCGCGATAGGTGATTTTCTGATGTTGGAAGCGCTCCGTGAAAGCGAAGGTACCGCGATTGCCGTCAGCGAAGATGAGATAATTGATGGGATCCGTCTCGTAGAAAAACATACCGATCTGAGTCCCGCGCCTGAAGGGGGCGCTGCGGTGATAGGCGTAAAGAAGCTCGTTGAAAATCAATTTCTTAAAGGGTCTGAAAGCGTCTTGCTTTTCATCACCGGAAGTAAAGAAAAATATTCAGAATTATATTAGCTTAACGGTTTTACACCCAACTTGAACTAATAACATCTTTGAGATATATTGTAAACTAATAATTTGTTTAATTAACCGATGGATAAAAAATGTCAAAACCATTATGGGAAGATATACTCGAATTTCATAAGAACAGGCAGTTAATAGGAATTTTACTGGTAATATTGGGTTCTGCCGGACTTCTACTGCCGATTCTACCCGGAGTATTAGTAATACTATTGGGTCTTGCTTTACTCGCGCCTGATAGATTCGGTTCAATTTTAAGCTGGATGAGAACTAAATCAGACGATGAGGATGAAGAATCTGAATGAAGCGATTATTTCTGCTTTCAGTTCTTCTGTTCACAGCAACCTTTCTCAACGCGCAAACAGGATTAGACTCTGATAATGCCATAAATTTGGACCCGGAGCATATATAATGGCGGTGTGGTAATGGAAAACATTATGAAAATAATTTCTGTGAATATCGGGAAAAGCAGGACTATCGAATACAAAGGTAAGATGGAAGAAACAGGAATTTACAAGGAACCGACAACTATTCCCGTTATGATCAGTAAAAAGGGTCTTGATGGTGATACAATAATCAATAAAAAAGATCATGGAGGGGAAAACAAGGCGGTTTACATCTACTTTCAATCTAATTACGATTATTGGATCAATGAAACCGAAAGAGATGATCTAACGCCGGGAATGTTTGGGGAAAACTTAACAGTTTCCGGAACAGATGAATCAGGTATTTGCGGAGGAGATCGCATACGGGCAGGCGAGGCGCTACTTGAGGCAGTATATTTGCGCTTACCATGCTATAAGCTCGGTATCAAGTTTGGAGACAACGGCATCATAAAACGATTCATGCGTAGTGAACGATTCGGCATTTATTTTAAGGTGATCGAAGAGGGATATGTGAGTGAGGGGGATTCTATTTTGGTAGAATATAAACACCCTGCAAGGATTAAATTTTCAGATCTGATTTCAATGTATGTTCATCATGAACCTGATCCCGAACTTCTGAAAAAAGCTCTGACGATAGAGTCTCTTGATACAGGTTTGAAAAATCGGTTGTCTAAAAAGATTAAGAATTAAATTTAATCACTTTCCTAAAATAAGTTATATTTTAATTTAGTAATTTAAAATACATCAGGTCCACTTCTAATTTTATATCTTCTTCCGAATCGAGTAGTGTTTGATTTTATTTGATTGATAAAAACAGATGGATTTAAGAGTAAACGAAATAAAAGGAGAAGATTAATGAACATAATTAAAAAATTAGAACCTTATTCACATTGGTTTATCCGGATAAACCTGGCAGGGATTTTTTTATATCATGGTATCGGTAAATTTATGGCTGCTGAGATGATGTCAAAAATGATGATGATGCCAGTCGGTATGATCTACATGGCAGGAGTTATGGAAGTTAGCGGCGCGCTCCTTGTCTTATGGGGAGGGTTTGGGCGTGATTGGGCTACACGCTTGAGCGGACTAATATTCAGCATGATAATGATCGGAGCAATTACAATGTTCCATTGGCCTCAGTGGTCATTTGTGGCAAACGACATTAAGCCGATGGGCGGAATGGAACTTCAGCTTTTAGTCGCCATGGTTGGGATTTATTTCTTTACGAAGGGAAATAAGATCGTTTCAGCAAAAGCATGAAATAACAGTGCGCTTAAAAAAGACCTGTTCTAACACAGGTCTTTTTTTTGTGCTCGGTCGAAGAAGAGAGCGACATTATTATTGCGAATAGAACAGTTTTGTGATATATTTTCGTAAGAAAATCTAATTATAAACTATGAGGGTTGAATGGCGCAAGTCGCTTTGAAAAATATCAGTAAAGAATTTGAAAAAGGCGTTTTTGGAATAAAAGATGCCAATATTGATATTGCCGACGGAGAGTTTGTGGTTCTTGTCGGTCCCTCGGGATGCGGCAAATCAACGACATTGCGTATAATTGCCGGGCTTGAAGAGGCTACATCTGGAAATGTTTTCATCGGGGATAAGGATGTAAGCGATGTTGCTCCAAAAGACAGGGATATAGCAATGGTTTTTCAAAACTATGCCCTTTATCCTCACATGGATGTTTATGAAAATATCTCATTTGGATTAAAATTGCGTAAATATGATCCTGAAGAGATAAAAAGGCGTGTAAAAGATGCTGCGGAAATTCTTGACATCACTCATTTGCTCGGGAGAAAGCCAAAAGCATTATCAGGCGGACAGCGACAGAGGGTTGCTCTTGGAAGAGCCATTGTTCGACAACCGTCTGTGTTTTTATTTGATGAACCGCTTTCAAATCTTGATGCAAAACTTCGTGTTCAAATGAGAACGGAGATATCTAAATTACATAACAGATTAAAGACCACCATGATCTATGTAACGCATGATCAGGTGGAGGCTATGACGCTCGGTGATAGGATAATCGTTATGAAAGACTCCTTTATACTGCAGACCGATACACCTCTGAACCTGTACAATAATCCTATAAATAAATTTGTTGCCGGGTTCATAGGAAGCCCGTCAATGAATTTTATTAAAGGTAAGTTTCTCAATGGAAACGGATTTACACTTGATGACGGCAGTGTTATCATCAAACTCGATGGTAATCTGCCGGATAAAATATCCTCTTTTGTGAATAAAGAGATAATTATGGGAATCCGTCCTGAGGATGTTTCCCTTAGTCCCTCAAATGGCGGTATTCCGATGACAATTGAGGTTTCAGAAATGATGGGGAACGAGATATATCTATACATGACGACCGGTTCCAATTCAATCGTATCGCGAGTTCCACCTAACGCTAAAGTAGAAGAGGGCAACAGCGTTGATGTAGACTTTGATTTATCAAAAGCGCACTATTTTGACCCTGAGACGGAAGAAAAAATTTAGAAAGCAGTGGAACTTTGTCGTTCAAAATAGGTAAAACCTTTCAACTGATAGGATTGATCCAGGTTCTATTCGGGCTTTATCACGGAATAGTGGAGGAATCAGAAATAAATGAATTGATAGCATTCCTGATAGGCGCATCGTTTTTTGTGGTGGGAACCCTGATACTGCGAAAAGCTAAGTGACTGTTGCTATTCGATTAATATATTCTAAATTTAAGGGTTAATGAGCAAGGAGGAAAATAAACATGTCAAATTTGTTTGATGATGTAAAAAAGAATTTAAAAGAGTGGGGGAGTCTAGCCGCCGATAAAGCTGAGGAGTTGACCAAGGTAGGTAGATTGAAGATCGACATTCTCAGCCTGAACAGAGAGATAGAAAAAAACTTTGTGGAACTCGGAGGAAAGGTTTACGAGCTGATTTATAAGGAAGATCAGGGTAGAATAAAAAGTAATGATGAAGTAAAGAAGATCATTCAGAGGATCGCGACTTTTGAAGAGACTCGGGAAGAAAAAATGAGTGAGATACGCGATTTTAGCTCAGATGATGATATAGATGTCAAATCTGTCAAGAAAGAAACAAAATGATAAAATAATTCAATACAGATCAGGTAATTCTATTATTCAAACCCCTCGTTAGTTGAGGGGTTTTCTTTTTTTACTACCGTCAGAAAATGGTATGAATATGGAACTTAACTCGCCAATAGGCGTATCAAGTAATGATCGGGTATAAATGCGTGTAAGATAAAAGAGGCAAAAGTGGAAGAAAGTTATACGTTAGACAGGTATTTTGATGAAATCAGCAAGGAATCGCTTTTAAAGCCGGACGAGGAAATTGCCCTCGCTAAAAAAGTTCGTAGTGGGGATGAATCGGCTCTCGAAAAGATGACACGGGCAAATCTAAGATTTGTTGTGAGCATCGCAAAGCGTTATCAAAATCAGGGACTTTCTCTTGGTGATCTGATCAATGAGGGTAATCTCGGCCTTATCAAAGCGGCAAAACGATTCGACGAGACCCGTGGATTTAAATTTATATCTTACGCAGTATGGTGGATACGTCAGTCAATATTGCAAGCATTAGCAGAGCAGTCACGAGTCGTTCGCTTGCCTTTGAACAGGGTCGGCGTGATGAACAAGGTAAACAGAACATTGGGCGATCTTGAACAAAAATATGAAAGAGAACCGACTGCCGAAGAAGTAGCGGAAGTACTTGAGATGACTTCCGTGGATGTTTCTGATACGATACAGATGTCATCGAGGCATTTGTCTGTGGATGCGCCCTTCTCAGGGAATGATGAGAACTCATTATTGGATGTATTGCGTGATGACGGTTCTTATTCCGAACCTGATTCTCCACTTATTGAAGAATCATTAAAAATGGAAATTAACAAAGTGCTGAGCTCTCTGAGTGAGAGAGAAGCGGAAGTTATAAAATTATATTTTGGATTGGTAAACGAACGTTCTATGACGCTTGAAGAAATTGGTGATCGGTTTAAATTGACCCGAGAAAGAGTCAGACAGATTAAAGAGAAATCTATCAGGAAATTAAGACATACCTCGCGGAGTAAAAATTTAAGATCATATCTCGGTTAATTCTAGGTCTTTTACTCTGAAAACATTTCTCAAAATATAAAAGAAAATTCTTGACTATATATTCGTAAGTATTTTAATTTATGTAGACCTGATACAATTACTGGGGAATTGGCTATTTCCCATTTTTAAATTAAGAGTTTCATTCCGCCTATGAAAGTATTGTAACCGGAGTATTGATGAGAGATAGGCAGTACCAAGTGGTAGTCATATCAGATGATGCCGCAGACGTGCGCGAACTGAATACATCACGAGTGAACATTCTTCTTACAATTTCACTCATTGTATTCACCTTACTCATGGGTCTTTATTTTACAGCTGATTTCCTCACCGATGTTTTTTATGGAAAACGGCTTGCTACGCTTAGAAACCAGAATAAACAACTTGTAACCCGCATCAATGATATTAACAACAGAATTTCATCGCTTACCGAGCAAATGATAGTTGTTAACCAAAAGGATCAGGCGATAAGAACATACGCAAACCTACCTTTGATAGATGCTGATATCCGTAAGGTTGGGGTTGGAGGTGTGTTGAACCCTAAAATTTCCAGCTTGGATTATTTGCTTCCCGCCTCCGATATTACCATAGCAGAAGTTGAATTTGACCTTGACGCGATCGAACGAGCGCTCAATTTAGAATTAGCAAGTCTGGATGAAGTATATAACTCATTCAAAGCAAAGAAGGATATGCTTCAACATGTCCCGACCATTCGACCGCTTCTTAGGGGTTATATCACGAGTGGTTTTGGCGAAAGAAGAGACCCCTTCACAGGAAATATGAGAGATCATCTTGGCATTGATATAGTTACAAAAATTGGCGAACCTATCTTTGCTACAGCAGACGGCGTTATTTCGGACGCGCGTACGGATAGTCCGTCATTCGGTATCACGATTAAAATAGATCATGGCTACGGATATCAGACAAGATATGCTCACCTCTCTAAACTTCTTGTGAGGAAACATCAAAAAGTAATGAGAGGTCAAAAAATCGGTGAAGTGGGATCAACTGGAAGGTCGCAATCTCCGCATCTGCACTATGAAGTTATTAAAAACGGAGTAAGAAAGGACCCCGCTCAAAAGTATTTTTATCTGTCGGAGCAAGACCTGAGCCGCCTATAAAATAAAATTCAATTTTGCTGTTTTCAACCGCTTAAAAGCGGTTTTTTATTTTCTAATTGTCGGTCATAGTATTTTGCTTGCGAATCGGAAAGCATCTATCTAACTTATATGATTATGAATTTTGAAATTTAAGCTGAATAATTATTTGAAACAATTATATCATATAGAAACTTACGGTTGCCAGATGAATGTTTACGATTCGGAGCTGGTAGCGCGCATTCTTGATAACAAAGATATTTCTCCAACTGATTCGGCAGAAGCCGCAGATTATATTTTTATAAATACCTGTTCGGTTCGCGATAAAGCAGAGCTGAAAGTGTTAAATCGTCTTAAACATTTAGAAGCCTTGAAAAAGAAAAATACATCTCTTGTGATCGGAGTGATCGGTTGCATGGCTCAAAATCTTAAAGAAGAGATCTTGGAAAATAAGCCGTTTGTAAATTTTGTGTTAGGTCCTGATTCTTACGGAAAATTATCGGCGCTTCTTGACGCAGAAAAACCATGGGAGGTCAAAGAGGTACATACCGATCTATCAAAGTATGAAACCTATGATTATATCTACCCGCTGAGAAATGGCGGTAACAGCGCAATGATTGCCATAATGCGTGGATGTGACAAAATGTGTACATTTTGTATTGTCCCCTTTACGAGAGGAAGGGAACGAAGTAAATCCGCGGAATCTGTGGTCAACGAGGTTAAACAAGCTGTTGTCGAAGGGTTTCGTGAAGTTACTCTATTAGGACAGAACGTAAATTCGTATGACGATGGAGATCTGAAATTTCCCGATCTTATGGAGAGGGTGGCTCAGATTGAAGGAGTTAAAAGGATTCGCTTTACCTCGCCTCATCCGCAGGATGCATCGGATGAACTCATCGAAGTTATGCTGAAGTATGATAACATTTGTAATCATATTCATCTACCTCTTCAATCCGGTTCTGATTCAATGCTCGAAAGGATGAATCGAAACTATACAAAAGAGGAATTCATATCACTTGCAGAAAAATTCAGGAAAAGAATTCCCGGAATAGCTATATCAACTGACATTATCGTAGGTTTTTGCGGAGAAACTGAAGAGGAATTCTCTGATACGCTTGATGTAGTTCGACGCGTTAAATTCGACAGCGCCTTTATGTTCAAATATTCGGAGAGACCGCACACAGCCGCATTTAAAAGAATGCCTGATGATGTTCCCGAGGAGCTGAAGGGAGAACGGTTGACGCGGCTGATAGAATTACAGAAGATAAATGCACTCGAAATCAATAAGAAGCTGGTCGGAAAGACTTTAGAGGTGCAGATTGAAAAAATAAGTAAAAAATCTGATGATCACTATATCGGAAGAACAGATACCAATAAGCTTGTAGTTATTCCCAAGAATGGCAAGGTTCCGGGTGATTTTTTAAAAGCATTAATAACAGAAGCGGCAGGTATAACGCTATTCGGTGAGCCTGTTTCACCATAGATATATGGAGGAAAGATGCGTTTAATCTCATTGTTTTTCATAGTTATAATAATGTTGATCATCATGTGGTTCCTGATGCAGAACGCCGACCAAATCGTTGAAGAATTGGAGATATTTCAATACTCCTTCTTGGATGTAGAACTTGTAAAAGTACTGTTCGGAACGTTCGCTTTTGGTGTTATAATGGGTTTTCTCATTCCGGTTTTTCAATATATCAGCGCTAAAGGAGAGGCTAGAAAACTTAAGAAGGAAGTAAAGAAACTCAAGTCGGAATTAAATGACTTGAGAAACGTCGGGATAGAGAGTGAACTTGAAGTGGAAGAAGATCTGCTCGATGACGAAGAGACAGAAGATGATTCGTCTGATGACACTGCCGGGAACGAAACAGAGGACGATAACAAGGCTCAGTGATAGATTCAAAGCTCATATTTCAGCTGCTTATTCCGGTAATTGTAGGGGGAATACTTCTCTTCCTGTGGGTGTGGACCGGAAGGCGGAAAAGACTTAAAAAAAGTCTTTCGTCGCCATACACCGAGGCTTTAAGCGCTCTGATAAATGGCGATAAAATAAAGGCGATGAACAAGCTTCGCGAGGTCGTAAGACACGACACGGACAATTTAGATGCCTATCTTAAGCTTGGGGATATTTACCGTGAATACGGGAAAAATATTCAAGCGCTCAGAGTTCATCAATCGCTTACCGTGCGGACAGGCTTGACAAATTATCAAAATATAAGTATTTGGAAAAGCCTGCTGCAAGACCATCGACTTCTCAAGGAATGGGACAAAGCTATCAAGTACTCCGAAAAGATAACGGAACTTGACAGGAACAATATGTGGGCGCGAAAAGAACTCTTGGGGATATATAAAGAGAAGGGGGATTGGGACGGGGCGGTAGAAGCGGCTAAAAGCATTCAGAAACAGGAAAAGAAAAAGGACGTTGAGACTCTTGCCCTCTATCAGATCCAACAAGGATTGGAATATAGGAATAAAGGCGAAGAAAGGGATGCCCGGATACGATTTAAAATAGCGTTAAAAACTTCAAATAAGTGCGCAGCAGCTCACTATTTTATCGGTGTGTCATATTTGAGCGAAGGACGCAAGAAGGATGCGGTCGAATCCTGGCGGAAATTCGTTAAAACGGATCCCAAACATGCGTACTTGGTGTTTGACGAGCTGGAAGAAGTCTTATATGATCTCGGCAATTTCGACCAAAGTGAAAAGATCTACCAGGAGATATTGGATTTGGATTCAGGAAATGTCAGCGCCTTGGTAGCGCTCTCCGATCTGAATGAAAGAAAGGGAAATCGGGAAGAATCGATCCGTATGCTTCGCAAAGCAATTGAAAAGGACGACTCTTCTCTGCGGGCTAAAGCTTACCTGATACAAATGCTGTTAGGTCCGGATGTGAGCGATGAAATAAAAGATAATCTTGAATCGTTGATTCAAAGTACTAGACGGCCGAGAAAATTTGATTGCCGGAGCTGTGGATACCACAGCGATAAACCTTTATGGGTCTGCCCGGATTGTTTGAATGAAAATACTTTTCTTGACTAAATTGATTTCGAGGACTAAAAGTCTCCTCTTCCTACTGACTTTATTTATGGTGGTATCCGAATCTGCAGCACAATCGAACATCGAGTCGTTCGTGAAAGAGGGGAAGTTTTCTGAGGCGCGTGAACTTCTACCCGCTTTGGTGAAGGAAAATCCCGCAGATGCCCGAACTATCTATTTTCAAGGCTTGTTAGAAGAAAATGGTGAGACTTCCCTTGAATATTTCGAGTCGCTTCTCTCAAAATATCCTAAGAGCGAATACGCCGATGACGCTCTGATGCAGATAAGCGAATACAGGTACTCTCGCGGACTTTATATCAGCGCAGAACGTACACTTTTGATGATACCACGTAAATATCCTGAATCTGAGCATATCGAACGGGCGATCAATCTTCTTATGCAGGCTATGCTCGTAACGGGAAAAGCCGATACTGCAAAAATGTATTTAGACGTCTTCAAGAAAAAATGGAAAAATTTGGATGTAGAACTTCCGGAAAGTGTATTAGCGAAATTAGCCGAGCCGTCAGAGTTATCAGATTCCCGCAAGAACGAGGAGTATACTATTCAGATCGGAGCATTCGGGTCTAAAAAGAATGCCGAAAGGCAAAGAGATGTATTCAAAGGACGCGGATACAAGGTCTCTCTCGGCAAGAAGAAATTGGCGGATAAACAGCTTAACTTAGTCTGGGTCGGGTCATACAGTTCTTACGACGACGCTCTTGCCGAAGCTCGTGTACTGAAGGCGAAGTTCGGCGTGAATTACGGCATCGTAGACAGAACAAAAAAGAAATAACAGTTTGGGAGTGGATGTGACCCTGGTGGGCGCCACGGTCTTCAAAACCGTTGGGACGAAGCAATTCGTCCGCTAGATTCGATTTCTAGACACTTCCGCAAGGCCCTGTAAGCATTGCCTACAGGGCGTTTTACGGGATTCAATGTAACCTTTTTTGCGAATTGACGTTTTCACTCTTTGTTTGCCTTTTGGTCTCCATTAGTCTGGTTTGGTCTCCATTTTGGCACCAATATGGCACCACTTTTTTCTATTTCAAACTCAACAGAAGTTTGACCAAGTAGAAGAGCTATGTCCTCATATTCGCTGTTCAATAGATCAACATAATGTCGCTCTGTGACAGCGACTGTTGAGTGACCAAGCCACTTACTAACGCGGTAGACATCAACACCATTCTCGATGAGTAAAGATCCACAAGTTTTTCGAAGAGTATGGACGTTGGCGTTTGCGATTTTTGCTATACGATAATATTTCTTGATTAAGCGGTAAACACGATCGCCAAAAATGTAGTGATTTAGCAGAAAACGGATGGAATTATAGGAAAGTGTATCTTAATTTATTGGACTGGTGAGTCCGAAACGATTTGACGACGTGCAATAATTCTTAACCCTGATTTTAGGATATATTATGGAAATAGGTATTGATAGTTTTGCAGCAACATCATTAAAAAGTGATTCAAATATTGAGTATAGTAACACGAAAGCGTTATCAGAACTTTTAGAAAGAATAGAGTATGCTGATCAGGTAGGCCTTGATGTCTTTGGAATTGGAGAGCATTATCGTAAGGAGTTTCTTGATTCCGCTCCAGCCATAATTCTTGCAGCAGCAGCCGCAAGGACAAAGCGAATTCGTCTAACAAGTGCGGTAACAGTACTTAGTGCAGCCGATCCAGTGAGAGTATTTCAAAATTTTTCTACACTAGATTTGATTTCTCAGGGTCGTGCTGAAATAGTAGTGGGACGTGGATCATTTACAGAATCCTTTCCTCTGTTTGGCTTGCAACTTCAAGATTATGATGCACTATTCTCAGAAAAACTGGATCTCTTACTTGCTATCCGTGAGGATGAAGTAGTGAATTGGTCAGGGAAATTTCGTCCTGAACTGAGGAATCAGTCGATATACCCAAGACCTTTGCAAAACCCATTGCCAATTTGGCTCGGCGTTGGCGGTACACCCGCATCATTTATACGCGCAGGCACACTTGGATTACCTCTTATGGTAGCTGTCATTGGAGGAGAAACGCATCGCTTTCGGCCTTTGATAGACCTTTATAGACAGGCTGGAGAAGAGGCAGGACACTCTCCAGGAGAATTGAAGGTCGGATTGCACTCTCTTGGTTATGTGGCAAGCACAACAGAAGAAGCAATTGAAGACTACTATCCGGGATATGCAGAAACATTCACTAGAATTGGAAAAGAGCGTGGATGGCCACCAGTTACTCGTGCTCATTTCGATGCACAGGTTGGCCCATCAGGTGCTCTGGTAATTGGAGATCCAAGAGAAGTAGCCGAAAAAATCCTTCGTCATAGTGACGCACTCGGTGGTATATCGAGATTTACATTTCAGATGGATAATGCTGGATTATCACATACAAAGCTTATGCAATCTATTGAATTGATTGGTAATAAAATAATGCCGATTGTGAATTGATGAAAATTAATTTTCTCTTTACATTCTAGCTTTCATAATCATACGAAATCTAGACCAAATATGAATTTGCACTGTCCAAAAAACGTCAGTTATGACACACCATTTCGCAGTGCCAAAACTCGTTAAATGCAATATTCATAGGACTTTGATTTTGGAAGGTTTATGGGAATGTCCCGAAAACGACGGTTTATGATACACTTTTTTAGTGTCTCATAACTCATACGTTTATGAGATTTTACTGTAATTTAGTGAGCTTTGTATGGGCACATTTTGGTTACACCAAATAATATCTTGACATTTGGCATATTACACATATATGTTAAATGGAACTCATTCAGTGATTAATGAGATTAAAATTTACAGGCCGGTGCTTTAAAGCGATTCAAATTACTGCTTAATTATGGCGACATTTCATGAAATGTAAGTCTATAATTTATTCCGCTATACTGTTCAGTATGGTTACTACACCTGTGTCTGGCCAGAACTTGCTTCCCGCAGATATGTCTGGTTTTGAAGCAGCTATGCCCAACTACTGGACGAAGAATGCCGGTGGAGCGACGCTTACCTGGGCGACTGACCAGTTTAGGACTGCTAACTACTCTCTAAAGATAGAGAAGACCGCTACCGGCATAGCTTCGAGCTGGGTTGGAGCAGATGTTCTGAGGAACTGGGGCACACGCGCTAACGCAAACTCGGAATTCGAGATTGGCGGTTGGGTCAAGACGTCGGGCGTAAACGTTAACCCGGCTAACGATGCCGCAAAGATCCAGTTGAAGTTCTCAGCTTTTAATGCGGCTGGAACTGACATACTTAACGGGCCTATAGTATTGGATGTGGACCAGACGGTAGCCACGTCTACACAAGGCTTAGCAGGCTGGGTGAAGCACAGCGTCGTAGTGACCGGTGGTTGGCCCGAGGAGCCTACTCAAGTGAAGGCTGAGTTCGTGTTCGGCAGCGATGCCACAGGTACGGCATGGTTAGACGACATATTCTGGGGTAAAACGGGTCCTCAAAATCCAAATCCGCCCGGAAACCCGTTCAATCCGAATTTTGATACTCCGACCGGCTGGTTTTACTGGTGGCCGCATTATCCGGAAGGTCTGGCAGTGTGGGATACGACACTGGAGTTTACCGTGACTGTGACAACTGCTGAAGCTCACAGCGGTAGATTCTCCGGTCTTACGAAAGCGCTGAGAGTTCGTAATATAGAGCACGGTTACTACTTAAGCACAGACATTATTCCTGTCCCAAATAACACGATAGTGATATCCGGATGGATGATGGGTGTGGGAGTCAACGCCGACTTAATCAATTCGGATGATGGAAATTGGGATATTCTCATCAATGCTCTCTGGCATGATGTGGATGACGGCAAAGACGGATGGGGTCATATTCTTGAAACCCAGATACCCATCACCGTTCCGGCTAATACGTTTGACTGGACGGAGTTTTCCGTGGTTGCGACGCCGCCTGAAGGAGCTATTGGATTGAGCGTTCGTTTGTATTTAGGGAGGCTGGTCACCGGCAGCATATACTGGGATGACCTGTCAATTACCATACTACCTCCTTGGTGGGCAACAGGTTGGGCATATACCGCTTACTTTATGATGCTTAGCACTTCGGTTTTCGGTTTGTGGCGATTTCAGGTCAACCGATTAAAGATGCGTCACGAGCTGGAAATGAGCGATTTTGAAGCAAGTAAGCTCAGGGAAATGGACAAAGTCAAATCCCGTTTCTTTGCTAACATCTCGCACGAGTTCCGGACGCCGCTGACATTGATACTCGGACCGCTTGAGAATTTATTATCAAGAACAAAGAACAAAGAGAGCCGAACTGAGTTACGGATGATGAAGCGGAGCGGAGAGCGCCTTCTCAGGTTGATAAATCAGCTGCTTGATCTATCAAAGATCGAGTCGGGGGATATGGCGTTGAAAGCGAGATCTGAAGACGTTATATTGCCGCTTCGAGGTGTTGTAAATTCTTTCCTATCCCTTGCAGAACGAAAAAAGATAACACTTGAGTTTAATGTGCCCGAAGAGCCTGTCATGGTATATATAGATCGTGATAAGTTTGAGAAAATAGTGACCAACCTTCTGTCCAATGCCTTCAAGTTTACTCCGGAAGGGGGAACTGTTTCTGTGAGCCTTTCCATTTCAAAGGACTTTGATGAAAGTGGTGCTGAATCTATGCAATCGGGGGATGTTCTCATAGAGGTCAAAGATTCAGGAGTGGGTATTGCTCCCGATCAATTTGATAAAGTGTTTGACCGATTCTATCAGGTTGACGATTCTCATACGAGGGAGCAGGAAGGAACAGGTCTCGGACTCGCTTTGACTAAAGATCTCGTGGAGCTACACGGGGGAGAGATCTCGGTCAGTAGTGAAGAGGGTAAGGGGACTGTTTTCATTGTGCGTCTGCCTCTCGGCAGAGAGCATCTTCAGGAAAGCCAGATCGTGGAGGAACCCTTTGAAGAAGTTAGTGAGGAAGGAGCGCCGGAGACCGTTTACACAGAGGCTGAGATTGATGACAGTTTAATTGAAGAGATTGTGGAGTCAGAGAAAAAGGAAACTAAACGCACTAAGTCTAAGCCTATTCTCTTGATAGTGGAGGATAACCGTGATGTCCGTCGCTATATGAGAGGCTTCTTAGATGATGCTTATCGTATAATGGAAGCAAAAGACGGTATGGAAGGATATGAAATGTCCACCGATACGGTTCCCGACCTGATAATAAGCGATGTTATGATGCCCAAAATGGACGGAATTGAGATGTGCGAAAAGATCAAGACGGACGAACGCACAAGCCACATCCCTGTTATACTCCTGACAGCTAAAGCAGATACGAATAGCAAGTTAGAGGGTCTTGAGACGGGCGCAGATGATTATCTGACCAAACCTTTCGACGCGAAGGAGCTTTTGGTAAGAGCTAAAAATCTCATAGAACAACGGCAGAAGCTGCGGGATCGTTTTATGAGGGAAGCGCAGTTCAAACCCAAAGACATTGCTGTTACGTCCTTGGATGAAAAGTTTTTACATCGGGCAATTGATATAGTTGAAGAGCACATGTCTGATTCTGAGTTTAATGTTGATAAATTTTCCCGTGAGATTGGAATGAGTCGTGTGCATCTGAATAGGAAATTGCGGGCGCTCACAGACCAGTCCCCTCGAGGATTTATAAGAACGCTTCGATTATGGCGCGCAGCTTCTTTATTACGCCAGAAATTTGGGAACGTCACAGAAGTCGCTTTCGAGGTCGGATTTGATAATTTGTCCTATTTCGCACAATGCTTCCGAAAACAGTTTGGTAAATTACCTTCCGAATATTCTATTGAGATACGACAGATAAAAACAATATAATTGCCCAATATCTCTTATAATCGAGGGATATGTTACCCCATCAACATTTTTTGTTACGCCAGCGTTAGCAATCACCCGCAGAACCTTCTAACTTTAATATCGTCCATAGATTAGTAATCAATTTGTGGATAAGAGGGGAAAAAGGTTGTCATATATAGAAGCCTTGAAAAATAGTATTACCTAACAACAGGAGAGAAAAATGAGACTAAAACCTTATTTCAGTATTACGCTGACCTTAACTGCTATGCTCCTCGTTGGCTGTAGCCAACAGGATACCAGCCTAAACGCGCCAGAGATTGCGTCTGTCTCTCTCGCGAAAGGAGGAAATCCGGGTAAACCGGATGGCGGCGGGGCTGAAGAGGCCACTTTCGCGGTGACGTTCAGCGGCGATGTGAGCAATGCGACCGGAGAACCACATACATGGACCCGAAAGCTCAGGGAAGGTGGCAACATGATCAGCACACCATTTGACCAGCCAATTACGTTAGACATGACTTTCTTTAAGACCGCACTTAACAACGGAGGTGAATGCTTTAAAGATGGTACGTACGCCGGCGGCCTGCTAATCGGTGAGGCGAAAAAAAATGAGCCCGGTACGGCTAAAGTAATGTTCTGGTTCGAGGCCAACGAGGTCTCGTACCTGTTAGAGATGTTTGGGAATTTTGTTGTTGAAGTGCCGTGGCTGCTTGATGTTGGCGAAACGACTACCGTGAAGCTCTCTGCTTGGGAGATGGAAACCGAAAGCAACAAATTTAAGAGTGCCTGCACCGGCAATGGTCCTATCGGCAATGATACTTTTTCTTCTACCGTTTCGATTAAACGTACAGGTTGAGAGGCGTCCAAGCAAAACGCTGCTACAACGGATCTATTTCTTAAATAAACTCGGTTTATGCGGTGGATGTGGACGGCAACGGGGATATCGATGTGCTTTCCGTTTCTCATGATGATGATAATGGAACTAATTCAGGTTCGGCAAATGTTTAAGCGGGATGATCAGAATAACATTTATGTTCTTCCCCAAAAGTATGTGAAAAGTATATACCGGAATCATTTTAACTCAAATGAGTGAGCTTGCTCCAAGGGAGTCCCTTCGGGGGATTTGAAATAAGGAGAATTCAAAATGAAAAATAACACTTACATGTATGCTCTTCTGTTGTCGGTCACTTTGAATGTGACTGCCTATGCGCAGGAGCCTCCAGTGCTGACATCTGTAAGTCCGGCTTCAGGCTTTGATTCGGGTGGCATCGGCGTGACAATCCTGGGAAGCAATTTCCGAAACGATGTAATCCTCACTTTCGGAGACAGTGCAGCCGGAAACCTGGTTCGCCTGGATTCCACGCGCATTGGTGCTTTGACTCCAGCTCATCCTGCGGGTATAGTGGACGTGATAGTCACGAATTCCGACGGTCAGGCAGATACGCTCTTTAATGGGTTCGAGTATATTTTAACGCTTTTCGGGCCTCCGACTAACTATGCCACCTCAGGTGCAACCGTAGGTCTTATCAGTGCCGACTTAGATGGGGATGGGTATAGTGACCTGGCTGTGACTAGTTGGAATACCAATGGTATGTCAGTGTTCTTGAACAATGGAGATGGGACGTTTGCACTCAGGACAGACTATCCCGCTGGAAATATCCCCCTGGGAATCTTCAGTGCGGATTTAGATGGAGATGGAGATAATGACTTAGCTGTTGCGGTTAGAGAGGACACTGATGTAGCAGTGTTCTTGAACAATGGAGATGGGACCTTTGCGCCTAAGGTGGATTATCCCGTTGGAGATGATACCCAAGATGTATTCAGTATCGATTTAGATGGGGATGGGGATAATGATCTGGCTGTGACTAATTGTGGAAGCAATAGTGTATCAGTGCTCTTGAACAACGGAGATGGGACCTTTGCGCCTAAGGTGGACTATGCCACTGGGAATTGTCCCCTGATAGTCTCCAGCGCGGATTTAGATGGAGATGGGGATAATGACCTGGTTGTGACTAATTGTGGAGGCAATAGTGTATCAGTGCTCTTAAACAACGGAGATGGGACATTTGCGCCTAAGGCGGACTATGCCGCTGAGACTTGTCCCCTGGCAATCTCCATTACGGATTTAGATGGAGATGGCGATAAAGACCTGGCTGTGGCTCATCCCACCCGCGGTGGTGGCTACCTATCGGTTTTTATGAATAATGGAGACGGGACGTTTGCGCCTAAGGTGAATTATGACGCTGGTAGTTCTTCCAATGGAGTCACCAGTGCCGATTTGGATGGAGATGGCGATCAGGACTTGGTGACGACCAATTTAAGTGGTAATAGTGTATCCGTGTTGTTGAATAACGGCGATGGGACCTTTGCACCCAGGGTGGACTTTGTTGTTGGCCATGAACCCCAGTTAATCGTCAGTGCAGATTTTGATGGGGATGGAGATCAGGACATAGCGGTGGGTCTTTTTTCGGTCAATAGTATATCAGTGTTGTTGAATCTGACTATAATTTCTCCTGTCGGTGTAAATGATCGGGAAGGACTGTCATTCGTTCCGGAAATCTATTCACTTTCCCAGAACTACCCAAATCCCTTCAATCCCGTTACTACAATCCGGTTTTATCTTCCCGAAGCAGGAAATGTGGAATTAGTGATTTACGATATCCTTGGAAAGGAAGTGGAGACCATTGTAAACAGTCGGCAGTCGGCAGGGCAGCATAATGTTGTGTGGAATACCTCAAATGTAGCGTCGGGTGTTTACCTGTACAGGCTTCAAGCAAATGATTTTGTCCAGACGAGGAAGATGTTGTTGTTGAAATAATGGAATCCAATTATTCCCCTCTATCAAGAGGGGTGTTCCGAAGGAACTCCTACGGAGGATTCATGACACGTTAGTGTCGAGAAGACGGGGTGTGTAAAACTCCTCCCTTGAGGGGAGGAATACGGTGCGAGTCAGGATTTCACAATTCCCGCCAACGGCGGCGATATCCTGACCGCAAGACCGTGCCTTTACAGCGTCAGGACAAGTCCTGACTGCCACATAAGGAGAACACTATGCTTAAACGAACATTACTCCTAACCCTGACGATTTGCGCGGTGGCTTCGCTGGCTATTCCCCAGCCTGCCTACGCGCAGATCAGTGAATTCAAGATAACGGCGGCCGACGGAGCAGCGGGTGATTTGTTTGGAAATTCAGTCTCCATCTCCGGCGACTACGCCGTTGTGGGAGCTAGGAGGGATGATGATAATGGAATCAGTTCAGGCTCAGCTTACGTGTACAAGCGCACCGGCACGAGCTGGGCGCAGGAAGCTAAATTACTAGCTTCTGATGGCGCAGCGGATGATCTTTTTGGATGGTCAGTCTCCATCTCCGGCGACTACGCCGTTGTGGGAGCTAGGAGGGATGATGATAATGGAATCAGTTCAGGCTCAGCTTACGTGTACAAGCGCACCGGCACGAGCTGGGCGCAGGAAGCTAAATTACTAGCTTCTGATGGCGCAGCGGATGATCTTTTTGGATGGTCAGTCTCCATCTCCGGCGACTACGCCGTTGTGGGAGCTTTTGGGGATGATGATAATGGAACTGATGCAGGTTCGGCTTATGTTTTCAAACGCACCGGCACGAGCTGGGCGCAGGAGGCAAAACTACTTGCTTCCGATAGTGGAGTAGGGGATCAGTTTGGAAATTCAGTTTCCATCTCCGGCGACTACGCCGTCGTGGGCGCTTGGTTGGATGATGATAGTGGAAGTGCTTCAGGTTCGGCTTATCTGTTCACACGCAGCGGCACGAGCTGGGCGCAGAAAGCTAAACTGCTTGCTTCAGATGGAGCAACAGAGGGGTTTTTTGGAAAATCAGTCTCCATCTCCGGCGACTACGCTATCGTGGGAGCTCCGGCCGAAAATCCAGGTTCGGCATATCTGTATTATGGTTTTACTTTTCCCCAAGAGGTTGCGATGTTGAGTTTCGTCGTAGAACCAGTTTACGCAGTACCTGACAGTGATTCATTGAAAGTAAACGCTCTGATGGCGAGTTCGAGCGGTCTTACCCTTATGGCGGCATTCGAATCAGTGGATTCCGTTTTAATCGACAGCGTCTACCTGTTCGATGACGATGCCCACAATGATGGGATAGCCGGAGACAGTTTGTTCGGAAATTTATGGCTTGTTCCAGCGGAGGAACGACACTACCTAGTAAACATTCACGTCAGCAAGGACGACACGCTTATCTATATAAGAGAGAATGCTGCACGGTTTACAACAATCGGCCCGGTCGTATTAGATTCTTACACGCTGTTCGACACTATACCAAATCCCGGGGAAAGGCTGTTCCTAGAACTAACGCTCAGGAACAACGGCTCAACGGCTAATGCAACAGCAATCACTGCAGACATATCCACAAGCGATACATGCGTAACTGACATAGGGGCGCTAGGTCAAAACACCTATGGAGACATCGGCCCCGGGGCAACCGCCACCTCAGCTGGCGCCTACATAGTAGACGTCAATGAGAATTGCGCAGGTGATCAGGACATCCTATTCGACATATCCATTGCCAGCGAGGGCTTTGACTTCTGGGGCGATAGTTTTACAATTCATGTTTTTCCCACTGACACCACAATTCCACAGACCAGATGGCATGAAAAATCAATAGATAGCGTAGACGGGAATTTTTCACAGGGAGTCGCCACTGATGGCGTTGACTGGTATTTTTCAGCGCGGCAAACACTTTTTAAGACCAATTATGATTATGATTTTTTAGTCGTAAATGAAAATCCAATCCCGCAATTCCTTCAGGATCAAAGCTACGATCATATCGGCGATATTGCCTATTTTGAGGGCAAACTTTATGCTCCTATTGAGGATGCGTCCTATGTCAAGCCGATCATTTGCCTTTATGACGCAGTCAGCCTAGACTTCACTGGAGAATTTGCGCAGGTGCCTCAATCTCATATACCCTGGGTTGCTGTGGACCCCCGAACCGGCTATTTCTACTCATCAGAATTCAATGGTGTCAATAATCTATTCGTCTATGACCCAAACCAAAACTTTGCGCTCATAGATGAGGTTCAACTGGATACCACACTCTCTAATGTTCAGGGTGGCGCTTTTCTAGGAGATTTTCTCTACCTTGCTT
>SORT01000007.1 GCA_004402895.1 Fidelibacterota bacterium MT.SAG.3 | reverse complement strand
GAGAGTTTTTTGAACTCGTCGTGTCCATATCCATTCGTTGAACTCTCACCTTCGGAAATAATTTTGATAATTCCTTCTCCACTCTCTGAGTTCCAATTCCCTGAAACAATAGGTCTCTGTTTCCGCATTCCGGACATTTGTATGGTACTGCCGTTCGTTTTCCGCAATAATGACAATTCATCGCATTCGTGGCGGCGTGATAGGTGAAAGTGACGTTGCAATCCGGGCACTCCTCTGCATGACCGCACTCTTTGCACCTGATAAGAGGAGAATAGCCTCGCCGATTTTGAAGAAGTACTATTTGTTCTCCACTGCTCAACCGCTCAGCTATCTTTGTTTTCAAGAGTGAAGAAATTATCGCCTTTGAAAAGCCGCCCTTTATTTTTTCGGCTTCTGAATTTATCAGATGAAGAGTCGGAGTGGCTGCTTTACCGTAACGTTCCGATAATCGGATATATTTATACCTTCCCTTTTTGGCGTTATACATTGATTCCAAGCTTGGAGTCGCCGAGCCGAGCAGTAGTGTAGCGCCTTCAATTTTAGCGCGCATTACCGCAGCATCACGGGCGCTATATCGAGGGTCGGGTTCCGTTTGCTTGTAAGAAGGTTCCTGCTCTTCATCCACGATCAATAACTTTAGATTTTCAAGCGGCGCGAAAATTGAACTCCTTGTTCCCACTACTACGTTCGATTCACCTCTCTTTATCCTTTCCCAAGATTTTCTTCGAGCTGACTCTGTTTGAGCGCTATGCAAAACGGAGACATTATCACCAAAATATTGTCCGAACCGTTCTGCTATCTGAGGAGTCAGAGCTATCTCTGGAACTAATATCAATACATCGCCCCCATTTGAAAGGGTTTCACGCGCCCCACGAAGATAAATTTCCGTTTTACCGCTTCCCGTAACTCCATGCAATAGAAATCCTTCTGGTTTAGATCCGCTCAGGGATTCGTGTATAGGGGAATAAACTTTTGCCTGTGCTCTTGTTAATAGTATCTCTTCCATCTGGAAATCACCTTTCCCTGATCTGTCCGGAGAGAGCGCTTCATAACCGGAATAACTAATTTCAACTTTGATGGCTCCCGCTTTCAGTAAGGCTTCCATCGCGGGATCGAAACCCTCCGAACCGATGAAATTTTTAAGATGAGCAAAGCTGTAGCTCTCCTTTCTTAGAAGTTTTTTATAGATCAGCTCCATCACCTCGGAAAAGCGTTTGCCTTTCATCGCATCCTTGTCGATGAGTATTACTCTCTTGGACTTCTTTACCCCCATGCCTGCCGGGAGCGCTGCTTTCATTACCAGACCGAGCGGTGAAAGATAATATTCGCTCATCCATCTGAGAAACTTTAACATCTTATTTGAAAACGGAGACCGGTTGTCTATCAATGAAATTACCTGTTTCAACCGGCCGCTGTACCCGCCCGGACTCGACGATATTTCAATGACAAAGCCGACTTCTGTCTTGTTTCTCAGAGGTACCGCCACACGGCATCCTAACTCAATTTCATTCCATTCTGAGGGAACCTTGTAACTGTAAACTTCATCTAACAGAAGTGGAAACACTACACTGATAATTTGATTTTCCGAAGTGTTCATGGAGAATCAAGTTATGGAAATGCCATAGTAAATGCAAATTAAAACGGTTAATTATTTATCTAAAGCAAAAAGCGGAGGAACAATCCTACGCTTTTAACATAAACAAGGCATAGCCCTGACGTAACTATTAACAGCTAACTTATTCTTTTATCACCCAGAGTTTGACTTCTGCTTGTACATCCTTTTCAACCTTGATCGGGACATTATAGATACCGAGTGCTTTTATGGGTTCTTCAAGAATTATGTCTCTTTTATCAACCGTGAACCCTTTTTCAGAAAGGAGGCTCGCTATATCCTGAGATGTAATTGCTCCGAATACCTTGTCGTCCTCTCCGACCTGAACGGTTGCTGTCAATGATACTTTGCTTATTTCAGTTGCCACTGTCTCCGCTTGTTCTTGCTCGCGGTTCTTCTGAGCACTTTTTTGTTTTTTACTCTCTTCATATATCTTGGTATTTGATTTCGTAGCCGCAAGCCCTAAACTTCTCGGGATCAGGTAATTCCGCCCATAGCCGTCTTTAACTTTTACGATATCACCTGCTTCACCAAGAGTATCATGATCTTTTGTGAGTATGATTTTCATGAATCCCCCCTGCTATACAGCTGTTACAGAATATGGAATAAGAGAGATATTCCTTGCCCTCTTGATCGCCGTAGTCATTTCACGTTGATGCCTCGCACAATTCCCTGAAACTCTGCGGGGAATTATTTTACCCTGATCGGTAATATATTTTCTCAGCATCTTAACATCTTTGTAATCAATTTCCAGATCCCTTGTATCGCAGAATCTGCATATCTTTTTCTTTGAAATCGCCATTTAATTTTCTCCGATAATTAAATCTCTAATCCTTTATATCCAAACTCATTAGTTCTATCTTCTTTTTCGATAGCTTCATCTATTTTGGACAATTCAACATCCTGTTCTCCATTACCTTCATTCGGTACCGGTTCCGAGGAGGGTTCGTCTACCTTGTTCGTCTCTTCTTCATTTTTCTTTTCATTATTGAACTTGTCAAGAAATTGGATCTTTCGAGCCTTGATCTCCACGATCGTCCTGTTATGGCCATCTTCCGAAGTCCATTTTCTTGATTGTAATTCTCCCGATATTACGACAGAACTGCCCTTGACCAGCTTTCCCTTGCAACTCCGTGCCAAAGAATCCCACGCGACCACACCTACGAAACATACATCTTCCTTTACCTGCCCTTTGTTGTCTCTAAACCTTCGATTCGATGCAAGATGAAAATTTACGACAGGTGTTTTGTCGTTTGTCTCGCCAAACGTCGGATTGTTTGTTAGGTTTCCGGCTATGATCACCGTATTCAGATCCGGCATACGCAATTCTGACATTTATGCGGATTCCTCTACTTCATCAGTTTTTTGTTCTTCTTCCTTTTCTGCATTTTCTGCAATTTCTACATTTTCATCAGGCTTCTTATCTTCCGATTCTGTTTTTTCATCATCCTTGCCTGTTTTTTCATCATCCTTCGTCACTTTACTTACAGTGGAATCATAAGTGCTGACCGGTTTTTTTCTTTCAATTTCCTCTTCGGCTATCCGTTCAGGCTCCTCATCGAGAGAAACACACAAATGGGAGAGAATCGCATCCATTAATCCGAATTTTTCTCTTAATTGTCTTATAAGACCTGGTTTCGCAGCAAATTTCAGCACGATATAATGACCGTAATTTTGCTTCTCTATCTCATATGCTAACCTGGTTCTGCCCCAGTCAGATCTACTGTAAATATCCGATCCTTCTGAAGTTAGAAAATTATCAACTTCTTTCTTCACCTTAGAGATCTCTTCCTGCTCTAATGAAGAATCGATAATATACATCAGTTCATAGTAATTCAATGTTTCCTCCGTTTCGTTTTCTTAAAGTAATGGTGCTATCACCAGAGATACAACCGCCATCAGCTTTATCAGTATATTCATTGACGGTCCTGCGGTATCTTTGAAGGGATCGCCGATAGTATCGCCAACAACCGCTGCTTTGTGCGCATCGGAACCTTTTCCGCCCATATTCCCCTCTTCTATGTACTTCTTGGCATTGTCCCACGCAGCGCCGCCGTTTGACATGAAGAGAGCAAGAAATACGCCCGCCAATAAACTTCCGGCGAGTAATCCGCCTAAAGACTCTTTTCCAAGTCCGAATCCTACTATTACCGGAAAAAATACAGCTATAAGTCCGGGAAGTATCATCTCTCTAAGCGCTGCTTTGGTGCTGATATCCACACATCGGGCGGAATCAGGTTTACCGGTGCCTTCCATAAGACCTGGTATTTCCCTGAATTGTCTGCGAATCTCTTCCACCATTTTATTTGCGGCTTTACCGACAGACGATATCGTGAGGGCTGCTACAAGAAATGGAACAGCTCCGCCCAATAAAAAGCCTATCACAACAATAGGTTTAGATATGTCAATACCTATCTCTTCGAGATTTACCGCCTGCGTATATGCTGAAAAAAGCGCCAACGCCGTCAGCGCGGCAGAACCTATTGCAAAACCTTTCCCGAGGGCTGCCGTCGTATTCCCTAATGAATCAAGTCCGTCGGTTATCTTCCTTACATCATCGCCTAATCCGGCCATTTCAGTTATCCCGCCCGCGTTATCTGCTATCGGTCCATAAGCATCAACCGACATCGTAATTCCGACTGTTGCTAGCATACCCACAGCTGCCAGACCTATTCCGTAAAGCCCTGCCATTTCCGAGGAGGCATAAATCGTGGCGCAAATTATCAGAATCGGCACTGTTGTGCTTTCGAATCCTACAGCCAATCCTGTAATAGCGTTCGTTGCTGGTCCTGTTTTGGATGATTCCGCTATTCTCATTACGGGACCCGCTCCGGTATAATATTCCGTTGCCAATCCTATGAAAATTCCGGCAAGAGTTCCGGCAACAACTGACCAGAACAAAGAAATTCCCGTTACATCCATCTCGCTCAGACTTCCCCTGAAACCGAGCATCTCCGTCGCATAATAAGTGGCTACGAGAAATAGACCTGCGGCGATCATTGTTGAATATCGTAGCGCTCCTGCCGGGCTTCCCTTACTCAAAAATTTAATAGTTGCTATTCCGAACAAGGAAGCAACCAAACCGAGCATTGCCAAGATCAGAGGCAGCGCCATAAACTTTATCGGCATTGATTGAGTCATTGCGGATGTTGCCCCGATCGCTATAGTGGCTATTATTGAGCCGACATAAGACTCAAAGATATCGGCGCCCATTCCGGCGGTATCACCGACATTATCGCCAACCATGTCTGCAATCACTCCCGGATTTCGAGGATCATCTTCCGGTATCCCTGCTTCGATCTTACCTACCAGATCGGCTCCTATGTCGGCTGTTTTGGTGAAGATACCTCCGCCTACTCTCGCAAATAACGCTATGGAGCTTGCTCCCATTGCAAATCCGCTAATATAATGCGCTGTATCGACAGATTGCCCGAACAGAAGGAAAAAAACGCCTACACCGAGTAAGCCGAGACTCGCGACTGAAAGTCCCATTACAGATCCGCCAAAGAAAGAAACTGAGAGAGCTTTCGCTTCACCATCGGTTAACGCTGCTTGAGCAGTTCTTACGTTTGCTTTAGTAGCTCCTTTCATCCCAAAAAAGCCCGCAAGCATCGAACACAATGCGCCCGCAACGTAAGCAAGAGCAGTTTGCGGCGCTAACATGTATAGAAAACCTGTCACAATAATTATAAATCCCAAGAGAATAGTGTATTCTCTTTTTAAAAACACCATCGCACCGTCGTGAATCAATTTGGCGAGCTCCTTCATCTTCTCATTTCCTTCATCCTGCTTCGAGATATAAAGGTAAATGAAGAACGCTACGACCATTCCCCCTATTCCAAACCACGGCGCCAACTTTACAAAACCCGGAATTTCCAATTCTAATTTTTCTCCCTGTTCATTGTGTTATTATTTTCACGTTTATTATATTTATTCATGCTTTTACTGATATCATTATAAATAAATTCTAACGCGCCTTCAGCTGCATAATTTACTGTCTTTTCCACCTCATCTAATTGAGATTCTTCGAATCGGGACAATACAAAATCTACATCATCAGAACGATTATCATCATCGATACCTAACCTTATTCGGGGAATATCCTCACTGTTGAGATGGTATATGATCGATTCCATTCCATGATGACCGCCGGCGCCTCCTCTTTTTCTTATGCGAACGCTGCCTAAGGGCAGGTCAAGGTCATCATATATTACCATCAGTTTCGATGCAGGAAAACCATACCGTTCCATTACCTCGTTAACCGCTAATCCGCTGTCATTCATAAAGGTTGTGGGTTTCATAAGCAATAATGAACCGCTTCTGTCTTTTGATTCCCAATATTTTCCTTTCCCGGGCTTGAATTCCATTTTCTTAAGTTTGGCAACTCTGTCCACAACCATATATCCTAAGTTGTGCCTCGTGCCTTCGTATTCCGATCCCGGGTTTCCTAATCCTATCAAACATTTCAAGATGAATTGAAATGCAGGTTATTTTTTGTGCGATGGAGTGTCACCTGCATCTTCCGGGGCTTTAGCTTCTCCCTCACCCTCTTTTCCTTCGCCTTCACCTTCGCCCTCAACAGCCTCTTCACCTTCTTCTCCCTCAACACCTTCCAATTCTTCTTCTACAACTTCCTCTTCAACGATCTTCGGTGTCACGACAGAAACAATAGCTAATTCAGCTTCAGTGACAATTGTGACTTTCGGAATATTTATTTCGTGCACATGTATGGAATCACCGATATCGAGTTGCTCGATTTCCAAATTAATAACCTCAGGAATATCAGCCGGTAAGCCTTTAAGAAGAAGCTCCCTCAAAATAGACTGCTGCAATCCGCCTAATTTCACTCCTTCAGGAACTCCCTCGAAATGAATAGGAATCGAAATTTCTATCTCCTTATCCATCCGAATCCCCATAAGGTCCACGTGAACAATTTTATCCGTAACCGGATGAATTTGCATATCCTTGATGATAATTTTCTGTGAGTCTGTATCATCCACTTTCATATCGATAATTACATTACCGGATGCAATGATAGCCATTAACTCTCTTTCATTAACATTTAGAGAAATAGGTTCTTTCCCCACTGTATAGTAAATACCCGGTATTATCCCGTTTCTTCTTGCAGTGCTGAGATCACTTTTCCGTTCAGTTATTCGTGTTTGCACATTAAGTACATCATTTGCCATTTCCTTACTCCTTTATAAAATCAATAATCCTGACTATCAAACAAGGTGCTGATAGATCGTTCTTCATGTATAGCCATGATAGCCTTACCAAAAATTTCTGCAACCGACACAACTTCCAATATATCGGAATTCCCGTTATCAGGTAATGGTATGGTGTCGGTAACAATGAGTTTTTTTATCGCTGATTTTCTCAGCCGTTCAATTGAATCACCCGAAAGAACCGGATGCGCTGCCGCTGTGTAAACATTTATTGCCCCCTTTTCAAGAGCCGCATCCGCGGCGTTGATAAGAGTCCCTGCTGTATCGACCAGATCGTCAAGCAGTATGACGTTTTTACCTTCGATCTCGCCGATGATATTCATAACCTCGGATTTATTGGCTTTCTCTCTTCTTTTATCAATTACCGCAAGATCAAGGTCGAGACGGCGGGCATATGCTCTTGCCATTTTTATTCCACCTATGTCAGGAGCCATTATAATTGCATTCTCAATAAAATCCATCTTCGACAGATGCTCTATCAATACCATTGATGAATATAAATGATCGAACGGGACATCAAAAAATCCCTGTATCTGAGGCGAATGCAGGTCCATCGCCATTACCCTGTCGGCTCCGGCTACAATTATCATGTTAGCAAATAATTTGGCAGAAAGCGCAACTCGCGGCGTGTTTTTTCTGTCCTGTCTTGCATAGCCGTAATAGGGTATTACCGCCGTTATTCGCTTAGCTGAAGCTCTTCTTGCCGCATCTATCATCAGAAATAGTTCAAGAAAGTTTTTTGCGGGCGGATTCGTGGATTGTATGATAAAAACGTCGCATCCACGTATATTTTCCTCATACTTTACATAAAGTTCGCCGTCTTTGAATTCAACTATCTCAAGCTTTCCTAAGGGCTGACCGAGAGAGTTAGCAATACCTTCGGCTAATGGCATGTTCGACCTACCGCTGAATATTTTTAAAGTACTTCCCATATTATCCTATATTTTGCTGGGGTGGGAGGATTCGAACCTCCGAATGCAGGAATCAAAGTCCTGTGCCTTGCCACTTGGCGACACCCCAAATTTCAATCCTTGAACCCCGGAATTAGTTTCAAAATATAACTATCGTAATCTTTACCAAGCTTTTCTTTTCCGTTCTCCGCCTCATCCTTTGAATCATAAAGCCCAAACACCCCCGAACCGCTGCCTGAAAGTGAAGCGTAAACAGCTCCGGATTCCGATATTTGTCTTTTTATTTCTCCTATTTCAGGGTATTCCGAAAACACTAAATTTTCGAAATCATTCCTGAAATATCTTCTCTTATTTGTTTCCCCATTACGTGGGAAACGGGCTAAATTAACGTCTTCCGTATCGCTTGTCAAGCTTAAATAGTCAAGATTTTTATATGCCCAGCTTGTGGTAATACTGATGTCAGGAATCACCAATAGTACTATGAAATTGTCCTCAATTTCTCCGGGACTCAAGAGCTCTCCTATTCCTTCTGCATATTGACAACCTCCTCGAATGAAAAAGGGGATGTCCGCGCCTAATTCGAGTGCGACAGCTTCCATTTCAGAGTTATCGAGATCGAGTTTCAGTAATTTATTTAACCCGCGAATCACTGCTGCCGCATCGCTGCTGCCTCCACCGAGACCGGAACCCACCGATATATATTTTTCGAGTCTGATATTTATGCCGCTCTTCCGGTTTTCACGCTCTAATACTTTCTGCGCGGCTTTGACACAAATATTATCTTCACCTGTTGGAACCTTTAAACCGGTCGTGTAAAAACCGATTCCCTGTTCATCTTGTAATTCCAAAATCAGGTTATCGTGAATACTGATGGTCTGAAAAAGAGTTTTCAACGTATGGTAGCCGTCATTCCTTCTGCCGTCAATTCGCAGACCTATGTTCACTTTGGCGTAAGCTTTCAAGCTGACTCTTTGCATCAGCTGCCCATCACTTTTTTTATCCGGCTGACTACTTCCTCTTTTCCGAAAAACTCTATTAACATCGGTAGTTCAGGACCATGACTCTGACCCGTCAGCGCTATTCTTACGGGCATCCAGAGGTTTTTACCCTTAATTCCCGTATCATTTTGAACTTGCTTCATTATCTCTTTGAAATCATCTGCGCTGATCTCATTGTACTTTTCAACGCCATTGATAAAGTTGTTAAAAACTTGCTTTGACTCTTCTTTCTCTATCAGTTCCCTTTCGGCGGCTCCATCCGGTTCGACTTCCGATTTATAAAAAAGCTCGACATATTGCGGAAGGTCCGACATTTTGGTTAAGTTTCCCTTCACGGCTTCCAATATCTTCGCAGTAGACTCTAAGTTTTGTGTCGTGTATCCGGAATTCTCAAGAATCGGGAGCGACAAATTCAGCAGATCTTCGCTTTTTAATGCTCGTATATATTGACCGTTCATCCATAAGAGTTTGTCATCGTCGAAGACGGCTGATGATGAGGACATGCGGCTAAAACTGAATTCATCTACTATCCTCTCCCTACTGAGTATATCATCTCCGCTCTCTGACGACCATGAAAGTAAACTTAGGTAGTTGACAAGAGCATCCGGAATATAACCCTCTTCACGATATCGCTTTATCGAAAGAGCTCCATGTCTCTTGGACAATGTTTTCTTCTCTTTATTCAATATCGTTGGAGTATGCGCAAACTTCGGAATCTTAAAACCCAGCGCTTCATAAATTAAAAGTTGTCTCGGAGTATTTGATACGTGCCCTTCACCTCTTATAACATGGCTGATCTTCATCAGCGCATCATCTATCACTACCGCGAAATTATATGACGGCATTCCATTTGATCTCAGAATTACAAAATCTCCGATATTATCTAATTTCCAACTGATCTCCCCTTTAATAAGATCAACAAAACTAACTTCTCCTTCTCTGACTTTGAATCGTAAAACCGGTTTGATTTCCTCTGAGATCTTTTTCTTCTCTTCTTCGGCAGAAAGGTCTCTACACTTACCGTTATATCTTGGAGGCAATCTGTTTGCCAAAGCTTTCTCACGCTCCATTTGCAGCTCTTCCTCACTGCAATAACACTTGTAAGCGCTGCCTTCCCTTAATAAACGCTCTGCGTATTCTTCGTGAATCTTTAACCTATCCGATTGGCGATAAGGCCCGAATTCCCCCCCGACATCAGGACCTTCGCTCCATTCGATTCCCAGCCAATTCAGATCTGTTGCTATCCCCTCCTCTGAACCGATCACATGCCTGACCTGGTCGGTATCTTCTATCCTGAGGATCAATACTCCGTTCTGCTGTTTTGCGAATATCCAGTTCAACAGCGCCGTACGGACGTTCCCGGCGTGTAGATTACCGGTCGGACTCGGGGCAAATCTCACTCTTACTCCGGGCAAGATCAGCTTCCCCCAGATGTTTGAACAGTGTTGTTTCTTCTCTTATACAGCACTAATCCAACAACTATTGTCAATACAATCAGCACCGAAATAATTATGCTGTAATTTTCAACAAGACTCTCTACGTATTTCCAATTTTTACCGGCATAGTATCCTGCAGTTATGAGAATTCCATTCCATACAAGACTTGATATAAATGCCAACACGGTAACCTTCAGCCAGCCTAATCGTGCAAAACCCGCAAAGATCGAAATAACCGACCTCGTTCCTGCAAGGAACCGGTTCGCAAGGATGATCAAAAGCCCTCTTTTCTGAATCCAACCCTCAACCTTGTTCATTCTGCCCGCATCAAACCATTTAAAATTTTTTGCTTTAAAATATTCCCGCCCGCCATATCTGCCGATAACGTAAAAGGTCATAAAACCCGCTACGCTTCCAACGGTAGTGATCATTAGACTCGGGAAGAATTCGATTTTACCCAATCCAACTAAATATGCGCCGAATATTACCACACTGTCTCCGGGGATTGGAGGAATTACATTTTCCATATAGGCAGCCAACAGAAGCATTCCGTAAAGCCAAGCCGTATCCATTTCGCCGACACTGTTGATAAATTCTTCGAACATTATTTTTTCTCGATCTCTGTTAACATCGCCACAGAAAAGGCGGCAATTCCTTCACCTCTGCCGATTGGACCCAATTTTTCATTCGTGGTTGCCTTAATGGAAACGGAATTTGCATCGCAATTCATGGCATTAGAGATATTTTCTATCATCTCTTTCTTATACGGATTTATTTTCGGTTCCTCTGCGACCACCGAAACATCTATATTCACGACTTCCCAGCTATTCTCTTTGAGAAGGAGTACAGATTCACTGAGAAGTTTGAGTGATGAAATACCCTTATATCGCTCATCCGTATCGGGAAAATGCTCTCCTATGTCTCCGATATTCGCCGCGCCTAAAAGGGCATCGATGATCGAATGACATATCACATCTGCGTCCGAATGACCTCTTAAACCAAGCGGGTACTGAATTTTCACACCGCCTAATATTAATGGAATACCCTCTTCAAGCGGATGCACATCATAACCTATTCCGACTCTAAGCACTCTCTTCTTCTCCCTCGAGTAACGATCGCACTATTCCAATATCTGAACTGATAGTTACCTTGATATTGCTACTATGACCCTCGATAACCGCTACCTCTTCTCCAATTCTCTCCACTAATGAAGCTTCATCGGTTCCGATATATCCTTCTTTTTCAGCGGCCGAAAGAGCTTTTTGCAACAGCTCTTTTCTGAATCCTTGAGGTGTCTGCGCAAGCCAAATCGATTCTCGCGGTAGAGTTTTCGTGACTCTCCCGTCTTGAACTTCTTTGACACTCTCCTTACTCGGCAGAGCCAACAGCGCAGCTCCGTTTTCTTCTGCGCTTTCCACAATTCTCTTTATATCTGAAGTTCTAACTAAAGGTCTTGCACCGTCGTGAACTAACACTACTGTTGAATCGTTGGAAGTTGCATTCAATCCATTCTGTGTTGATTCCTGACGAAATGCTCCGCCCTTTACGATCGAGCTGACTTTCCGGAACCCTTCCGATTTTGTCATTTCTTTTACTTTTTCGACCTCATCCTCTCTCGTCACTACGATTATCTCGTCGATAATTTCTGTAGATTCAAACCGGGAGATCGTCCAAGCAAGTAACGGTTTACCGCTTAGCTCGACTGCAAGCTTATCTACCCCGTCGTTCATTCTTTTAGAATTGCCCGCAGCTACGATTACGGCAGAGACCGACACTGTTTCAACCTAAAGGATCAACATCGCATCGCCGTAACTATAGAAGCGATACTTATGCCTTTTAGCTACTTCGTAAGCGTGAAATATCATATCTCTTGTAGCAAAGGCGGAGACAAGCATCAGTAAGGTAGACCCGGGCATATGAAAGTTCGTTATCAATTTGTTTATAACTTTAAAATCATACGGCGGAAAAATGAATTTATCCGTCCAGCCCATACCGGGATTAATTCTATTCTCAGTAATAAATACCGATTCCATAGCTCTGGCTGATGTTGTTCCGACTCCCATTATCTTCTTACCGTCTTCCATCGTTTTATTAACTATGTCTGCTGCGCTTATCGGTATTTCAAAATATTCCGAGTCCATTCTGTGCCTTGACAGGTCTTCGACTTGAACCGGTTTGAAGGTTCCAAGACCGACGTTAAGAACAATTGGGACAACATTTACGCCCTTCTTCTTAATTTTTTCTAATAGCGGTTTTGTAAAGTGTAACCCGGCCGTCGGAGCCGCAACTGCTCCGGTATGCCGCGCATAGACCGTCTGATAGCGTTTTTTATCTGTAGCGGTTGCTTTACGTTTGATGTATGGAGGTAGGGGAGCCGCGCCGACCTTGTCTATTATCTTATATACATCATCACCGTTACAAGAAAATCGTACGACTCTGCCGCCCGATATAGTATTATCGATGACATCACAAGATACATCTCTGGTAATTTTCAATTTGTTTCCTATTCTCACTTTACGAGCGGGCTTTACCAATACTTCCCACATGTTGCTCTCTAATTCTCTTAGCAAGAAAAGTTCTACTTTGGCATTCGTTTTTTCTTTTATCGCCTGTACTCTCGCAGGAAATACTTTTGTCTCATTTATGACTAAAGTATCATCTTTGTCCAGGTAGTCCACTATATTTGTAAATTTTCTATGCTCAATTTTCCCCGTATCCTTATGAAGAACCATCAATTTAGATGCGTCTCTCCTTTTAAGAGGTTTTTGCGCAATAAATCTCTCCGGCAAATTATATTGGAATTCTACTAATCTCATCCCCATAGTTATCTTTCTCCTAATCTGTAAATAATGTTCCCTGCTTTTTCACTGGCTTATCCAAACCAAAATGTTTATATGCATGGTCTGTTGCTTCCCTGCCTCTTTGTGTGCGCTGAAGAAAGCCTTCTTTGATCAGAAAAGGCTCATAAACCTCTTCGATGGTATTGCCTTCTTCACCTACTGCCACAGCAAGGCTGCTTAAACCGACAGGACCTCCATTGAACTTTTCTATTATTGTCGATATTATTCTTTTGTCCATATCATCTAACCCTATCTCGTCAACCTGGAGTTTTTTCAATGCTCCTTTAGACAATTCAAGAGTAATGACTCCCGACCCATCCACTTGCGCGAAATCCCTGACTCTCCTTAATAACCTGTTGGCTATCCGTGGAGTGCCTCTGGATCTTCTTGCAATTTCCCAAGATGCTTTTTCCTCGATCTCGACTTGAAGTATCTTCGCCGAACGATTGATAACATCCCGCAAATTTTCAATCTCATAAAAATCAAGCCGTTCCACTACTCCGAAGCGCGCTCTCAAGGGCGACGTTAGTAATCCTGCCCTTGTGGTTGCTCCTATCAATGTGAATCCGGGAAGATTGAGCTGCACACTCCTCGCATTAGGTCCCTTATCTATCATTATATCGATATGATAATCTTCCATAGCCGAATATAAATATTCTTCCACATTTGAACTCAACCTGTGCACCTCATCTATGAACAAGACGTCCCGCTCAGATAATTTTGTTAGAATTCCTGCGAGATCTCCCGCTTTATCAAGTGTGGGACCTGATGTCATGGTAATATTCACATCAAGCTCTTTCGCAATGATATTTGCGACTGTAGTTTTTCCAAGCCCCGGGGGACCGAATAACAACACATGATCAAGCGGTTCGTTTCTTCCGAGAGCAGCCTTGATATATAATTTCAGGTTGTCAACAACCTTCTCCTGCCCGATAAAATCATTGAAGAACTGCGGACGTAATGACATCTCAAGTTCGTGCTCTTCTTTGATCCCGCCGGGATTTGAAATATCAACTCTTAAATTTTCTTTTTCTGTCATTTTCTCTTGAGAACGTTTTTAACTGCCTTAACGATATTTGTCGAAGTCAAACCGTATTTTTCCATCAACTCGTCCGATTCCCCTGATTCGCCAAACCGGTCTTCGATTCCTATTATCTCCATCGGAACACTCTCCGATTCCACAAGAACTTCTGCTACCGCGCTGCCCAATCCGCCGCTTTTTTGATGTTCTTCCGCAGTTACGACCGCGCCACACTCTTTTGCGGCTTTTATCAATGCTTCGGAATCTATCGGTTTGATCGTATGGCAGTTCAGCACACTTGCCTCAATTCCGTTCTTTGACAATTCTTCCGCGGCAAGAAGGGATATATATACCATAACTCCGCATGCAACTATCGCCACATCTTTTCCATCTCTCAATTTGTTTATTTTGCCTATCTCAAACGGAGTATCTTTGGTAGTATATACAGGGGCGTTTTGTCTTCCGAAGCGTAGATAAACAGGTCCGTCTATCTTTGCCGCGCTTATCGTAGCCTTCTCGGTCTCAACAGCATCTGCAGGAACTATTACCTTCATTTTGGGCAATACACGCATTACTGCTATATCTTCCAAAACTTGGTGCGTTGCGCCATCAGGTCCGACAGTGATTCCTGTATGCGAGGCGGCAAGTTTAACGTTTGCATTATTGTAACAAACAGAGATACGTATCTGATCTAAGGTCCTCATCGGCATAAAAACACCGAAACTTGTAGCAAACGGGATTTTCCCGGAAAGAGCCAATCCGACTGCCATGTTTACCATATTTTGCTCGGCGACACCACTCTGAAAAAACCTGTCAGGCCATTTACTAATGAAATCTCCCAACTTCAGGCTGCCCGAAAGATCGGCGCAGAGAGCGACGACATTTTCGTCTGATTCTCCAAGAGCGGTCATAGCGGACCCAAATCCTGCCCTGGTTGCTTTGAGCTCCGGATTCTTGAATAAATTGGGCGCTAACTTCATCTCTGCCCTAATTCCTTTCATACGCAACCTCTTCAAGCCTCAACTCCGCCAAGCCCTCCATCATTTCTATTCTGCTCGGCGCAATACCATGCCACTCATACTTATTCTCCATGAAGGAGACACCTTTTCCCGGCGTAGTATGCGCAATGATACAAACCGGCTGCCCTTTCATTTTTATAGCGCTTTCAAACACTTGAAGAATTTGTTCCATGTCGTTTCCGTTTATCTCTAATACTATCCAATTGAATGCCTCGAACTTATCCCTCAGCGGTTCGAGCGGAAAAATATCCTCCGTATTTCCGTCTATCTGGATGTTGTTCCTGTCTACAACGGCTATCAGGTTATCCAATTGCCATTTCGCTGCTGCATTGGCTGCTTCCCAGCTTGAGCCTTCCTGTAACTCACCGTCGCTTAGTAAAGCGAATATCTTATGCTTCTCTTTATCCAAACGAGCAGCCAGAGCCATGCCTACAGAGATACTAAGACCTTGACCCAATGATGCGGCACTTGTTTCAATACCCGGAAGATCGAGTCTGCTTGGATGCCCTTGTAAGCGCGAACCAAGCACTCTCAGAGTTTTCAACTCCTCCAAATCAAAATATCCCGATCTTGCCAAAGTTGCATAAAGTACCGGACAAATATGCCCATTCGACAGTACGACTCTATCCCTCTCCGACCATAAAGGATCTTCGGGACTATGATTGAGAATGTTAAAATATAGCGCCGTGAAAATGTCAGCCATTCCGAGTGATCCTCCCGGATGACCCGAGCCTGCTTTTTCAAGCATACGTAGAATATCGCCTCTGATCTCTTTGGCTGTAAAGGTCAAAGTATCTATATCAAAATGGTGAGGATTCATAAATAATAATTGCTATAAGTTATTGTAATATAAGAAATAATAGCCTCAATTCCAAGTGATTTTTACGTCCGTCCATTCAACACTTCCTTCAAAAATTGTCCCGTATAAGAGCCTTTCACCTTGGCAACCTCTTCAGGTGTTCCGGAGGCTACCACCATTCCGCCGGCATCTCCCCCTTCAGGTCCTAAATCGATCAGATAGTCCGCAACTTTGATGACGTCAAGATTGTGTTCTATGATCAGAACCGTGTTCCCAAGATCTACAAGTCGGTTCAATACTTTGAGAAGCATTTTAATATCTTCGAAGTGCAATCCCGTAGTCGGTTCATCAAGAATATATATCGTATTACCGGTGTCTAATTTACTTAACTCTGTGGCAAGCTTAACTCTTTGAGCCTCTCCGCCGGAAAGGGTCGTAGCTTGCTGACCAAGATGGATATAACTTAGTCCTACGTCATATAATGTTTGAAGCCTCTTTTTAATTCGAGGTATTTTATCAAAGAATTGAAGCGCATCGCTCACCGTCATTTCAAGAATATCTGATATATTCATTCCTTTATAGCGAATTCCGAGCGTTTCCCTGTTGTAGCGCTTTCCCTCACACACTTCGCATTGAACGTAAACATCGGATAAGAAATGCATTTCTATCTTTATTACCCCGTCACCTTCACAGGACTCGCACCTTCCTCCTTTTACATTGAAACTGAAGCGACCCGGTTTATATCCCGCAATTTTAGATTCAGGAAGGTTGCTGAATAGATCTCTGATATATGTAAATGTGCCCGTGTAAGTAGCGGGATTCGAGCGTGGCGTTCTTCCTATGGGAGACTGATCAATATCCACCACTTTATCTACATACTTCATCCCTTCAATCGAGGTGTGAGAGAGAGGATGAGCTTTTGTCGAATAGATCTCCCTCATCAGCGCCGGATAGAGGGTTTCATTTATCAATGTGCTCTTGCCTGAACCCGATACACCGGTTACCGCCGTGAAGGTCCCTAACGGAATCATGATATCTATTTTTTTTAAATTATGCCCGCTTGCGCCCTTCAAATGAAGGACTCTTCCGTTGTGTTTACGTCTCTTTTTAGGTATGACTATCTTCTTTTTACCCGAAAGATATTTTCCTGTAATAGACTTGGCGGACCGCTTTAGAGACGCGGGTGTTCCCTTTGCCACCACAAACCCACCGTTCTTACCCGCCCCTGGTCCCATATCTACCACCCAATCAGCCGCTTCAATGATCTCCCGGTCGTGTTCGACCACTAATACCGTATTCCCCATATCTCTGAGTTTCTTCAAGGCATTGATAAGTCGCAGATTATCCCGCTGATGAAGACCGATCGAAGGCTCGTCAAGTATATATAAAACGCCCATAAGTTGAGAACCGATCTGAGTTGCGAGACGAATTCTCTGCGATTCCCCGCCGGATAGAGTGCTTGAACGTCTGTTGAGAGAGAGATAGTCGAGCCCGACATTGATAAGAAACTTCAACCGTCCCTTGACCTCTCCGATTATCTGGTTTGCTATCTCTGTATCGGTCTTACCCAGCTTCAATGAACGAATAAAATCGTATGAGTCTTTTATCGACATCGAAGTAACGTCCTGTATATTCAAATCCCCTATCCTGACTGCAAGGCTCTCTTTTTTCAGCTTACTTCCAAGGCATATCGGACATGCTTTAATGGACATGAATTTTTCGATCCACTGCCTGATACCGGCAGAGCCTGTTTGATTATACCTTCTCTTGAGATTAGGTATAACTCCCTCAAATTTTGTCTGATACTCTCCTTTGGCTTTTCCGTTGCTGTGAACGTATTTTACGTTTATCTCTCTATCCCCCGAGCCGTAAAGTAATATCTCCTGCGCCTCTTCGGAAAGCTCCCGCCACGGAGTAACAAAATCAAAATCATATTCAGCGGCAACGCTCTTCAGTATGGATGAGAACCAATTACCGCGCGGTTGACCGCCTATCGGCTCCATAGCGCCCTGTGCGAGAGATTTTGATTTATCAGGTATGACCATTTCAGGATCGATATCCATCTGTGTTCCAAGACCATGACAATGATGGCACGCTCCATACGGACTATTGAAAGAAAACATCCTCGGAGTAAGTTCCTCATAGGATATTTCGCAATCAACACAGGCAAATTGCTCACTGAATGTCTGCATTTCACCTCCGACAACATCGATATAAATCAATCCGTTACTGAGGTGCAACGCCGTCTCGACCGAATCTGTCAGTCGATCCTTTATCTCAGGCTTTACTACGAGCCTGTCTACAACAATCTCTATATTATGTTTTTTATTTTTCTCAAGTTTCGGGAGCTTATCCAAATCGGCGACAGTTCCGTCAATACGAACGCGTACAAATCCTTTTTTCTGAATCTCCTTCAATGACTCCCGATATTCTCCTTTTCGACCCCTGACAATCGGAGAGAGAATATGTATCCGCTTTCCTTCCGGAAGATGAAGGATTGCATCCACAATTTGCTGAACCGTTTGTTTCTCCACCCGTTTTCCGCAATTATAGCAATAGGGAATCCCAATACGCGCAAACAGCAACCGGAGATAGTCATAGATTTCAGTTACCGTACCGACTGTGGAACGTGGATTCTTGGATGTGCCTTTTTGTTCTATCGAAATAGCAGGTGAAAGACCCTCGATGTACTCCACATCCGGTTTCTCCATAAGCCCGAGAAATTGACGCGCATATGATGATAGAGATTCGACGTACCGCCGTTGTCCTTCTGCGTATATCGTGTCGAAAGCGAGTGAGGATTTACCTGAACCGGAAAGCCCCGTAATTACAACCAACTTCTCCCTGGGTATATCAATATTTATATTTTGAAGGTTATGTTCCTTCGCTCCGCGTACTATTATCTTCTTAGCTGCCACCGTTCTCCGTTATTTACCGAGCAAAGAATATACGATAAATATGAGGCGATTTCAAGTGTTATTTAACGAATTTTCCCTATTTATCAGTGATTTAGGGGGAATGTTTTAATTTGAAACGTTGCTTTAGACTAACTCGGATATTAAGAGTAGTTCTACGGGATGCTGCTATAAGCCGTACCGAATAGAAACCCTCCATGTGGAAATTTGTGCTAAATTACCTATCGCCATCAAGTCAATACTAAACTTCTCAGAGTGTTTGTAGCCGATTCCGAAACTTTTAATATCCCGCAGTGATCTGTTTTCTGAATTTGATAATAGACTGCCCGATGAGGAAGTTATTTTGTTCTTAGAAAAAATGACGTTGAATTCTACTCCCAATCTGAGACTGACTTTTTTCGAAACATTGACTTCTCCTCCTAAAGGGAAACTGATTAAAACTGCACTAACGTCACTTTTATTCACTGATGCCAATTCGGCAGATGAGCTTTGTTGATATGTGGTGTCATTGTTCGATATATCTGTTAATCGCGTGGACGAACCGCTTAATTCATCATCCCAATTTGCCTTAGATATTTTTGCAATTGCGCCTATGCCGACGAGAGCTTTCTCAAGTCTGATCTCTCTTCCAAAGCCAATTCCTAATACATACGCTGCCGTAATATCATAGTTTGAATTCTGTTCAGATAAAAAGGAATTATTTGTATTTGAGAATATCGAATCTCTTTTTTGATAGGAAGTCATAGAATCACTTTTCATCTCATTCACTGAAAAATCAAAATTGATCCTATCATAAGAAAGAAAATAGCTTTGTATGACATTCTCGTTTATCTCTTTCTTGACATTAATTTTCAATCCGTATACAGAATTATTACCTTTACTATCAATTACGTTTAAGGTGACGTCGGTAAATTCCGACGTGCTGGAATAATTTGGTCGTATATATGAATAACTATTATTGGTCATTCTGTTGGCAAGAGCGTCAGAGTTGATATCATTAAATTCAGCTTTTAAAACCATATCAACGACAACACCGGGTAATGATCCGAATATTAAACCGACTCTGATTGTGTTTACATTCACTTCTCTATCGTTATCAGTCAATCTGCTATCAACTCTGCTGCTTACAGTAGTTGATTCATTAAAAATATCTGTCCTCGCAGTTGTTCTTGAGGATGTGTTAACTCGGCTAGAGTTGAAATCAGAGCTTTTTTTTATATAATTAAACCCGTACTGAAAGTTTTTGGATAGATTATTTGCCCACCATAGATGAATATTGTAACTGCTATTTGATGTTTTGCGATTACTGGAAATAGCAGTTACATTCTCTTCAAATAAGTCTAACTCAGGATCTGTCCTATTGTTCGTCGTAATGTTTTCAGATGTATTTCCACTAAATGATAGACCAAATTGCCCGTTTAACAAAGGCGAGAACAAACTGATTCGCAAATCATTTGAAGCACCTTTATTATCGAAATCAAGGTAATAAGCTCTTTGCTAATCCATATTCAGATCTGCAGGATTTCTGAAATAATCAGAAATTCCATCGCTGACTATGCCGTTTAATCCGCTTCCCATCGAAGACAATCTCAATGAGTTATAACTTTCAGAATTACTCGGTAAGTAAATTATTGTAGCAGATGATCTATTTGGATCAAAAGGGGTCAATTCAACAATTCTAATTCTTTGAGCTAATATATTCCCTGTCCACATCAGTATTACAACGCTGATGCAAAGATACTTGCATATATTCATGCGATTCTAACTCCCTTATAAAAATTTACTCGGAATCGATCTATTATTTATGTCAATTTGCTAAATTGCAGCAAGCTGATCAGAGCTTAGATAAATATTTTCTCGCTTCTTCGTGCCTGCTTTCATCTTTGCGTTCTACTAAGTCCATTGAAAGCGTTTTTTCAAATTTAATTTTGGCTTTCTCTTTTTCGCCCATGTATTTATAAGTAACACCTAACTCAAAATAATGCAGCATCCGATCCGGTCGAAGATCGATCGCCATATTGAAATTCTTTACGGCTTCGTCATTCGTTGCAGATGGCAGTCCTCCTAAAAACATGCTTACAGCGGCTTTCAGGTACCATGGAAGCGCAACAACTTCTCTGTTCCAACGCCCGAGCACATGATATGCGCCATCAAGATTAGGGTTGAGCTCAATTGATTTGGCGGCTTCTTCATTAACTTCTCTTGAAAGTCTTACTTTGGTTTTGCCACTTTTTGATTCTGCTATCCTACCGACGGCTATAGCGAGGTATAGATGACAATTGCCGTCTTCCGGAGCCATAGCCACACACTTTCTTGCCCATGTCTCGCCTTCAATATATGCAGCTTCCATCTCATCGTCATCGTCGGCAAATATTCCTTTGTCGGCGTATTCACGCACTATTTTCCAGATGTAAGTCGTATTTTCCGGATCCTCTTCGTTCGCCTCTAAATACGCTTCTAATGCTCCGTCTGTGTCAAATGCTGAATGCAATGAATCTCCCTCTGCCTCATACATTAAAGCAGCGCTCATTTCCATCGCCATATCGTGCATGGAAGTATCACTCTCCATCATCGAAGAATCGCTCTCCCCCATGTCCTGAGCTATTGCTGCCATAGGCATGATTAACATTCCTATGATCAGTGCAAATATTGTTTGTCCCAGCATAATTTATACTCCTGTTGTTTAGAAAAACTCTACGTAAATAATTTTCAACTCTCTGCTTGATGCGTCTGTATCTTCACGGTTGCCCAGCAGATTATTGACATTTAATTCAATTATTAATTCTTCTACGAATGCCCAACGCAATGCTGCGTTCAAATATCCGTCTCCCGAGCCGAGACTCTTGGAGCTGTTATCGTTCAGAGCGAAATCATACTCGCCGAGGAACGATATTTCTTCATTGATACTTTTATCAAATCCTATCCATAAATTGATGTCTTCGTCGCCGTCATCTTTTTCTAAACTTAGATTAACACCGGCATGAAAGCCGAGATTTCCGACCATACTGTAATTTTTACTCAGCGCGGCATATACACCCGCTGATTTAATTTGATAACGTTTCAATTCTTCGTCCCATTTACCGAATCCCTGTCCGCTATAACCGATCGATAGCGCCGGAGCCGTATAGGATTCCTCCATCAACCTGTATTTAATATTCGCCTCAGGTTTAGGATTCCAAATCACCTCCCCCTCGCCTATAATATTCAATCCGCCGAAAGAAGTGCCGAAAGTTATTCTTTCGGTTAATCCGACGGCTATTCCGCCGAGCAGCCCGCCGCCGGGATACATACGCAACTCGATGTCGTAGCTTCCTCTTTCGAGAGATCCTGCTGTCGGTCTGTTTATAAGCGTTCTTTGCTCAGAAATTGCTATATCCTGAGCATACAGTGCTGCGGGTAAAGCCAATAACGTTAGTAAGACTCTCATCTTTCCATACATAATTCAGTGCTCCTAAGATGAATTAAACTTAATATAAACAAGCATCTCTCAGAAATACAAGAAAAAGAGACCCTCTTTATACGCCCATATGGTTTTGGGGGTCCCGAAAATATGAAATTATTTAATAAGAGAAATTTACCAGACAAAAGCTGATAACTATTTCAATAACAGCATCTTCTTGCTGATCGAAGCGCTGCCGATTTGCAGACGGTAAAAGTAGATTCCCGAAGCGATGTTGTCTGCATTCCAATCGGCTCTATATTCTCCGGGTTTCTGAAACTCATTAACTACTGTCGAGACTAACTCACCTCTTATATTATAGATCGAAAGGTTCACAAATCCCGAGATAGAAAGTGAATAGTTAACGGTGGTAACCGGATTAAATGGATTCGGATAGTTCTGCGAAAGTGTGAACCCCATCGGGAGAGAATTATCTTCATCGGTGACTGACACTATAACCGGTATCGCAGCTCCGCTATTCCCATACCGCTGTACTTCTTCTTCCATCGGTAAAATGTCTCTTCACTGATGCCCAGCTTCCTTGTGAGATCACCAATCGATATCCCGTTCTCCGACTGGTTTAAGATCGCTACGATCTGCTCCTGTGTAAATCTGCTTTGTCAAATCCTCTGGTATCTCCTTCATTATGCAAGTTAATGAGAAAACTCGCATTATAAATGGTCCAGTTTTCGGGGAGCAGGTCAGACTTCTATCCTGCCTACTACGATTCCCATATGGTTTTTTAGTTCAGGCTTTCTAATTCTGTCATAGTCTCCATCAGGCGTCAAACCGAATTTATCCAATAAGTATAACACAGCCGGAAGAACGGCCCTGCGAGTACCGTCATGCACCTTCACTGCCAAGCCTACCGGACCCGCCGGAGTTTTAAAAGACATGCACTGAACTCCCTCAGCTCCCATCTTGGACAGCAAAGTTCCCTTCCCGTCCTCCATCAGTACGCTGTCGAACCGTCCGCTTCCCGCTATCATAAGCGGGTTTGATGTCATCTTCTCCCATACATCGCTCACGGTCGCATTATCATTATCCGAAGCTAATTTTTGATACATCATCGCAATACTTTTAATTTGAAGATAATATACGGGCGCTGAACATCCATCAACTCCTACATGTATGCTCTCTTCCTCTGAAAATTCTTCAATTACTTTGAGTATCCTCTGTTGAACAGGATGATCAGGATTCAGATAATCTTCAAGGGACTCTCCTTTGATCTTTGCGGTCGCAAGCATTGCCGAGTGCTTGCCGGAGCAATTGTTATGAAGCACGGTAGGAGTCTCACCGGAAACTCTTAACATTCGCCTCACTTCCACTCCCAAAGGAGGATGAATACCGCATCTGAGTGAAGAGGCGTCTATTTCCGTTTTTTGCAGAACACTCTGCACTCTCTCTATGTGGACAGTTTCCCCGGAATGCGAAGAGCAACAAACGGCTATCTCATCATCACTCAAACCGAATTTAGATTGGAGACCTAATTCAAGCGCCGGCATGATCTGGAATGGCTTTGCGGCTGACCGAATATATGTACGCATCTTACTATCGCCGTACTCCGCAAGGATCTCACCGCTTGGATCGATAATCACCGCGCTTGCGGAGTGACTACTCTCCACTACATCATTGCGATATACATTAATGGTCAGGATAGGATTACTCTTCGACAGGAATTTTTTACCTATCTCATTTCACGAGATCAAGAGCATCCCGGACGGCATTTTCCAATCCGACAAGCAAACCTCGACTGATAATAGCTTTTCCAATTGAAACGCTGTCAACCTGTTCAATCTCAGCTATATAAGCGGCGTTTTGATATGAAAGATCCCCTCCGGCGGAGACCATAAGATCAAATTTAAAGGCGGCTCGTGCGACTGCGGCGATCCGTTCCAGCTCCATCGTTCTGTCATGATAATCTTTGGTCAACGCGAATCTTGATGTATCTATTTCAACATAATCCGCGCCTAACCGGGATGCCGTTTTTGCCTCCGTGACTTCAGGATTGATCTTGATCGATATAGCAAGATTCTTGTTATTTTTCAATACCGATATTGCTTCTTTCATAGAGGCGATGACCTTAGAATCCGCCAAGCCTACATCGTCGTATAGGGTGACCATGGCAGATGAAACGGCAAGGGCTTTATCTACCTGTCTCTTCGATGAATTTATAATTAAATTCAGCCGTGAATTCACTATTTCCTGTAACAGAGAAAGATCTCTCATCCGTTCTTCTTCTCTATCATCGGTGAGTTTTATCCCCACCCCGTCGGCGCCCGCGAGTTCGGCAACCACAGCCGATTTTACCGGGTCGATCGAGTCGCCTATCAGGTCCCTCATCGCCGCCACTGCATCCAACCTTACCTCTAATAATGCCATATTATACCTCTAATGGATCTGTTAATTCACCAATTGTGAAGGATATACAAACAGATATCCTTCTTCAATCAATAATGGAATTCGGTTTTTCAATGCCATGATGGTCTCACTATTAATATGACCGATACCGATGGCATTACCATTTTCGTGAGCTCTATTTTTTAATTGCTCGATTCTATAATCGATTGTCTTTTCATCCTCTGAATCATCTAAAAAAACAGTCCGTCTTCCTGCAGGCACGCCCGCATATTGCGCATCCCTGAATGCCACACTTGAAGAGTGGGTCACGCTGTCGATAAAATATAAGTTATATGGACTTATTACGGCAAGAAATCTCTGAAATGTTTCAGAATCTGCCGTCACTCTCGAACCTTGATGATTATTTATTCCTGATGCGCCGGGGACTGTTTTTAATGCCTTTGAAACGCGCGATTCTATCTCCTCGATATCCATATTATACTTAATTATATATTCGTCCTCACCGCCTTGATGCTCGAACGCCTCCATCGGAAGATGCAGCAGCAGCTCTTTTCCGTTTGAATCAGCGCTTTTTGCTATCCGTTCCGAGTATTCATGGCCGGGAATCACAGCAAATGCCATCGGAATATCAAAACTCATCAGTTCATCAACGCGCTCATCCCAAAAATATCCGAAATCATCAATGATTATACAAATTAAACCGCCTTTTATTCTTTCATCCTCTCTGAATTTCAGAGTTCGATTTCCATCTATAGGATGGGTCAATATAACGTTAAACCCGTTAATTACATTCCAATCAAATTCCGATCTGAATTCTGAAGATGACAACGATTGTCTGATCACCCTTTCCAACCAATATTTTCCGTAACCTTTTCTGTATCTTATGTTAAGTTTTCCATTGGTTACTTCTTGATTGATAATTAGACCCTTCTCCTTTAATGACGAGCTGAATTCCCCTTGCAGATAACTATCAAAATTTGCAAAACCTCTGAGAGGAGAAGTCTCTTCTCTAAAAAATATGTGAAAAATAATGGCTGCATCTATAATCAAAAACAGAACTACCAGGATAACTGTTCTCTTTTTAGAAAATCGATTCATCGACCCACCTAACAATCCTCCAACCATCTCCCCTCTTTTCCTTTTCAAAGGAAAAAACCGCCGTCCCGGCGAGCTGTATTTCAGAGCCGAGTTTCAGTTGGAATCCTTTGGATATTTTCGCGCTTATCGCTCCTTCAAATTCTACGCTCCCAAAGACCGAATCGGGAGCGGGTGACCAATACTTCTCTTCGATCGTGCTGTTCCATTCAAGACTGATATTGCGGACAGCCCGGAATAGACCGCCGGTTGCCCTCAATTCTATATCCCTTCCCCAACTGTCGAATCTGCCTGTGCCCTCCACATTTGGGTCGAAGTAAAGGAATACAAATCCCGTATCTATTAACTCGCTGTAAACAAGAGAATCGCCGAATATGTAAGCGAATCTAAAGTTTTCCAAGACCTCGTTCGGGCTGAGACGTTCTGTTAATATGGCTGAGGTTCCCTTTTCCACTTCACCTAATTGGGGAGCAAAGGGATTTGCGCATCCATAGGTTAGAGAGAGGAACGTAATTCCAAATAAAAAAAGGTGTTTCACTGTACACGAGCCTTCAGTTCACTCCAGGAAGGAAGGTTTAGCGTGTCATTTTCACTACTGAATGTAAGATCCTCCCATCTGTATATAGACCAATTACCGTCATTGGCTCGCGCCATTCTGAACTTGGCAATTCCCATCATCTTAGGAGGAACGTTTTCCAGAGTATGCTCAAGTTCGAGTTCATAGATCTCTTCAAACAGAGCGCTGTCCGACGGTATGGAAGGCTCTTCAAAGCGGGTGAATTCCAACGACGATATTACTCCCTCCGGAAGAGAGGATTCGGAAAAAAGCAGATTGATATATACTCTTTCTTCGTTTAACCCCCAACCTTGAAAAGCGCCCGGATTGTTTACCGCTGCTTCCTGGCTCGGAATAAATAGGAACACCCTCTCGGAACTCGTTGAATCGGCAAGAGAACGCAGATAGTTCTCCTCGTTCCGTTCTGAAAATGCGTTCTTAAGATTTTCCAATACGATTCCCGGCGAGGTCGGTTGCTGCCATAAACTTCTGCTGATATCATCTTTCGGATCCTCAGGTTCCCTCGTTCCGAAAATAGCATCGCAACCCGTTAGTAGTAGTGGTATTAATAAGCAAAAGAGCTTTTTCATCGTTAAAACTTACATAAGTAACCGCCGAATGTCAACGAATCCGGCTCACACTAATATATGAATTTCCAATTATTTATATTTCTTATATGTATATTCAGTTGGAACAACTATTCGGAGGATAAAACAATGAGTCTTACAATTTCAAGCACAGCCTTTACCGAGGGAGAGAGAATTCCCGATATTTACACCTGCGAGGGTGAGGATATCTCGCCACCGCTCAGCTGGAGCGACACGCCCGAAGGAACAAAGAGCTTTGCCCTCATCTGCGACGACCCCGATGCGCCTATGGGTACGTGGGATCATTGGCTAATCTATAACATACCGGCGGACTCCGAAGGATTATCCGAAGCTGTTCCGACCGACGAGTCACTGACCGACGGTTCAAAACAAGGGCTTAACTCGTGGGAGAAAAAAAGCTACGGCGGTCCGTGCCCGCCGCCCGGAGACCCGCATCGTTACTTCTTCAAACTTTACGCACTCGACACGATGCTGACACTCACGGACGACGTTAACAAAAGTACTCTCGAAAACGCGATGCAAGGACATATTCTCGCCGAAGCGCTGCTAATGGGAACTTTTTCAAGATAATTCAGAAGAGAAGATCAAATCGCTGATACATCGTCATTGCGAGGAACGAAGTGACGTGCCAATCTCAACTGTTAAATTCCGTGGTAGTTAGGGCTTGTGTCGAAAACACTCCTTTGGAGCCCTGACGCCCAGCCCTACAAAGCCCTAATACCCACCCTTTTTAAGCGTCTCGCGGGCGATGACTATACGTTGTATCTCGTTGGTACCTTCAAATATCTTATTGATACGGGCATCACGATACATCCGCTCTATTTTCAGCTCGCGCGAGTAACCCATACCACCGTGTATCTGAACCGCATGGTCAACTATCCTGTCGAGCGCCTCAGAGCAATACAGTTTAACTATCGAAGCTTCTCTCGTAACTCTTTTTCCGGCGTCATAGTCGGCAGCAGTCCGGTAGAGCATACTTTCCATAGCATATATGTCGGTTGTCATATCCGCTAATTTCCATTGTATAGCCTGAAATTCTGCTATCGGCTGACCGAATTGTTCACGTTGTTTCGCGTATTCCGTACTCAGCCTCAGCGCTTCCTTAGCCTGTCCGAGGGTCGTAGCTCCTAACCCGAGCCTGCCGACATCAAGAATGGAAAGAGCTATCTTAAAGCCCTGCCCCGGTTCACCTAAAAGATTTTGCTTTGGGATATGGTAATCGTGGAAGCTTATGGCTGCGGTTTCCGATCCCCTTATCCCCATCTTCTCTTCCTTCTTGTCTACCTTAAATCCTTCTTTACTCGTCTCTATCACGAATGCGCCCGGTCCCAAATCCTCTCCATCTTTTTCCATTTTAGCATAAACGACTATGACGTCGGCAATAGTCCCATTGGTCACCCAAATCTTCGTACCGTTCAAAACCCAATCGCTGCCGTCGAAAATCGCCTTTGACTTCATAGCTGCCGCGTCTGAACCGGAACCCGCTTCAGTAAGAGAATAAGCCGCAATAAACTCGCCTGTCGCAAGGCTCGGCAGATATTTTTTCTTTATTTCTTCTGAGCCGAACAGGATCAGAGTCTGAGCTCCAATTGACAGATGCGCTCCGAGGAAAGTAGCCGTAGAGGCGCATCCTTGGGCGATCTCCTCCTGCATGGCGCAATAACCGAGTTCACCGAATCCCCCTCCCCCGTATTCCGGTGGAATGATAACGCTCATTAATCCTGTTTTGCTTAGTTTCTTTATCAACTCTTTCGGAATCTTTTCTTCACGGTCGATCTGATCCGCTAAAGGACGAATTTCTTTGTCGGTAAATTTCTTAGCCATCTCTCTGAGCATCTCGACTTCTTCGGGTAATCTAAAATCCATAAAATTGTTTCCTCATATTAAAAATTTGCGATACTAAGTTTTATTCTCAGAAATTTTCTGCTTCTATCTCTTCCTGCTTATCACGGAAGGTCCAGCGATCATTAATGTAATAATTTATCATTACAGCTACGGCTATTCCTACCAAATTAGCCAGTAAATAATTCCAGCCGAACTGCTCCTTAAGAACCGCAAGAACTAATAAATTCCCGATAACAGCTGCAACGCTCGCAGAAAGATTATACTTCAGCAATCGTTTAAAGTATCCCCAGCCCCCCGATTTTGGTCTATCGCCCCAAGTCCACAGATCGTTCCAGATGAAGTTATTTATTACCGACAACTCTATTGAAAGCAGGGACGCAAATAGATAATACAAACCGATCAGTTCTGTAAAAAACCAGAGTAAAGACATGTTAACTATAAGACCTGAAAACCCAACAGCGCTGAACTTAAAAAATCGATGTGAAAACAATTTTGATCTAATCAGCTGAAAGTTCATTAGCTTCAAACTTAAGAGCCGAAGTCACATAACATCAAGTGGTAATGGATTCAGCATTACCCTTTTATATTTTTAAACCTTCCTGTCACATCTTCAACAAAAACCGATCTCTCAAATACTTGAACAACCCCGCTGCCGCTATTATCAGCCCGAATGTGGTCACAATCGCCGCACCGGTCGGCAGATCAAACTGCACCGAAAAAAACATACCGAGAAAATTTCCCAATAATCCGAGCGACCATCCGATGATAAGTCGTTTCTTGAAATCGCCTGTAAACAACATCGCGCTAACTGCGGGAACGACCAAATAGGCGAAAACGAGCAATACTCCGGCAACCTGCACGGCAGTTGTTACCACAAAACCGAACGAAATGTAAAATATAAAATCCCATAATCGGACGTTAATACCTTCTTTGAAAGCGCCTTCAGGATCTTGTGATATTTTTATCATTCGATTGCGAACAAAATAATGGAATACTCCTATCACGGTATAAAGAGAAGCCAATCTGATTATATCATCCCAGTTTACGAGAAGAATATAGCCGACAAGCATTCCTTTCACTTCCTCTGCCCCATTCGGGGCTCTGTCCATCAGTAAAATGAAAGCCGCTGCTGAAACGGCATATACTATCCCTATTATCGCTTCCTGCGGTACCACTTCCTTGCGCATTCTGGTTGCAGCGAATATCCCCGCTCCGATGAATGTGAAAAACAGAGCCGTAAAAAAGGTCTCTATTCCGCCTAATTCATAGCCTAACAGCACACCGATACCAGCACCGGCTGCTGCGATTTGGGCGAGCGCAAGATCCACGAATATTACTTTTCGCTCAACGATATGAATTCCGAGATATGAGTGAATGGCAACCAGAATAAATCCGGCTAATAATGGTAATGAAATTAGTTCGAGCACCTTTTTATCTCCTATTTAAAGCTGTTTCAGGTTATAATACGACTGTTTAATTTTCCGAATCGATAGACTTGAAGGCGTCCACCAATGATCCTAAATTATAATCAAACAGATCAAAGTAGCTATCCACGCCTTCAAATGCACCGACACTTGGGGCTACCAAAACAACTTGTCCATCCACTTTGTCGGCAAGAACCTTCGCCGGCTTATTACTGAAATACGGTGAGATGATAATTATTTTAATATTCTGATTTCGCATCTTTTTAATTACTTTCACTAAATGATTCGGACTTGGGGGTATTCCAGGTTTCGGCTCTACGAAATCGACGATCACAAAACCGAACCGAGCTTCCAAATATGGCCACGAATTGTGGTAGGCAATTATTTTCCATCCCTTAAACGGTTCCATCAATTTCAGCCATTTTTTGATGGATCTGTCCAATCTCGAGTTGAAATCCTCTAAATTCCGTTTAAAATATTCCGCATCCTTTGGAGATGCATTTACGAAAGCATCATAAATATTCCGTGCAATAATCTTTCCGTTCTGCGGATCATGCCAATAATGAGGATTTCCATAAACATGTATGTCGCCGCCTGCTCTGAGTTGCGCGGCAGGGATGTTGGGTACTTCAAGAAGGGACACACCCTTTGAGGCATCAACATTTCCCGGCGCACCCCACATAATATTCGAATTACGGGAGTTTTCAAGCAGCGGCGTCAGCCAATATATTTCGAGGTCCAAACCGGCCCATACCAATATATCAGCTTTTTTCATCTTAATTATGAAACTTGGCTTCGGATCAATAAAGTGAGGATTTTGATACCCTTTTGCAATAGTTGTCACCTCTATTTTATCACCGCCTATCTCTTTGGCTATCGCGCTGAAGTTCGGCAAAGTGGAGACTACGCGTATCTTTGCTTCTACATTTGAAACTGTCATCAGCAGGATAATTGAAAACAGTAATTTTTTAATTCTATTCATCATTAATACTCCGTTTAATATATATGTGCGCCGTGAGCGCCGATTACGAAATTCCACTGCAGAGACACAAGTGTGCTGCTCTCTCCGGTAAAATCTTTGCTTGTAGTGGATTGTAATCTAATAGTTTGAAAATTGCTCGGGAAGTAGGTTAATGCCGCTACATATTTCTCATCGGCATTTCCCGAGTTATCCGTTAATTCAGCCCTGTCATACCGTCCGAGAACAAACCATCGTATTCCGAGTTGATATTCCATATACGAATAAAAACCGGTTGCTTTTATGCTTTCAGGTGCTGCTTCCTCCCTGTTCAGGAAAAAGAATTCTGTCTGCCAGGTAAAAGACTTGTAAAGCTGTCTCCGCAGCGGTTTCCATTTGTAGGTGAGGTCTATCCCGTAAACATTCGTTCTATACAGCCCTAAATCATCATTAATGCCGGTCATGGCAGTGCCGCCGAGCAGTAATGCGGAGTTATCGCCTAAATTGAAGAAAGAACTGAAATGTCCGTTATACGCCATATCGTTCGTTGAATTCCCGTTGAATATCATATCGTTGTCGCCGTTTGTCACCTCAAATGTCGCCTCCCAAAAGAGGTCCCATTTATTAGGTATGAGGTAGCTCATGGAAACTCCCGTGCCGACCAATCCTTCTCCGCCGAAATACATTTCCAACGGCAGCGGATAGTCTACAAAGACTACTTCAGGCGGATGGATCGGATTCAATCTGCCAAACTTCGTCCGAATTATTCCCGCCTTTGCTCTCAGGTCAAACGGCAGAGAAAAAACCGTGATAAACGCCTCCTCCAGTTCCACCTCTCCTTCTTCGGGAAGAAACGCTATAAAGAAATCCGCGCGGGCGTAGGGGTCAATTACCATCTGAAAAGAGAGCTCGACTTCGTGAAAGTTAAACCCTTCAGGGGATCGCTCTCCTTCGCCGATCTCTGCTTCACCATTTGCCAAAGCATCTCCGCTGAATTTACTGATCAGCCCGATATTCGGGTTCATATTGCTTATCCCTCCACCGGCCGTGGTTGGAAACTGCACGACTGATTGCAAAGCCGGCTTTGATGAACTTTTCTCCTGCAGCATCATTTTAGCTAATTCCGCTTCTAAGGCGGCATCTGCGCTGTCAGCTGCGGAACTTTCAGCTTCGTTTTGCTGAGCATACAGCGTTGTAGAGCTCAGGCTGAGTATTAATAAAATCAAAGATAATAGTTTCAAAATATTACTCCGTTTGATCCGCGATGCATCATGCGGACAATTAGAAAATCAATTATTTATTCGGAAGATATTAGAGTAGTTCTAAGCTGGGGGAGCTCTCTCAACAAAGAGAGATGCAAAATATCGGTCGTTCAGGATCAGATTTTCTGAATAGACCGGTTGAGATAATTCAGCGTGCCGATGCGTAAATTGTTCCGAAATGAGAATTGCGTCTGATTGATGTCTTCTTGCTGACAAGCAAACATGGTCTCTCACGCTGTTGGAATGACTATGCTCTTCTTCTTCACATGAGGAGAGCGTAAGCTCATTATTCCCCCATAGTGAATGATGGTCGAGAAACTGCAATGCGCCCATTGCGGTGATTATCAGAATAAGAAGTATGTGCATAATATTTTTCATTATTAACAATTTTATAAAACCAGTTACGAGAGTTTAAACCTTTAGGTTGCATTTCGCAAGCTTTAATGAAATCGGGATTATTCAAGCTATTTGAGGGACAATCCATTTGCAATTCTTATTCGGCTTGACAATTCCATTAACTCCATGTATATTTGCCCGAAATTTTTACGATGAATAAAACATATTTTTATACTCAGGTGCGAACACTCGTCGTGCTGATTTCACTTTTTGTGTTGGTCAGTTCCTGCGAAGAGAATTTCCCTATCGAAACAGACGACACCGACACTCTATCCGTTTCGCCGTCTATTGACAGTGTTCGGGCTGAATATAATGATATCACGCAGCGTTTTTTCTTAGAAGCTCTTTTATCGGACCCACAGGGTCTGTCAACTGTTGCCTCGGTAACATATAAAGCGTTCAAAACTGGACGAAACGATTCTCTCACCGGCGCGCTGAATGACAGTGGGATCAACGGCGACATTATCCGCGGAGACGGGAGATTTTCAGCTCTTCTCTCCCATTCACTCACTGATTCCGGGCTTGGAAGTTTCCGGTTTCTGATTTCCGCGTATGATTTTGATTCTAATGCTGCTGATAATTTCGAACTGCTGTTGGATATCACGAACTATCGGCCTCAACTAAGTTTTTTATCCTCTACCGATACTATAGCTGCGGGTGATACCATCTTTATAGAAATGTCTGTCTCCGACTCTAATGGGCTTGCCGATATTCGGAAAGTGACGTACGATGCTCTCGCGCCTGACTCGGAGCTGGTTCAAAGCCCATCCTTCTTTTTTCGGGACGATGGCTTATCGGGTGATCGAACTGCCGGAGATGGTATTTACTCCGTGAAACAGCCAACTACATCCACAGTCAGAATTGGAATATGGACATTTTTCATAAAGGCTGAAGATTTCTCTGGAGTAAAAAGCGACACGATCCATGTGCCTATCGTTATAACCAATTGACTATGATCAAGATATTATTACAAATAGCGCTTCTAATCCTTTCTCTTCTTATTGGACTCAACGACCTTTCAGCCCAACAGATAAGGAACTTTAATTTAGATGGTCGTTCGACTCTCCACAAAAGCGCACGTTTGCTCGGCAACTCGGTAACCGATCTGAAAATGAACGACCTCAATCAATTATGGGTCGGGACGGGTAAAGGTCTGAATTTTACATCAGACAACGGAACCACATTTGAAGAATATATTTCAAGTGATGAACTTGACATTGGAAAGGGAGGAGTTTCAGCTCTCGCTGTTATGGGAGATATAGTGATAGTCGCGAACGCGTTTAACGATCCTGATGTCGAAGAATCTAACGGCACCGGAAGCGGTTTGACCATTTCTATGGACAACGGCTTCAGCTGGACTCATATCGATCAACCTAAAGATGCCGATGACGCACTGTTTGAAATTATATTCGGTGATACGATCGACGCGCTCCCTATCGTCATTGACGTTGATAACATCACATTTGACATAGCGATCACGGAAGACTCTACGATTTATATTACTTCCTTCGCAGGTGGAGTCCGTTCCTCAACCGACCTCGGTGTTACATGGAAACGTATCGTGCTTCCTCCTGACGAGGAAGACATGCTGACCGACTCTTCGAATCACGACTTCGACCTCAGCCCCGTCAATAACACATTTTTCGGCGTTACAGGCAGTTTTAATCATCGTCCCTTTTCTATCATCGCATGGGGCGATACCGTTATAGTAGGAACGGCGGGGGGTATCAATCGCTCTACCGATGGTGGCGTTTCATGGTACAAATTCACCAGCCGAAACAGAAGCGGCATTAGCGGAGATTGGGTAGTTTCTCTTCATCGACACCAATGGAATGGTGAAGAGACGATTCTTGCGGCAACCCGACCTACGGTCGCCGGTGAATTTCTCGGTGTCTCTCTCACCAAAGACGGAGGAATATCATGGCGAACTGTTTTGCGTGGTCAAAGGGTTTGGAATTTCGCCTCGGATGATTCTGTTCTGTATGCAGCGGCGGACAGCGGCCTCTTCAAGTCTGTTGATGGCGGTATCACATGGGCATCATTCTCGGATATAACAGATCAGGAAACGGATACTCCTCTATATACTCGAACGGTATATTCCGCAATCGTAATGCCGGACAAAAGATTATGGGCTGGAACCGCGGACGGACTCATTTTCACTAATAATGACGGTTTTACCTGGACCGTTCTTCGGGCTGTACAATCTACATCTGAACCTGGAAGTATACGCACATATTCATATCCTAATCCGTTTTCTCCCGCAAGGCACAACGTCTTTAACGGGGAAGGACACATAAGATTTCATTACTCACTTTCCGAGGAATCTACTGTCTCCATCAGTGTATATGATTTTTCCATGACATTGGTAGCTGCACCAGTGAACGGAGTCCTGCGCAATGCTGGCGAGAGGGATGGTGAAACATGGACAGGCAGGAACGGATTCGGGAATATCGTTGCCAACGGAACTTATTTTTACAAAATATCCATCAGAGGCGTCTCCGGCAGAGAGGAAGCGCTTTGGGGAAAAGTCATGGTGATCGAATAATATGACAAAAACATTTTCACTATTTTTGCTTCTTCTGCCCGCAACCCTTTTCGCTCAGGGTGACAGCGGGTTTGCCGCTCCGTTCCTGAGAATGGGTCTCGGCGCGAGAGGAATATCGATGGGCGGAGCGCATACGGCAGTGGCTGACGACGGATTCGCGGCATACTACAATCCGGCGGGACTGCCATTCTTAACCAAGAGACATTTTGTCACGACCTACTCGTTCCTAACACTCGACAGGCAATTCCATTTTATTTCTTACTCACAGAACCTGAAACCGACTGCGGGGCTTTCTATATATTGGCTTGGCGCAGGCACGGATAATATTGATGGGCGGGACCTTTCGGGGAATCATACGTCCGACTACAGCGAGACCATGAACGCGTTTGGAATATCATTCTCGAATAAATTTCACGAAAAGTTTGCTCTCGGCTTGACGATGAAAATTCTGTCTCAATCACTTGACCTGGTTGATGATAAACTTGATGCAAACGACTTGGCTTTCGATTTCGGCGTAATGGTTATTCCATTCGACGCACTGCGCTTGGGCGTGACCTTAAAAGATTATAATGGCGGGCTGATATGGGACACCCAAAAGATTTTTGATTTCGGAACTAAATCAACCGATGAGATCCCCTACAGCGTCCACATCGGCGGTTCGTACTTGCTTGATAGCTGGTTATTGATCGCATCATCTTTCGAATTTAATCAAGAACAAGAGGAACGTTTCCGTTTCGGCGTCGAGTATCAACGAGATGAACTCTATTCGGTGAGAATCGGGGCGGATGACACAGCTCTCTCATTTGGAGGAGGGCTATATTATTTTGTTTCCGAAGGGATTTATACAAACATAGATTATGCTTTCCAGCCGGAATTTGTCGGTGAAGGGGGAACTCATTTGTTCAGTTGGGAGTTTATATTCTAAATGAGAAATTTTATTCACATTTCGGCTGCCTTTTTGCTGTTCCAAACTTTCCTCTATGCCGGAGACGGCTCTGCAACCGGTATGTCGTTTCTTAAAATCGGTGTGGATGCAGCCTCTTCAGCGATGGGCGGGGCAGCGGTCGCCAACGCTTCAAACGCATCCGCTGCGTACTGGAATCCCGCCGGAATAGCCGTTTCCGACGAGATTAACGTCATCTTTTCTAATCAAGAGTGGCTTGCCGGTTCCAACAATCAATTTCTCGGCATAAATATTCCTTCAGATAAGCTGAACTTCGGGCTTAGTATCGCTCTATCCGGTGTAGGCGATATCGAAAAGCGGGATGGTCCCACTGTTGAACCGTTAGGTTATTTCAGCTCGAATTCATTGGCAATGGCATTCAGTACCGCAACAGCTCTGAATGGTAATTTGAAGATCGGAGTTACTGCAAAGTTCCTCTACGAAAAAATTCATATTTACTCCGCAACCGGATTCGCTCTTGACCTCGGTCTGATTAAAAATTTCGATTTTTTTAATCTCAAATCCGCATTAGTTCTAAAAGACATCGGAAACATGTCAACACTGAGTAACGAATCAACATCGCTACCGACACGAATTACGGGTGGTCTGAGCAGCGGTTTCGATCCGACAACTTCTCTTTCATTGAATTGGGCGTTTGATGCCGGTAAATATTTAGAATCCGATTCATTTGTCCGGCTTGGCGGAGAATTGATTCACAACGATATGCTCAGTCTGCGGGGCGGTTACAGACGCAACTCCGAAAACTCTTCCGGTATCACGGCTGGTATCGGCATCAGACTAAAGCGTTACTCGTTTGATTATGCCTACCTCCCCTTCGACTTCAACCTCGGCGATACGCACCAGATTAGTTTCGGGATAGGTATCTGAATCAAACTAATTGCTTAGAGAAATATTTCCTCACTGAAAAGTATCCCATGCCTATATAGCCCGTGATTAAAATCAAATACGATAATTCCAAGAAGCGGAGGCTGTAGCCTTTAGTGAAGAACATGACCCATTCTTTTAGAGAAATCAGGAAATATCCGTTCAATAAACCGAATAAGATTGAAATAACAGCTATAACTAATGTGACAGGATAAACTGCGCTGTTATCAGACTTTGAGAGTATTGCCGAAATCAAATACGGCAGGGAGAGCAAGAAAAAAACATCAGAATTGTCCGGATACAGAAATGCGAGAACCAGCAGCGTAACTATCGTTAAGACAGAGAAATCGAAAATCGCCCACCGATTCAACGTCTCCGAGCTCTCGGAGAAATCAGATTTGTTTTCTTTGTTATAGAATTTACCTGATTCCATGATCGGGAAATATTATGGAATCCGAAACTCAATCAAAAGAACTAATTCAGCCCGCTCAGAAAAGAAAACGGGCTGACTGACTTTTTATTTTAGACTATTTTTCCGAAGCAAGCTGAGCTGAGCTCCGCTCTCCTCTAACACCGAATAAGCTCCTAAAGCAACGGTCCTAACTGTTTGATTTCTATCATGTTTCGATACTTTTTTCAACGCTCTTAACGCTTTTTTATCCCCTATTTTCGCAAGAGCTACTGCCGCTGATATCCGTGCAGCATAAGATATATCATTGTTCAACATTCTAATAAGCGGTTTCACCGCTCTTTCTTCCTGATTGTCGCCGAGAATTTGTGCTGCGCTGACTCTCCATCCGATGTTATCGGACATCAGCGCCTTGATGAGATTTTTTGTATTGTTTTTTCTGCCGTCGCAAGGTTGACCGCTCCCACTATCAATCCTGCCGTTAAAACGGCTGAAATCAGTGTTGTTAACGTTGCGCTTTTCATTTTTTGCCTCCATTGGCATATCTAATTCAAGCTCCCTTTTTCACTATTTACGTTCTTTCTATAAAAGTTGTTTCAATGTATAAGACATTAAAAACCATAATATTGTTTTCAATTATTTTTTTGGTGTGCGAGTCAGGATTTTCTCGATCCCGCCATCGGCGGTGGATCCTGACCGTGAAACCCCTTTCCAAAAGCGTCAGGACGAGTCCTGACTGCCACGAAAGAGCTTTGGGAACATTGTTTTCCACTCGACCTGTTGATTCTTTAAAAAACAACTATCCAATAATTCTTGCTCGTTTATGATTAAATAGAATATCTTGTTTATAATTACAACTTTACAAGCGGGAAATGAGTCATTAATAGTGTAGAATAGGAAGATATGGAAGATAACCAACTTATACTGAAGTTCATTGACGGAGACGTTCAGGCGTTCAACGTCTTGGTGAACCGTTGGCAGAACAGAATCTATAACTTTGTTTTTAAAGTACTTGGCAAGAGAGAAGACGCAAAAGATGTTACACAAAAAACGTTTATAAAAGTTTATAAAAATTTGAGGAAGCTAAAAGACAAGCAGAAATTTTCGGCATGGATCCATCAAATTGCGATGAACCTTTGTCGTGACGAAATAAGAAAAAATAAACGCTCGCCGACTATTTCCATACATGAAAAGATCAGAACCAGCACCGGAGAGGAGATGGAACTGAAAGATTTTCTCTCTGACGGTTCAACCGATATAGCCGACGAGCTTTTTCAGGGGGAAGTAGTGGAAATAATTCGTAAGGGTCTGAAAATGATACCTGAGGAGCAGCGAATAGTTATTATAATGAAGGAATATCAAGGGTTAAAGTTCAGAGAAATTTCTGATATACTACAAGAACCGCTCAACACTATTAAGTCAAGAATGTATTATGGATTAAACGCTCTCAGGAAAGCATTGGCAGAGCTTGAGATCGATAAGGAGGTATTTCAATATGAACTGTGATAAAATGGAGTTACTGTTTGCCGATCTACTTTACAATGAGCTGAAAGAAGAGGAGAAGGAATTTGCGCTTGAGCATATATCTACGTGCAAATCATGCGAAGTCAAATATAAAAACCTGCGGGAAACATCCGCAGCTCTCGGCAGGTGGAAAGAAGAGGATGCAGAGATGAATTTGATTTTCATTGAAGAAAAAGTACCCTTCTTTGAGAGACTCTTCGGAAAACTCGATCTGATCGGAATCAGTCCAAGACAACTTGTATTTGGAATGATCACTACGCTTCTTCTTGTAGTTCTGTTTACCGGCATATTGCGAACTGAAGCGATTTATCGTAACGGCTCCTGGTATATTTCATTCGGCAGCAGCGCTAAGATGGAAAACCAAATGGAAGAGAGCACACTGATCGCCGATATCAAACGATTGCAGCAGGAAAATCTCGTATTTACGAATCGACTTCTTCTTGCAAGCGAAGAGCGTATTAGAAACGAAAATATTGCCGTGGTAAATGACCTGGCTAATCAGTTTGCGCTGTTGAGGAGACAGGATCTTACTCTTATAGGACGGTCTATCAACGAGATGTCACAACGTAGTGAAGGACGTTACGTCAGAACAAATCAACTCCTTGACGGCCTTTATAGGCTCTCCGCTTATCAACCGGGAGGATCAAGCGGTACAAGAAGTATCGAAGGAAAATGAAAGAGGGAATTATGAGAAAAATATTTTATATGGTTTTATTATCGATTGTTTTGGGTATTTCATTCAATTCTATAAGAGCGCAAAAAAATCGCGAATTGGATCAAGAGCGATTGGTAAACGACATTCGAATTATGGAAGGAATAATAGACAAACTCCTTACCCCATCCGGAAATACCTTTTTTTCATCCGAGAGTGGCAGCCAGGGTTTTTATTTGCCTGATTATGGTGTAATATTCGCAGTTCCCGTTTCAAAACCGTTCTCGGAATCTCTTTTTGTATTGCCAAGGGTTGCTCGAGTTTTACGTGTCCCAAGGGCTTCAGGGCATGATGACGGAAATGATGACTCTTTTAGAATTTCCTTTGGTTTTGATGAAAGCGAAGAAGATAAGGAACGAACTAAAAGAATAGAAGAAAAGGAGAAAAAGGAGCTCGAACGAATTTCATCCAAAGTCAGGGATTTTCTCGGAATTTATGCGGATGCGATCGGGCAGTTGAACGAGAGAGATAAGATAGCTATCTATCTTTTTAACTCATCAAATCAATCGCCGGAACATCTTTTCTACGTACTGAAGAAAGATATAATCGAGTTTAGATCGGGCAAGATTAAATCGAAAACTTTTAAAAAACGGATAAAATACTCGTCGCTGTTAAAAAACGATGATATGAGATCTCAAATCGATATAATGGCTTACGTCTTGAATACATCATTGAACGCTTCAAAATCCGGCGCGTATAACTTCCGAATGTCCGATAATGGCGTTAACGGTCTCTATCTTGACGGTTTCGGAGCATTGTTCATAGTAAACAGACATCAAATTTCATCTGGAAGTAATTTTTATGTCATCGAGTCTCAATTAAGTTATGCCAATGAACAGCTCGCAAGAATAGAAGATCTTGATTTATTTAACTCTGACCGTGATTTATATTCCGATAAAAAGGCTGCTAAGGCGATAGTCTCGGTGAGAAAAAAGGATAGAATATCAGCTCGAAAAAAAGCTATGCAAAAAGAGATGGAAGAGTATAGAAAATCTATAGAGGAATACAAATTAAGATTTTCTACACTCATCGGAAACTACGGACATACCCTTCGATTAGTGAACGACACCGAATGGATAGGAGTTTTGACTAACTGGCAAAATTTGAATAGACATGATCACAATTCAGGACGAAATAACGCTCTTATCATGAAAGTCTTAAAAAGAGACGTTAACAGATACAATTCAGGACGAATATCTAAAGAAGATTTTTTCAAAAAGATAGGCTATACAGAATATTAAAATAAAAATATTTGATGATAATGGCTGTTTTATTGGATTAAATGGTCAGCAAAAAACTTCTTGACATACGAAAAGAGTGCGTATATATTTGCTACCAATACAGTTATTTACAGCAGGGGTAACGTGAAATATGTGTTTCCCCCACACTTATTTCTATACGTGCTCCTGCCCCCTTTGAAACGAAAGAAGCCTTCTTATAAAAGAAGGCTTCTTTATTTCAAACTACTGACTCTTCTTAAAGTGACTTCAATGCGCTGCCTTCGTCATCGTGAATAATGAAAACTGTATCGAGCCGAGCGATTCGCATAAGTGAGGTTACCTTAGGCTGGGGATTTATTATAAGACATTTACCTTCCCGGTCGGCGATCAACCTTCTGCCAAAAAGTAAAGAACTTAATCCGCTGCTGTCTATTGATTTTACCATCGATAAATTGAACAGCAGATTTTTTACTTCTTTATTTTGAAGTAGCTCATCTAACTTTTCCTTTACCTCAACTGACAACGCAGTGTGAAGTCTGTGTTCTTCTATTCTGAAAATCAGAGTATCGCCTACTTGATCATGGCTATATTTCATATCGATATGTCCCGGGTTCAGATTTCATGATGTTTCATTAAGTGATTTGATTGATTCGATCATTTTGGGTACCACTTCAAATAGGTCTCCAACAATACCATATGTAGCAACTTTGAAAATTGGAGCCTCGGCATCTTTATTAATGGCTACTATCACCTTTGAAGAAGACATCCCCGCTAAGTGTTGTATAGCGCCGGAAATACCGCAAGCGATATACAGATTAGGCGATACGGTCTTACCGGTTTGACCTACTTGCTCTGTATGAGGTCTCCACCCTGCGTCAACCACCGCCCTACTCGCCCCGACTGCTGCGCCGAGCACATCGGCTAACTCTTCCGTCACATGAAAATTTTCCGGTCCGCCCATTCCCCGCCCGCCGGAAACTATTATTGAAGCTTCAGTGAGTTCCGGTCTCTCGCTTTTAACATGCTGCACCTCTGATACAGGATATTTCTTCTCACCGATTTGTAAATCAATAACTTCCGGATCTGTATCACCCTCCACTTTTTTTGGAAACACATTAGGTCTTATTGAAAGAATTTGAATATCGGAGTCAATTCTTAACTTTATGAACGCCTTTCCCGCATACACCGGTCGCGTAATAATTATTTTTCCGTCTATAACTTCCACATCCGTACAATCTGTTGCCAACCCTGCGTCAAGAGATGATGCCACCCTTGGAGCGATATCCTTTCCCATTGCAGAAGCAACAATGATCAGTACGGAAGGTTCTGCCTTTGAAACAGCTTCCGCTAAGAGAGCCGTATACCGTTCGCCGTCATACTGATTCAGCTCCTCACTATCGGCAAGGTACACTTTATCAACACCATATTGTTTGAATTCAGAAGATAAGCTTGAACTGTTTGCACCGATAATGGCAACACTTAGCTCTCCACCGATTTGTTTTTTTAGTTCTCTTCCAAGTGTAGCCGCTTCTAATGAGGAAGGTTTTAAGACCCCTTCTCTTTGTTCGGCAAATATGAGTACTCCTTGTGCCAACTTACCACTCCTTATCAGATAACTTTTGCTTCTTCCCTTAAAATACGCACTAATTCGCCTGCGGCTTCCGGTCCTTCGCCGACTATTCTTCCTTTCGGTTTTGGCGGTGGAAGTTCAAGAGACAGGACTGTTGATTTTTCATTGCTCAGAGAAACTTGCCGTTCTTCGAGCGGTTTCTTTTTAGCAGCCATAATCCCGGGAAGTGATGCATATCTCGGTTCGTTCAACCCTTTTTCAGCAGAGAAAAGTGCAGGAAGATTCACACTGATCAGTTCTGTTCCCCCTTCTATATTCCTTTTAGCGCTTCCGCTTTCTGTAGTCAATTCAAGGTTTGAAATTGCCGTTACGGCGGGAATATCCAAGAGCTGCGCCAGCCTGTTAGGCAGCTGATGATTATCGCAGTCTATGGCTTTCTTACCACAGAAAATTACATCAAATTCTATTTCCTTGATAGCTGAATATAATAGCTCGGCGATTGCCGAAGAATCCGCTAATTCCGTATTTTCACAGATAAGATGCAGCGCCTCGTCAGCGCCCATTGCGAGAGCTTTTCTTATATTCTGCGTTGCCGTAGCTGCTCCCAAAGTTAGAATGGTCACCTTCCCACCGTGGGCTTCTTTCGCTCTTATTGCCTCCTCTATAGCATATTCGTCATACGGATTTATCTCAAACACAACATCTGTCTGCTCTATGGTTACTCCGTCAGAATTGATCTTGACCTTTGTTTCGCTACTTGGAACGGATTTCATGCACACTACTATATTCAACTATCTCTCCATAGATTTTCATACTTCTGTAACTTAAAAATTCGGGTTGAAATTACTCTTTGAGCTCAGTGAAATGCAAGCTCAGAATACTGTTGTATTTTATAAGTGAGCAGCGGAATAGCGTTCAATAAAAGGGCAACGCTCCCATTGAATATTTTCAATGAGAGCGCTTAGTGAGGGCCCCAAAACATGGTAAAGGTAACAAATCCTTTTGGTACCCTCATGCATCTGATACCTGTTTTGGTTCCCATATATTAATCGAATTTGTAGCTGTATCCACTGCTGAGTTCTCCGAATCCTCTATCAGAGCCATCCAAATCAATGCAACAGCCCTATCAAAATCCTCCCGGCTCGGTTCTTCAATCTCATTTTTTATCTTCATTGATGAATTATGTAGGGGAATCAGATCCTCGATAATCAATGGAAACTCCTCGCCCTCCGGGTTTGCCATCAATATCATTATGTTTTTGTTTTTCGTCATTTTATTCATTTATTCCCTTCATAGTAAATTATCGGACAGCTGGAATTAAACTGAACATTAATGAGGAGACTGCCTCAAATTGATAAGAAATAGCGCCCAATTAGCGTTAAAAGCCCCTAAATACGGCTATTTTAGGCAGTTTTAAAAGTTTAGATACTTTTGTTAATGTTTTTCGAGTAGCATGCCAGCTGTGACTGTTTTACGGACGTTTAAGAAAAAAGTCGATTTTTACCCGATAGGAAGAAAACAGTAGCCCATATCCGCCGATGACGTTACTTTCCGGAAGATAGTTAGGATCGGTAGGAGCATCCTCTATGTTCCTGATATGATAATTATAGTATGCCCGGTCGAGGGCATAGACTTCAAAAGACTGCCAACCATAAAAGGTGTAATAGATCCAGCCCATCTTATATTCCGCGTCGGGATCAACACTGTTGAAGATTATTCTGTTTCGAGTATGTATTCTTCTGTTAATATCTTCATCGCTGTCATCTCCGATGCCGTTCCATTTGAAAAGAAATGCTTTCAATTCATTGTCTTCGGTTATCATAGTTTCCTTACTTGGTTCTAATGCCCTGTTCACGAGTCGTATTATCGATGGAAATTCTCCGTCAACTGTTGACTTTACCTTAAAGGAAAAGAGGTAAGGATCGAGAAATTGCGCCGTGTCGCTTGCCGGTATATAAGTAAGAGAATCGCCTGAATTTATTATTGGCGACATCTCTATTATCTTAATAGGATAAGGGACTATGGTAGTCGCTGAAATAGTAGTGAGATCGTTATATGATGCTTCAATCGTGTATGACTTTCCGGGTGTTATTCGGAAGGAGTTATCCGAATATTCATACTTGCCCGGTGTGGTCTCGGCAAGCGTCAGCTCGGTAGAATCGTACTTTAATATCACGATCGCGCCACTCAGCGCCGTGCTTAGCGAATCAAAATTTTCTTCAATCGCGGTAGCAACATCCAATCGGATAAGAACATTTGAGCTCCCTAAGACGAGATTACCGTTTAAAACGATCTTCTCTTCAAACTTCACCGGATCGGGCAAGTCAATTATCGATTCACATGAGAGCAGACCGATTGAACTGGTCAATAAAATTATCAGAACCATTATATTCTTTCTACTCAAAATTCCATCCTAATTCCAATAGTGGGAAACAATGGGATACCCCTAAAATCATTTCTTTCAGCAATCTGTCCATCCTCTGTATCTTCTATTTCCCAGCTGACCGCGAATATGTTTTTCCTATTTAATACATTAATTATCTGAAGATAATAATCTACCTTAGCTCCCTTAATTTTTTTATGCTTAGTAATACTGAAGTCGATTCTGTTATTATACGGCAGCCGCGAGTTATTTCTCGATCCCGGTATCAGGTCATAATCAGGTTGCCGGTATTCAGGTTCCCAGTATGCGTAAGTTCCCAACTGTTGAGTAAACGGAAATCCTGTGGTGTAAACCCAGCTAAATCCAAACTGAGTCGATTTGGATTTGTGATAATTCATTACTCCCTTAAGTGTATGCCTTCTGTCCCAATTCGCCCAATACCTTGGTTCGTCTGCAATCTGCTTAATGACATAAGAATGAGCATATGAGAAATTTCCGTTTATCGCGCCCACCCTTTTTTCAAAAAACAGTTCGAAACCAAATGCATCTGCTTCGGTTACTTCGAACACATCTGCCACGGAAGGATTGATCAATCGTTCATCAAATGCCGCAAATACCGGTCTTCCTACCAACAGATTGTTCATTTTCTTATAATACGATTCTATCGTTACCCGGTCAAAGCCGGAAAAAGTAGTCTCATAGCCGAACATTATCTGGTCTGCATACTGATTGGGCACCGACTTATCTATCGCAAACCATTGGTCGATTATCTGGAATGAAAATTCATCGTTGAATGTATAGATATATTGATAATACCTGCCTACAGAAAAATTGAACGCATTAAAATTGCTTATAACTTTTTTTATTGAGACTCGCGGAGAGAATGTCAATTTATCGGTTGAATCATTGTAGTAGGTTGACCTTAACCCTGTTTGTATCACCCAACCCGGAAGAGACAATCTTGAATTTACATAAAACGCAAAGAATTTAGGACTTTGGTCTATTCGTACAACCTCTAAATGGTCAAAACTCTGAAAAAATTCAACTTTCAGATCTTTGAGTTCTGTGCCGAAGCTTATCTCATGATCCTCAGTTCTAAAATATGTTAAGTCGCCCTTTGCAGTCCAGTCCCGAACTCTGTCGACCCCGCGGAAAGCATCTTCTCCCCCAAGATTGAAGTGAGCGGAAAACTTACTTCGGGCTATCATAAATGTTGAAAACAACCGGTCGCTGAACAGATGTCTCCATCGTGTGGAGATCGTTCTGTTTCCCCAATCAATATTTGCCGTTGCTTCCTCCCAATCAAGCACATCATTTCCATAATACGCGGATATCCGTAACCGGTCGTTTGGCGATAGATCTTGATAAATATTTGCCTGTAGATCATAAAAATAATAAGGAAATTCGAAATCACTTATCCCCAGCTTTCGTGATGCGTCCAATGCCTTATCTATATAAGTTCTCCTGCCCGCGAATAGCCAACCTCCATTTCCTATCGGCGCTTCAAGCAATAACTTTGAAGAAACAAGACTAATTTCGGCAGAGCCGGCAAACCGTTTATTATTACCGTCCTTCGTTTTGATATCGAGCACAGATGATAGCCTGCCCCCGTATTCCGCAGAATAACCTCCCTTCATCAGTTCCGCTTCACGAAGCCCCTCCGTGATGAATGTCGAGAAAAACCCGCCCAAGTGAGAAGGATTGTATACTGTTATTCCATCCAACAAAATCAGATTCTGATCGGTGTTTCCGCCTCTCACTATCAATCCTGATGAATAATCGTTTTGTGCCGCAACGCCGGGCAGAAATTGCAGCGCCCTGAACAGGTCGACCTCTCCAATACTGGGAAGCGATTTTATCTGCCTCGGACTAATCGAAATTGTTGATATATTAATATTATGTTCGAATTCGGAGAGCTCGTCTGTCACAATTACAGTTTCACCCTCTAAATCTACTGGGGAGAGATCGACGTCCATGCGTAAAGATTTTCCTTTTCTAAGCTCAAAACTCTCCTCATGTTTGGAAAATCCTATGAAGGTAACTATAAGCGTATATTCCCCCGGCAGTATATTAGGCATCGAATAGAACCCTTCAATGTTACTTACCGTACCTATTGTAGTTCCTCTCAAAAATATATTTGCACCATAGACATATTCACCCGTAGAAGCGTCTGTAATTGTACCATGCACGGTTGTGGATTCTACAGGATTGTTCCCAAAAGCGAATGATGACAGCATCATTGACAGCAATAGAGGGATATTTGCTTTTAATAGAGCTGAAGCAATTCTCTTGGTAACTCCGCCATCATCGACAGATTTCATTAATACTTTCACCATAATTTACACAACTTTAATAATTACGAAATTTCCGAATAAATGTTTTGACTTATTTTATTACAAATTCAGATAGTTAGTTCATATACTGTTCTACGATATAGCATTGATTTCCATCAGATTAAAAACGCAATGCCAGTAAGAGATAGAATTATCCCGGACAGAACCTCTCCGTATTTCTCAAGGAATTTAAATTTAAATTTGTAAGAAGTCAGAAGCCCCAGAGAGGTCAGCCCGACAAGCAGAAGAATTGTTGTTATGGCAAACGCCGCTGAAGCGAGCAACATTACGATTAATCCTTTAGACACTGTAGCAGAGATCACAGGCAGCGCCACAACACATGGATTAAGACCCATGACCAATGCCAATCCCCAACCGGTTATATTTCCTTTCTTTCCCTTCAGGTCGTCTTCATGCGAGTGTGGTCCGTGTGAATGCCCGATGTGAAGAGATCCCCCTTGTGACTTCAATCCCCATGCGGAATATAATATTCCGAATAATAAAAGACTTATACCTATGACCGATTCTATATTTTCTCCAATTGACGAAGCCGACGCTATTCCGATTATATAACCTAATGTGCCCAATGCGATCGATACTACTACATGCAAGGTGGCAGATAAAGCAGAATAGGAAAGAGTCTTTCCCTTAGACCAACCTTGCGCCTTGCCGACGAGTACGAAGGGCAGCCAATGATCCGGAATTACGGCATGCAAAAACGCTGTAGCAGATGCCGATGCTATAAGGACTATGCCTGCGTCAGGTAACTCCATTAGGCTGAAAATGCCTTATTGCGTTCCGCCGCAGTTCTATCAAACAGGCTATTAAGTAAATCGAGCTCTGCTGAAGCCAACCTGATTTCTCGCCTATCCATCACCCGCGCTGCCGTATCGACTGCTTTCTCCAAGATATGCTCTGTCATACCGTCAGCGCCTCCCCAAGAAAATGAAGGAATAAACTTAGGCGGGAATCCTCCTCCATAAATATTACACGCAGTTCCAACGTTAGTTCCCGTGTTGAACATGGTGTTGATCCCTACTTTGGTATGATCTCCCATGACCAGTCCGCAATGTATTGTACCCGTGTCTATGATTTTTCCATCGACATAAAATTTTACTTTCCGATAATTATTCTTAAGATCGCTGTTGTTGCTGTCGGCGCCCAAGTTAACCCACTTGCCTATATAAGAATTTCCCAAATAGCCATCATGCTGCTTATTCGAGTAGGAGTGAATTATTGAATTACTGACTTCCCCGCCGACCTTACACTCCTCGCCGATAGACGTGCTTCCGTAAATTCTCGCCCCCGCTTTTATAACACTGTTCTCCCCGATATAGACAGGTCCCTGTATAACGGAATTCGACATGATATGAACACCCGGAGCAATTATGATCGGTCCCTCCTCGGCATCGAGAACGGTTCCAGGTTTAATTTTAACTCCCTCACCGACCGATATCATGTCGCTGTTTAAAACAACTGCACCGTCGTATAGATTACCCTTCATCTTCGGACCTTCGAATTCTCTTTCTATCTCATTTCCATTTCCGAGAAACAGCTCCCATGGATAATCCAGCCATAAGCATTTTATTGCCTTTTCATTTAGATCTGGAAAATCTTCTCTGCTTAGTAATTTGCCTCCCGCTGCTCTGATTTTTTTAAGATTATCGCCGGTCAAAACGGCTGCCGCGATCTTCCCGTTATTAGTATAAAGCAAGTCTTCATCGGAACTGATTTTTTCTAACTCTTTTTCCGCAATAACAGAACGTCCGTTAATGAAAATGTATTTATCTGCTGAATAAGTATTTATTTCGGCTTTTGGATTTCGGTCCGCCATCACCAAAGCTAATTCAGCGCGACAGTGCAAAGCTGTGAACTCATCTCCAAAAATCCGCTGATATTTTTCCCTGATCGAACGAATCCCGAACTTCAAATCGTAGACAGGGCGTAGATGCACCAAAGGGTCCAAGTTCCTTGCAAATTCATCTTCGAACAGCGCCAATATCATAGGATTCCCAATAGCTCCTTTGCCGGGTTAGTGTATCCGTTCAACTATTTCGCCCTGCTTGAGAGTTTCAGATTTTCAAGCGGTATCAGGTTAGTATATTCATCCCTTATGGTTCTGTAAGTATTCTCTAAACTCGAATTGGTTTCTTTCATTTCAAGCAGCACATTATAAAACTCATCCGCGCCTTCCCATGCAAAGCCTATGATCAGTCCGTCTCCCAATTTCATCGACAGATATGCTGCGTATAAATGATAATTTGTGTTAAGGTCCACTATCAAGTCATAGGTAGAAAACCCCTGTTCAATTATCCATGAAGGTTTGGGGATTTTCCAAAATCCGAGATCGGTCTCTCTTATCACGATTTTACGAGCGTTACTTTTTATTCGATAATCCGCTTCAACACTTTCATGCATTAGCACGGTTATACGTTTTGAAACGGGGGACTCCAGCACCCCTTTGAATACATACCTTGCAATCCTGAATTGGTTATGATCTTCCGGCAGGCAGAGTAAAACGCCTGAACTCTTCTCTATGCTTCTGCCGATAGAGAGTTGAGATCTCTTCTTCCCCTTGTTACGGGAAAATTTAGTGAGCGCATAACCTGCTATATCTTCTCTCAATGACATCTGTTTTAATATTCAATTTTAATAAATCAACAAGCGGTAATATACTGATTTATTTGTTCAGATGAAATTATGATGATTAGTCGGCTATTCATAAATAAGCTCTATCAGCGTCCTTCCGACCGCGGCGAGGCTTGCAGGACTGCACATCTCCGGGGTATCAAGGGATGTGTGCCAGAGATTTATACCGCCGCGGACATAATCAAAATCAATAATATCTATCGCTGCGATACCGGCATATTCGTATAGCATAAGATGATCATCTTGAACATAGCTTCCCAATCTTCGCTTGAACTGTGACGCTCCTGCTCTCTCTGCCGCATCCCACACTTTTTCGACCAATTTCTTATTTCGCTCAAAAGAATACCGTTCTATCGGCAGCTCGAGTTCAGCGTCCCCGACCATATCTATAATAATCGCCCACTTTGGTTTTTGCCCCGTGAAGTTCTTTGCGAAATGTCTCGAACCGAGAAAGTACCTGTCTAAGTCGCCCTCTTCTCCGAAATCTTCGCCATCAAAGAGAATCAGATCGACACCGATAGGAGGAGGGTTTTCACTAAATACTTTCGCCAGCTCTAATAACACAGCTACTCCGCTTGCACCGTCGTTTGCGCCAAGTAGCGGCTGATTTCTTTTCGAGGGAACTATATCCTGATCCGAACGTGGTCTTGTATCCCAATGAGCCGCTAACAAAACCCGATTAGCATCATAAACTCCAAATGATGCGATGATATTTGTCAATTCAAGCGATTCACCCGTTCCGTTATCAAAATGGGTGAATTTTTGAACCTTTACACTGTCCGCAAAAGTTCTCATTTCAGTTAACAAATAATTAAGCGTATTTTTATGACCCCTCGAACCAGGATTTCGAGGACCGAAATCACACTGTTTTACGAGATAGCCAAATGCGCTGTCTCCATCAAAATCCGGTTTATTTCCGCCGCAGGAAAACAGGATCAGAACAAATAGAAAACTAAGCATTGCTGAGACTGATAACTTCAAATAATTACCCCCTGATAGCAATGTTCACCGTGACGCCAAAATCCCTAAAACTTGTAGAGCCCTGTATTGTCTCTGTCTTTCCGAATTCAAAGAATACACCTCCATTCAATTTAGAGCTGAAAGAGTAAGTCATTTGCGGATTTAAGCTCCATCTTCTGGAGAGATTAATAGGAGCGAATTCTCCTTCAGTTGAACCTGTTCTCGTAAGCGTTTCACTCTTACCGTTATCATAGGTCAGGGAGAACGATACCTGGTTATCGAGTTTTAAATCCTTTAAGAAAACAAGAGGAATATTGAGCCCTCCACGTCTGGAGTAGTTTGCGGTTAAAGAAATATTAGATGTATTTTGAAGTTGAGTGCCTTCTCTTATTCCACCGAAATAATTTGATATTGATGATGATTTGTTATACCTGAATGTAGCAGAAATATTCTTTTTGAAATTAAAGGTCATACCTACAAGCGGTTGCCATGATTTAGAATAATCCACACCCGTTATCTCCATTGATATAGAATCCGTATTTGTTTCTTGTATAAATCTGATGGTCTCCAATCCCTTTTTATTTTCCTTCCCTCCGAACCCATGCTCAAGGCTCACGCTTTTAGTAAACTTAGTAAATATCGGTAGTTTCTCAAGACCCGACAATCGAAAGTTCCAGTTTGGAAAAGGGAAACCGTCTCTTCCTGTTACGCCTATCGGGAAAAAATCTCTCGTCTTCGTTATATTCAAATTACTTGAAGAAGTTCGATTTCTTCGTTCGTTTTGACTGTAGGATAAATTGACTGTAAAATTCCGGCTTATATTCAGTCCGCTTCGAGTAGAAAAATTAGTTGTTTCTCCCTTCCGGTCTTCAGCAACAACACGTGGATCTCTTTCTACATTTGGATCCTCGGTGAAACCTAATTTATAAGCATATCCCGGTTCTCCTAACAAGGCGGGGTTTGATATGTTTTTGTTTTTAGAATAAGTAAAATTCACCGGTTGTAATTTTTTCGAAAGTGATGTCAAGAGTTCGCCGATAGTTGGATTATTTTTTTGCTTTTTGCTTGTTTCGTCTTTTTGGGATTTCTTCCCTCTACCTCTCGTCGAGCGCCGGCTTGACCGTTTTTTACTCTTTCCTTTTTTAGGCTTAGTATCCTCTTTGGCGAATATTGACATGAATTTCTTCAGATTAAAATTTAAATTCGCGTTAAACTGATTTTGACTGCTCACATTGTTTCTACTCAATGTGTCTACCCTCTGAATCTGAAGTCGATACGTACTACTGTAGCCAAAGCTTGTTGACATAAAGTCGAAAATTTTGGGATTCCACTTTGTCGAGAAATTTTCATTTCCATTCGTGAGAATTCCGAAATCCCCTGAAAACAGATCAGATTTTCTCTGTCTCAATTCACTTAGATCGTTTGTCCATCCCCTTCCATAATTGAGAGTTACCGATTTAAATATAGGAAAGCCCGTTTTGAAGCCCCTTACCATGTTAAATTTATAGGATTCTGTTGGAACTCCGCGACGTGGAACATTATTACTCTTCGATTCGGTCGCTTTTATATTCCAGTTAAGCGAATTCGGATAATAATTAAATTTTTCATCTCCTATTTTCTTACCAAGCCAGGGAAGGGGTCTAACCCAGAAAAATGGCTTTATTTTTGATTTACGCTTTATAGGTAAATTATAAGCATATCCTCCATTGTATCCAGTTGAAAATTTCTTTGCAATTTGGTTGCTGCTCCCGTTTTTATTTACAATATTTAAATTGGCCGAAGATTTATCCAAGCTGTATTTTATGAGCTTTGAGCGTGATTTGCTGTTCTTCTTGAACGATATTTTAAAGGTCTTTTGGAGATTAAGATTTTTAATAGAATCGGGAGCAGCTCCCTGTACCCTAATATCTGTCCCCGGAAGGTATTTGGGAGTCTTAACAGAACGGCTTATGTTAAAGGATATCGGAATTGCAAGTCCCCATCGAGAAGGCAGGAGTTTGTTCGATTGAAATGTATTGTTGAACCTATACGAAAAATTTTCCACTCTTCCACCCGCCTTACCGATTTTTTCTTGGATTCGATGAAAATCGGCATCTTGCTTTGTTACACTAAAACTCACGTTTCCAATGTCGGCAATTTTGAGTGTTGCGCTTCCGCGCGCCGCGATTCCTCCTTCTCTGCTGATTTCAGACACACGAAGTTCATCAAGCCAGATCTGACCTGATATCGGCGCCACCTTATGTTTATTCCTTATTCCGACTACAATCTGTCGAAGTCTCGTTAAGGATGGAGAATTTACTATTCGTACCTTTTTCCCTTGCCCGATGTTGAATGAGTCTCCTTCTTGCAGTTTCAGCCGCGTCAACAGATCCAAGTCGATCTCGATAAAATTCCGTTCGTCCCACCCTGGATAAACCGGTTCCGATATCTCATAGTAACTGTCATCATTTCGCCCTAACCTCATGAAAAACTCTACCGAAGAGCTGTCTTTGCCGAAATGTTTATCACCGTGAACAAACATCTTGAGCTTTCCGTATCTTATTATATCCTGCTCGTTGAAAAATACCTTCCTTGCTGCTCCGATAGCTCCCGGAGGTAGATCATCAAATTTTAGAACTAACGATTGTTCTTTCGCTCTTACCCTTGTTATCCGGTCTTCAACTCCCTCAACTCCAGGAGGAGGTTGGAGACTCGGGTCTCCATTCGCTCTCTTTCCGTCATAGATATCGCTGTTATCTTCCGTATTCACCACCGTAATTGCAAAGGCGGAATCTTCCTTGTCAAACTCGGAAAAACCTTTACGTTTTACTCCTAACTCCTGCCACTCATTCGCGACCATTTCAATAGTCGCTATCTGAACAAGTTTCTCACCTGTTAGACCTGTTACCCAAACTCTAACGTATTGTATATTTTGAAAATTAACGTTTGCGCCTGATTTATAATTGTATGAATTTATCGGTAGCCGGAAAAGGCGCCAGTTTTTTTTATCCCCTCCTGCAACGAGATGATCGTCTCTGCCATCAAGCCAGAACGAGTACTCAAAATAATCGCTTCTCGTGTCAAGAAATGTGTTCCTGTTGAGGTCCTCACTGTCAGGGATTCTCCCTCCTTCATCATTCTGGTTTCCCTCTGTTCCGTTTATTCTACGATAATCGAGCGGTCTGATGTTGGAATCAAAAATCCAATTATCCGCATTTGGATCCGGATTAGAGTCCGGATCATAGCCCTCCTCATCCTCGTCAGCCAATCCGTCGAGTCCTGTATCCTCACCTTCATCAACTATATTGTTACCGATAGTTCCGGCCACAGGTATATCTTCCGTATTGTATATGTTGTCATCATTTGCATCTTCGCTAATATGGCCGATATCCAAATTGACCTGTCCATTGCTACCTCTAATCCATATCTCAATAAATTTGGTCTGGGTTTGGTCGAAAAAACTCGCGGGGAGCGCTCTCATAACGCCTCCCCATCGTTGCTCTTGAGCAATGGTGCTATCTGCTACATCTCTCTGGTTTTTTTCTGTATCGATGACTATGTTCAGTACGTCAGTGAACAGATTTCCCGCCTGATTTCCGGTATCCCTGTCCTTCCAAATATCTGTGGTTAACACACGGTCAAATGGATTGTACCAGTAGGTGTATGCTCTCTCATCATCCGTCTTAAAATCCGGAGGAGATGCTTTATACCAATGTTTTCGCGTTATAGTCAGAGATGTGATTCTCTTACTTGCTTCAAAATCATCTAAATATGCTACTCCCTGATTGTCACCCGTTTCAGAACTGTTCAGTGTGTTAGGATTCGGAATTATCCTTGCGATCTCGCCTTCCATGCTGAACGAAGAAGGTTGATTGGTTTTAATTAAGGGAAGAGCATTCACGCCCCTTGAGATAAAATTAGGTTTCGCCGAATATTTACCATTAAAATCCCACAGCATATTTCGTATCGGTTCTTCACCGACTCTCACCTTCCGGTCTATTGTACTCTTGCTGTAATAAAGAAATGTTCCACCGAAAAATGAATTCTCCCCAAAGCGATACTCCGCCCTCGTTCCCAAAAGTGATTTCTTGTCCAATTGAAAGAGCTGATTATTTTCGTATTTTATTTCCAAGTTGGCTCCCGGATCGGTGGCGCCTTCCTTTAGAAGGGTCAACTGCCCCGTGAAAGTTTCTATAGTATAGTCTGATCCTCTATTGAGCACTACACCGTCCAATGTAACCTCTTCGCTTCCCTCAATAAAGTTTAAACCGAGGCTTATTGTAGATGAGCGATTTTTATAAGAGACAATAATTTTAAATTTGCTTGCGGCTTGCCGTTCTGTCGGTATGGTCTTGTCATAAATAGCCTGACTGTAAAAACTCGAGTCTAATGCCTTTGGAGTATAAAACGGTCTCAGAGCCGGAAACCATAACTCTCCTCGTTGTAAATTGATTATAGCGTCACTGTCTATATCGAAAATTTCGTCTGGTTGTGATTTACCGTTAACATCAAGGGAGTCAAGACCGAATAACTGAAGAAAATTTATGCCCTCTGAATTTCTCTCTTGCGGCTCTCCTGAGGAACGGTCATCGACGATTTTTAATTCGAATCCCTCATTGTTTATATTTGTTGCTCCGAGATAATAGATATTTTTGAATTCCAAATTCCATGTTGTATCTGAAGGGAATGGATTCCGACCCTTTATGAGTTTCAATACAGCCAATTCGGCAGTGTCTCCTTCAAGAGTCACACTTTGTCCACCGTAGACATCTCCTCCAAAATCGATATAGCTTACCGCAAGAACATCATCCTTGCTCATATATGAATTCATTCTGATGAAGCCGTGATTTTCGCTTACTTCGTAATCTATATTTTTTATCAATCGTTTGAATCGCTGCTTTATACCTCCGAAATCTTCAAAATTTTCAATTTGCTCTGGGGAATTCGGATCGGGTACGGCTATCGCCTCGAAGCTTCCTGTTTCAGTGCCTCCGGCAGTCAGATAAACCTCTATATTTTGAATTCTCCTGTTCGCAGGTTTAGCGCGGAATAAAGTTTCTATAGTTGGATAGAAACTATTTCTATAGAAATAATCGAGAAAGAAATATGTGTTTCTCATATAACCATAATCGTCTATCCTTTTCACCTGTGAAGTCGCTCCGCCATCCAATGTCAGCTTTTGTTTTTTTCCTCTTTCAACGCTCGCAATTGATGTAATTTCCATACCACCGATCTTCATTAGTGATTTTAACCCGAATAAGCCTTGATTGCGCCCACCCGATACGGCAAATTGAGTTCCCGGAAGAGAGAGATCGATGTTGCCTGCGTCTATTCGTTTAATGATTTCATCTTCATTTCCTACGTAATGAATTTTTAATGCGTTTTCAAACTCAAAATCCCTTTCGGAATCCTGGTCGACAAGCAAGCTTATCTTATCACCAATTGTTCCTTCAATGTTGAATTGTTGCTTTTGGTCAAGCTTAAAGGAAGTGTTCTGGTTCTCTGCAAAATTCAGGGCGACCGTACTCCTGCTTTCGTTTCGAATACCACCTTTTATATTGATATTACCGGTCACCCGCAGCGCTACGTCCTGTCCCGCAATCGTTCCGCCGACGATTTCGATAGCCCCTCCACGTCCCGCTTCTCTCTCTCGTCTTATCACTTCCTCTAATCTTTCCGTCCAAAATTCTAAAAAAGTATGATCCTTGGCGAGCAAATAATAATCCGATCGGCTTATGATGGTCGGAGCCTGAATATCTTTCCCCCGATACGTTCTTCGAAATATAAAATATGTTCCGGAAGAATCCATCTTTACTGTCGATTTGATCAAGGGTGATTTTAAAGGCAGTATAGCGCCATCGATCACAATATTAGAATCGTGAGGAGACCAGTATAGCGCTTGAAAACTCTCTTTGAACAGCGGAACAAATCCGGGGATAGGATAGATTGATAACTGTTCATTTTCCTGTGCAAGAAGCGCCGGAACCTGAAGCATGGACAGAACCAACAGTATTATATAACAGCGACACTCAGTAAAGAATCTCCGTTTGCCGCTTTTGTTGTTGTTTTTAATATTTTTATTCATTTTTTTTGAATGCGGCTTTTATGTCGCACTCATCGTATCATTATTTCTCTATAGTCCCTCCTATTCTTATTTTATAAACTTGGTATCCAATATTCGCAGCATCTCCTCGAATGCTTTTCCCCTGTGGCTAAATGCTCTTTTTTCTGATCGCGACAATTCTCCGAACGTCTTCTCCGAATATATTGATTGGAAGAGGGGATCATAGCCGAACCCGTTGGTCCCCCTCGGTTCGCTTGTTATCAATCCCACCACTTCTCCCTCTGCTTTTATATGTCCAATCTCATCTACAAATACTGCAACCGTTACAAACTTCGCCGTACGCTCTGCTTTTGGGACGTTATTCAAGTTCTCCAAAAGCAATTCGCGGTTTTCTTCGTATGATACATTTTCTCCCGCATAACGTGAAGACCGCACACCCGGCTCTCCATCCAACGCTTCAACGAAAAGACCCGTATCATCCGCTAATGCCGGTAGCCCCGTTGCCTTCGCGGCACTTTCTGCTTTCAATAAGGCATTCTCTAATAAAGTATCACCGGTTTCTTCAACTTCAGGCGCTTGAGGAAACTCGCTCAACGAACTGAGTTCAAAACTGCTCCCTTCAAATATTTCCTTAATTTCTATAAGTTTATCTTCGTTTCTGGTAGCTATAACGAGTTTCATCCTTAAACTACTCTTCTTTTACTAATTAATGTTGTAATAGTTTCCTGATTATAGACTGCGTGAGGCAATCCTGAAATGTCTAACACTGTTTATCTTCTTTATTCCTATAAATACAGCTGCGTAGCTTTTCTCAAGCGTGTTTCCTATCCGATATTTTATATGTCTCTCCATCCTTTTTCATCACCTTTATTACATCAGAACGCCGTAAAAGTATAACCCAAGCCGAAAAGTGTCAATACTTTTGTGATTCGATATTTTTTATGTGTTCCTTATCGTTTAATATTAATTATTTAAATGCGTTTTGAAATACTCCGCCCCCTGCTTATATTCACGCTACACCATTTTAGAAGATGATATTTTACAATCTCATAAAACTTATAATCAAATTCGCCATCGAATTGTTCTTTGACGAAGTGGAAGTTCATCGTGATGAGTATATTCCAAAGGAAGGTCCTCTGATAATTGCGGCAAACCATCCATCGAGTATCATGGACGCCTTGGTCGTTGCGGTAAAAACGCCTCGCAAGATACATTATATCGGTCATTCGGGCCTTTTCTCAAACAGCATAAAATCGAAATTCCTATTTGCGATGGGAATTATTCCTGTTTATCGGCGCGAGGACAATCCCGAAAAGATGGAAAATAATGAAGATATGTTCCGGGCGGCGTATAAAATCTTGGAAGAGGGTAAATGTATCGGGATCTTCCCCGAAGGCACGAGTCAGACCGATCGAAAGGTACTCAAACTGAAAACCGGGACTGCCCGTATCGCACTCGGCGCTGAAAAACAAAATGATTTCAATCTTGATCTCTCCATCATTCCCCTCGGACTTTACTTCACAGCCCGTCACCGCTTCAGGAGCAAAGTATTGCTTAATTTCGGCAGAGCGATTCCTATTTCCGAATTTAAGGATATCTATGAAAAAGACGAGTATGAGGGCGTTCATAAGCTAACTGACAGGATATCCGATGAACTTGTTAAACTCACTGTTAACGTAAAAAAGAGTGAATATAATGACTTTGTAACTGATCTTGAAAAAATTTATAAGGCAAATTTAAAAGTGGATCTTGATGAGGATGAGCAACTTCAGTCAAAAAGCGATATCTTTAAAGATATGTTTCTTAGTCAGCAACTCGCTGATGCAGTGACTTATTATATGGAGAAAAACCCTGACGGCGTTAATGCTCTCATGAAAGATGTAAAAAATTATATACTAAAAATAGACAATCTTAATTTGCATGATTCACAACTTCAGCGCAATCTGAAAAAGGCCAATGTAGGCAGACGAAGTTGGAAGATTATTTTTTGGAGTATCATCGGTTTCCCTATTTGGGTCATAGGTATGCTGACTAACTATATTCCGTACAAATTCGCCGAGTATATCGGTAAGAAAGTCGGCTACGATGAAACAAAAACTTCATCCGCACTTATGATAGGAGGCGGAATTGGATTTTTGCTCTACTACTCAATCGAAACCTTCCTCGTTTATGCGTATTTCACCCCATTCATAGCTCTTTCGTTCCTCCTTACACTCCCGTTTATAGGGTTTGCGTCACTTGCTTACATGAAAAAGTTGAGATACCGCTGGCGGATGTGGAATTTATCTCTTACGCTTCTTACGAATAAGCATATTGTTAAAAAACTGCAACTTGAACGGAGGAGTATCATCAGACGTTTGGACCTCTTTAAGGAAGACTATCTGAAAGTGATTAATCAATCGGGTTGAAAAATGCGTCTGATACCATTTCAAAATTGGAAGAGGTGGAAAATCAGAACTTTATTTCTGATCTCCGCGATAGTTGCTTTTCCAACAACTTTTTACGCTCTGTCATATTATACGGACATAATAATGTTTGAAAAGTACGGGCATCTAATTTCTGATCGCGTCGTCTGGTCCGTTGACACAGATGAAAAAGTTGTCGCTTTCACTTTCGATGACGGTCCGAACGAAACATATACTCCTCAGTTACTTGACATTCTTGCGCGCAAAGAAGCCAAGGCAACGTTTTTCCTGCTCGGCAAGCATGTGGAGAAGTATCCCGAAATTGTTAAACGTATTCACTCGGAGGGACATGAAATAGGAAACCATTCGTTCAAACATTCTTTCCTCCCTCTTTACAGTAAGAGCTATGTCAAGCGTCAGATTGAATCTACTTCTGCCTTGATTGAAAAAACTGTCGGCACTATGCCTATTTATTTTAGACCTCCGATGGGACTTTTCACTCCTTCTATGTTGGATGCGATCGGCGAAAGTGGTATGAGGACAGTGGTAGGAGAAGTATATCCCAGAGATCCATACAAACCGGGGATAGACAAGATTGTAGAACGAGTACTGAGCCGCATCAAACCCGGTTCTATCATTATACTGCACGACAGCGGCACATTCGGAACGGTAGATCGCAGCCAGACAATTGCCGCGGTTTCTATTATAATTGACCGGCTTAGAGAGCGAGGTTACCGGTTTCTTACGGTTCGTGAACTAATAGGATTGAACGGGAGATAGATTCAATTCCGACCCGCTGGTCAGAATTCATAAACTAATAATAGCACCACTTATACAGGTTTTAATCTAACTCTCTTGGATCGGTTATTCGACCCATAATCGCGGTCGCGGCGGCGACTGCAGGGTTCGTCAGATAGATTTCCGCACTCCTTGCTCCTGTTCTGCCGGGGAAATTCCTATTTGTAGTGAAAACGCCCACTTCATTTTCACCCATAACGCCAAGATGAGCGCCGATACACGCTCCGCATCCAGGTGTAGTTATAGCGGCTCCCGCTTCCGAGAATTTCAAAGATAGCCCTGATTTAATCATTTTATTGTATATCTCGGTTGTAGCAGGTGAAATAAGCGTCCTTATGTCTTTTGAAAACTTCCTGTCGCCGAGAACTTCAGCCACCAGCTCAAAATCGGAGTAACGACCGTTCGTGCATGATCCTATCATAACCTGATCGACCTTTCTCGGTTCTACTTCCGATATCGGTTTTACGTTACTTGGAAGAAACGGCAGAGCGACTTGCGGTTCCATATCAGACACGTCATACTCCAAGAGACTATGATACACCGCGTCTTCGTCGGATTCAAAAATTTTATAATCATCTCTCTGCAGCCTGCCCTCCAAATATTTCATCGTAGTCTCATCGGCTTTTATAACGCCGTTCTTAGCGCCCGCTTCTATAGCCATATTGGTCAGTGTCAGCCTGTCTTCCATCGTCATATTTTCAACTGTCTCGCCACAATATTCAAGGGCTTTGTAAGTTCCTCCTTCCATCCCGAGGTCGCGACATACAAGCAGAACAAGATCTTTGCCGATAACATATTTTGGCATCGTCCCCTTGAATTCTATCTTTATCGTCTCGGGAACACGAAGCCATACTTCACCCTCAGCCCATGCGCAGGCGATATCGGTCGCCCCCATCCCGGTACCGAAAGCACCAAATGCCCCGTATGTAGTCGAATGCGAATCAGCGCCTACGATTATATCCCCAGGCGCAACCAATCCGTCTTCAGGGAGGATCACATGAGAGATACCAGAACGACCAACTTCATAATAATGTTTGATACCATACTTCTTCGCGAATTCTCTCATCATTTTACTGAAACCGGCGGCAGCAATATCCTTTGCCGGAGTCAGATGATCGTTTACCAATGCTATCTTGTCCGGGTCAAAAACCTTATCTCTGTTCAATTGCTCAAATACCTGTATAGTTATCGGCGAAGCGATATCTGTCGCCATTGAGAAATCGACTTGAGCAAATATTATATCCCCGGGTTTTACTGTAGAGTTCCCCGATTTATTTGCGAGTATTTTTTCTGTGAGTGTCATCCCCATCTGTCTGTTCCTTTCAAATCAAAATTTTAATTATTTAAGCATAATTGCTATCAAACTTAATAGTAACGAGAGGCCGATGAAAGAGTATTCTTTGCATTAGCCTATTCCCCTAAAAACGGCTTCCATCACTCCACCGGCAATCGAGTTCGCTTTGTCAGAGACGCTATGCAGGAAATCTCTGTTTCCACGAGGGTCAACGTCTCCTATCTTCATCCCTTCTGAAACCATTACTCCATCATAGAGCAGACCTCGAAGTAATCCATTAAGCTCTGACTTGATTTCAGCTCCGTTCACTTCCCCGACAACATCTCCGGCTGAGACCATATCACCCAATTTCATGGTAGGAATAAATTCCCCACTGACCGGAGCGCGCAAAACACGTTTCGCCGTTTCACCGCCCAACTCTCCCGGAACTCCTGTATCGGGCAATGCCGCACCCTCCGAGATCACTCTGCCGAGATCGTGTCCACGAGATGTTTCAACTACATAATGGACATCTTCAGATGCCCTATATCCGGGGCCTAACGCTATTACAACGGGAGCCGATTCTCTTGAAATATCCGAATTCTTTTTCAGCATACGTGCGTCAACCAAAACAGACGGAGAAAGCTCACGGATCGCAGCTCCATCAGGATCAATGATGATAGCGGCGATTCCATCTTTTGCTCCATTCAGAGCATCAACTCTCTCTTTAAAATATTTTCCTCTAACACCCTCCACTTCTGCCTCGCTCTCATACACAGCTGTGGCGAAGGAAACCGTTCTTCGGATACACAACGGTTTCTCTGTTTCAAGGGCAATAACAGGAAATCCTGCGAGTATTAGTCTGCGAATAGCGCCCGACGCAAGTTCACCGGCGCCGCGAAAAACTACCAGATTATTCGAATAGCTCATTTTTAACTTTCACTATTTCAGCAAGAATGCTGACGGCGATCTCCATGGGCTCCTTTCCACCGATCTGAATACCGATAGGAGAGTGAACCTTATCGAGCTCTTCTTTTGGTACACCTTCTTTTTCTAATTCTCCGAATAATTTTTTCCGCTTCGATTTGCTTCCTATCATTCCGACATATGCTGCCTCTGACCCTGCGTACCGTTTCACAAGCGCCTTATCTGTTGGATGACAGCGTGTGACTATCACTACCAACGAATTTTCATCCACCTTAGGAAGATTATCTTCGTAATCTCTGTCGGTTAAAACCACATTCATGCTGCCGTTGAATCGGTCAGCATCCGCGAATTCAGGTCTGTCATCCGCTACGGTGATATTAAAAATTCCCAGCTGTGAAGCCAGATTTGCAAATGCATATCCAACATGCCCCGCACCGAAAATTACGAGATTCGCTTCCGGTCGAAAACTCTCTATCAAAACCTTGGATACTCCCTGACAGAACATTCCAAGCGAATCCTCCGTCAGTTCATACTTCTTTATATCATTACTCCCGCCATTTTTCATCAGTTCGAGAGAATCATGGATAACTTGTGCTTCAAACGGCCCGCCACCTATTGTAAACTCGATAGAAGAATCGGGATAGATTATTATTTTTGCTCCCACCTTTTGAGGCACCGAACCCTTTACCTCTAAAAGTGTTCCTACTGCAAACGACTTTCCTTCGTTCAGCAGCTCCGAGATCCGTTTGAAAACTTTACTCTTTCTCATATTCTTCTATCAGCTTTCTATAATCACCATTCGTATTCACGTTGAATTGGGATGAATCATCCTCAATCTCAAACGTTTCTACATCGTCTTTAAACAGCTCTGTCAAAATGTAACCCGAAACGTCTCCACCGATTTTCAGTAGTTCTTTAATACCATTTGATGAATACAGAACCGGATTTGCTTTTTCCCCATTATAAACAGGATATACCATAGGGGAACTCGGATATTCTTCCGCTAAAGAGAGCACTGAATTTATTAGTTTAGACGTCATTAAGGGTTGATCGCCCTGTATAAACATAATATGCTCAGCTTTATCTTTTAACGATTTTATTCCTTTTGCAACTGAAGTCGAACGACCTTCTTTCCATTTTGAATTTACGTGGATTTTGAATCTCTCCCCTCCACCAATATTTTTAACAGCATAAAGGACTTTGTTCTTATTTGCTCCAACTATTAGCGTGACACTTTTTAAATTGGAATCTAATGCTGCCTGTAAGGACCACCAGAGTAGCGGCTTCCGTCTGAATGGCAGCGTAAGTTTTGGAAATTTATCATCCATTCTGGTCGAGCCACCTGCCGCTAATATTATTCCGTGAATATCCATTTCGTCTGCCTATAAAAACCAAAAGCTCCTCTGCTCAATATAAATTCGAAACTCTCTATCAAGGCAGTATAGCATACTTTATACCCTGTTTATCGTCCAAAAACCGGAATACTTTTTTCAGATCTCCTAACGAATACTCATCTGTTATCAATGGTTCCAAATGTATCCCACCATTTATTAGGAGCTCGCGGGCAGCCGTTACATCTTTTCTGCGATAATGAAAAACTCCTTGAAGTCTTATATGGTCATAATGTATGCGTTCCGCATCGTAAGTTACCGAAGAACCTTCAGGTAGTCCCCCAAATAGAATCAGTTTGCCGTTCTTAGAACTATATTCAATTGACTTTTCCCATACTTCCTTCGAGCCGGTCGACTCTATCACTACATTGGCTCCCATCCCATCGGTGAGATTATGAACCTCTTTAAGAATGTCTCCTTTTGCAGCATCAATAACAATGTCCGCTCCGAATTTCTCAGCTATCGCGATGCGCTCCTCTCCTCGAGCAGCCACGATCAATTTTTTAGGATGAAAGGTTTTTAACACCGCTGTGAAAAGCAATCCGATGGTTCCCGCGCCTATCAGCAAAACTGTGTCGTCCTCTGACGGAGAAGCTTCATCTATACCGTGCATAACGCATGAGAGTGGTTCAAGAAGCGCTGCCTGCCGGAACGAAAGTGAGTGCGGCTTACTGAACAAATTCTTTGAAACTATCGGTTCAGGAATGCGGATATACTCCGCATAGGCGCCGAACATCAAAGAGTTCTTCAGCTCAGCGCAAAGGTGTTCATCGCCTCTCTTACAAAAATAGCAATTACCGCAAGGCGCGGAGAAGACAGTCATAAGATTATCACCTTCCTTAAAACCGTTCACATCTTGCCCTACATCATATACTGTTCCCGAAAATTCATGCCCGAATGGAGAGGGAAGAGTGACTTTCGGATGCCCTCTCCGGTAAGTTTTCAGATCTGTACCGCATGTGAGGGCAGTATGTACCTTTGCGATAATTTCTCCTTTTCCCGGTTCCGGAATCGGAATCTCCCTCAATTCGATCTTACCCGGCTCAATGAGAAAGGCAGCTTGCATCGTTTTACTCAAATTTTTTCGTCCATCAGCTTTTTAATACGATCTGCGCTCCAAAATCAGGGACGTTCCATTTTGAAAATATCATTCACATTGCTGTAAAGGGGATTTCCCATTCTTCCAACCGATTGCAATTTGTGCGGATCGACCACTCCCTCGGAATATATCGCTTCATCTATGTGAAAGAGTATTACCTCTCCTATGATCATATAATTTGTCGGCTCTCCGATCTCGACTATTTTTTCTAACTTACATTCCATATTTACGGGTGATTCTTTTATATACGGCGCTGAGATCTTTTCCGACTCACCGGTCGATAGTTTCGCTTGCCGCAGCTCATCAATGCCGTATTCATAGTCTCCTGAAGTAATGAACATCGCTTCCACATTGGATTTCGTAACGAGATTAACAACAAATTCTTCAGTCCTCATTATATTTTTCGCTGTGTCTTTCGGCGCGCCCCTTCTCGAAGAAACCGAAAAAGCCAATCGAGGCGGATAGCTGGTCACTCCCATAAAAAAACTGAACGGCGCGGCATTCGTGGAACCGTCATCATTTAGAGTTGTCACCCATGCGATAGGACGTGGAACTATTACACTCGTGAATAAATTATATGCTTCTTTTCTGTCTATATCATTTGGATCAATATTCATTTGTGCTTCCAATCCGGTTTGCGTTTTTCAGAGAACGCGTTTAATCCTTCCATCACGTCTTCTGTTTTTAAAAGCTCATCAAAATATATATCTTCTGCCTTTGTCAGCGCTAAATTGAACTCCCATTCCGTTCCTGCTCTCAACGCCTTTTTGGCAAGAGATAGAACCGTCCGGCTCTTTCCATTCAGAGTTGTAAGGAGTTCTGTCAGGGACTCTTCAAGTTCGTCGTCGGGAACCACTCGCGTTATCAATCCGACTTCTTTTGCTTCAGTAGCTGATAATTTTCTTCCAGTTAAAACAATATCCATGGCTATTTTAGGTCCGACTATTCTTGGAAAAGCAGCTGCGGCAATGGGAGGATAACATCCGACATCTATTTCAGGTTGAGAAAAATAGCTCGATTCAGCCGCAATAACAAAATCGCAAAACGTTGCTAACTCACAGCCACCGCCTATCGCAGGCGCTTGTACAACAGAAATAGAAATTTTATCCCATTTATACAAAAGCCTGAAAATATCATGAAATTTTGACAGCATCTCCTCTACTCTCTCTTCAGTATGATCTAAAATGTCCACACCTGCTGAAAACATCTTATCCCCGGCACCTCTGAAGACAATAAAATGCAGATCCGGTTCTTTTTCCACTTCCGCAAGAGCATCAGTTATCTCATCCATCGTAGCAATGTCTATCACGTTATAAGGAGGACGGTTCAAAGTAATTGTCGCTACCTGATCAGATATTCCAAAGATAATATTTTTATATTCCATCGGTCTGTTAAGCTATGCTTTTTTCAAAACCTTTAGTGCTTGCGTTATCTGGTCATCCACGTTGTCCGCAATCCGACCGGCGAGTCGGTAAATCTCGGAGATCTTTTCATGCTCCTCTTCTTCCAATTCCGGAGTAGTCGTGCTAACCGCAAAAATCGGTTCATCATCAGGGCCGTGCATTCGCAGAATATGCGCTGCTTCCTGTTCATCCGGATTTGTGATGTACAGAAATACCACAAAAGAGAGTGAATCGCCGACTGTGGCTCGATACCTCGTCGATTCTCCGCTCTTTTCCCAGGCGATCTTACCCTTACGAGTTTTTTCGTAGAGTGAGTTGATTATCGCTTTGTAATCAGGTTCATCAGATATTCCCTTAGCCATTTGAATTCCTCATTATGTTTATACTCTCTCAAACAACGCGGCGATTCCCATGCCCCCCGAAACGCATAATGTTGTTATGCCGTATTTGCTCTTTCTCCTCTGCATTTCATGCAGTAAGGTCACGGTTATCCGGGCGCCGGTGCACCCAATCGGATGACCGAGCGCTATCGCTCCACCGTTTACATTAAGCTTTTCTTCGTCAATATTCAACTCCCGTTGACATGCTATCACTTGAGCCGCAAAAGCTTCGTTGATCTCTATGAGATCGACATTCTCAATTTTCACCCCTGTTTTCTCTTCCAATTTTCGCAGAGCAGGTACCGGTCCCAGTCCCATCTGTTTTGGATCCAACCCAACTATTGAATAACCGACAAGCCGCGCCATCGGTTCTATACTGTTTTCTTTAGCGCATTCTTCTGACATAACAAGCATTGACGCCGCGCCATCCGAAATTCCCGAAGATGCTCCCGCGTGGACAATACCTTCTTCTTTAAACAGAGGTTTAAGCTTAGAGAGTGATTCGACCGTCAGGCCTTTTCGCGGATTCTCGTCTTTGTCTATTCGAGTTAAATTCCCTTTGTTATCGCTTAATTCGACAGCAGCAATTTCGGTTTCAAACTTCCCTTCATTGATCGCTGACTCACATTTCTGTTGACTAAGAGCCGCGTATTCGTCCTGCTCTTCACGCGTAATACCGTATTTTTCTACAAGGTTCTCTGCTGTCTCTCCCATCAATTGACTGCAAAGTGGACAGATGAAACCATCCCAATATTGAGCGTCCAGGATTTCGCTGTGGCCCAACCTATAACCCCACCGCGCCTTCATAAGTAGATATGGAGTTGTGCTCATCGATTCCATCCCCCCGGCAATCAGAGCGTTGCCGTCACCCAGAGCTATTGCTTGCGCGGCTGCTACAATGCTCCTTAACCCGGAGGCGCATGCTTGATTCAGTGTCCATGCAGGCACCTCATCCGGTAATCCCGATAAACGAACTACCTGTCGCGCAGGATTAGGTCTATTCCCTGCCTGCCTGCTGAGCCCGAATATGAGTTCATCCACAGCATCATAAGGGATCTTCGTTCGGGTCAATGTCTCCTTGACAGCTGTTTTGCCAAGCTCTACCGCTTTAATCTCTTTGAATACTCCGCCATAGGCTCCTATAGGAGTCCGAACAGCGCCGGCTAAAAATACTTCATTGCGTTTCATTCGGCTATCTGTTATACACCGCGTTAGAGTTCGGCGTTTCCCACACCCTCACACTCGTTACGGGAAACCCGAGTGAATCGACCTGGTCGAATATCATTTTTGCGATGAATTCCGCGGTCGGATTTCCATCAACCGCTAAAAATCTCTCTTTCAACTCCTCAAGAATAGGAATGATTTCATCGTCTTTGTTCAGCAGCATCACATGATCAATATTTTCGTCGATCCACTTTTTGACCGATTGCTTTATCTCTGAAAAATCATAGACCATTCCCCTCTCATCGAGTTCTTCAGAGCTAAGCTCAATTTCCGCTTTGGCGTTATGACCATGGAGGTGTCTGCACTTCCCTTCATAATTCAATAATCGGTGGCCGTAACAAAATTCGATCGCTTTTATTACTTTATACATCTTGTCCCTTGATTGTTATATTTTTATCGATGACAAAAATATACTCAGGGATTTAAGGAAATCACAAACAAATAAGTTGTTTATACCTTTACTCTTATTTAGTTTTGCTTCTATAAAGATTAGTTTGATTATAATCGGACTCATTTAATA
>SORT01000006.1 GCA_004402895.1 Fidelibacterota bacterium MT.SAG.3 | reverse complement strand
CCCTAGCAATTATCCACCGTACCGAATCATCAGATTTCAGCACCGGATATGTAGCCCTATATTGCTCGTATTTGCCTGATAATGTGCCCGCTAATTGCTCCAATGTATCATCTATCATCTTAGCGTACTCTGAATTTAATTCTTTTGTCTTTATCAGAGTATCTACCCATTCGCTAATTCGATATGTATTATTGCCTGAGGAATCGATTCTTATTCCGAGCAACTTTGCGGTTGTATCGAGTGCATGAAAGGTATCCTCTTCTGAGGTATCAAGCCACATGGCACCGACATCGGCAGATTCAAGTGCTCTATAAACCAGCTGATTCAACATCTTAAGTTTATCTTGATCTTCTGTCCGCTCGGTGATATCCCCTTTTAATTTCTCTCTCATCTTTGTTAGTTCTTCGATGAGCTGTTTTTTTGTCTTGTTTTGGTCATTCATGATGAATATAACTCTATCCAAAGTTACGATTTTAGACTTTAGATTACATTAATTATTTTGTATCATAAACCTAGGTTAATAAGACAAAAAACAACTGTCTCAAAAGCTAATTGTCAAAAACTCTCGTTTTTCCGAGTTTTGCACTGCGAAATTGTGTGTCATAACTGACGTTTTTAGGGCAGTGCTATTTAAGGAGTATCTTCTTATGATATTGGATTGAATTCGAGTGCTTTTGGACCGTGAGTGGCCCAGTTGGAAATTGTTTAATCTTTTAACTTTCAATCAGTTTAATGAATCGAGGATGTCCACGAAGAGGATCCCATTTCGGATCTAACCTTAAAAGGTGTCTACTTATTTTGCTTGGAATTATCGACAATAATTCCAATTCATCAATCGCTTTATCATATTCACCGACATTCACATAAATTTCTGCTAAATATCTTATACTTCTTGAACCATCAAATGCATCTTTGGATAGAGGAAGGAGCTCAACAGCTTTCAAACCATTCTCTATTGCCTCCACCTTTCTTCCTAATCCGGCATAAGCGACACCAAATTTACTATAAACCGAGGCTTTTTTTGGATATTTAATAACACTTTCTTCCGCTTCTACTCTCAAAGAATCATAATAAAAATTGGCTTTCTCCAGATGACCCAGCTTGAAATGAAGGTAAGCTTTAGATCTATACCATTTACGATTGCTTCTTTCATAGGTATTTAAAGCTTCCGTAAATTTTCGTTCAAGTAAGTATTGCCTTCCCAGAAAAGATATGAAACGGTTCGGATCTATGTTCTCCTTTGCTTCTTCAAGTATCATCCTGCGAGCTTTTAAATCACCTTGTGTTAGTATGACTAATAACATCTTGAAATAATAACCGGCGAACGCTTTAGGATTTAAAAGTAATGTCCTGTCACAATACCGTTTAGCCTGTTTCCACATTCTGTTTGTAATATACATATCTGCAAGATCCATAGTTTTAACATAAGCGAGTGGATCTAAATCAACGGCTCTTTTCATAGATGCCATTGCATCTTTCCATTCACCTTTTCGGCGATAAACATATCCAATCGTTGCCAATACGTCACTGTTGTTTGGCTGTTTTTCGAGAGCCAAGGTCAAATATTTGAGTGCTTCGTCATAATTAAGATAACCCCGATAATGGTAATATCCCTTAGCACGCAGGACTTCTGAATGTTCAGAATCAATTTCCCAGGCCTTATCTATTGCTCTCTTCGCTTTCGCAAGACGTTCATCGGTTCGGTCCCTCCCATGCAGCTCCAGATGAGCAATCGCAAGTCGCGAGAGTGCAATTACAAAGTTTGAATCGACAGCCACAGCTTTTTCATAGGAGGTTAATGCTGCTTCGAGTATTTTTCTGTCAAAATAGTTATTGTATTCATTATACAGGACGTTGCCTTTAAGATATAAGTCATAAGCTTCAAGATTGTTGGTAGGTTTTTTGTTGATACGCTTCTCCTCTTCAGGAGCTAAGGATGCTTCTAATGCATTTGCAATCTTCATGGCAACATCGCTTTGTATGGCAAAAATATCATTGAGATCTCTATCATACGTATCCGCCCAAATATGTTTATCCGTTTTCGCGATTATAAGTTGTCCTGTTATTCGAACACGATTTCCCTCTCTACGAACACTCCCTTCCAGAATGTTGGCAACACCCAATTCTTTACCAATTTCACGCAAACTTTTCGTTGTATTCTTATATTGCATAATCGAGGTTCGGGAAATTACTGCAAGACTTTTGATCTTTGAGAGCTGCATTAGTATTTCTTCAGTTATGCCGTCGGAGAAAAATTCGTCTCCGGATCTGAACTCATATTAGCAAATGGAAGAACTGCTATGCTTAAATTGCCTATATCTTTTTCTGCCCCGACATCCTTTGTGCCGATGTCAATATTGAGACCAACTATAACAATGATAGTTACGACGGCAGCGAAAGCTATCCACTTCATATTAAGATTAAATTTATTTAAGGCAGAGGGTGACGCGAGCCCCTCTCCCTCGAGTGCGTAAACTTCCATAGGACGCTTAACGTTCTTCAAAGTTCTCCGTCCCATAGAAATACAGTCAATCCCCGATTGATTTTTTATATTATCATAAACAGTTTCAGAGACACATACGCCACCAGGTAGGGCTAGCGGCTCAAGTCTTGAGGCAACATTTACTCCATCTCCGTAAATATCTCCCTTTTCACTAACGATATCTCCGATGTGAATACCAATGCGAAGCATTATTGGGTCTTCCAATAGGGCATTCTGAATCTTCACTGCTGCATTTACCGAATTAATAGCACTTTCGAACGTACAAAGAGTTCCGTCTCCGATATATCGCAATACTTTGCCGCCGTTACTTTCCACGATAGGCAGAACAATATCTCTTTGATGCTGAATAGCTTTTTAAGTTTTCTCTTCATCCTCTTGCATCATTGATGTGTAACCCACCATGTCAAGAAACATGATGGCCGTGAGTTTTCTATCTTTCTTCAATGGCTTGAATCCTCATCTGATTCGCGTAATCGATTACTTAATATCCTGGCAATATTTATAGCGACAGTTGCAAGAATTTTGGGATCTTCGTCAAACAATGAGGACATATAGTCCAAACTAATAACAACAATTTTCACATCAGATTTTGCTCTTACCGATACTGAGCGAGTGCCTAAATCAATCAAAGTCATTTCACCGAGTGACTCGCCGACACCACGAGTAAATAATTCTTCTCCTGTATTTTTCTCAATGGATGCTTCACCTTCAATAATTATATATAATCCCTTTAAACTATCACCTTCCTGGATGATGATTTGTCCTGGCGTAAATTGCCTTTCATCTGCATTATCGACGATTCCAGATATTACTTTTGGATTAAGTCCCTTGAATAGTGGTGCACGAGAAATTATATCAATCATACCGTATTCCTTTCAGGATGAGTGTGTGATAAAATATAACTATCATTAAAGTAAAAAGGCATCTAATTACTTTAGAATTTGAAAGGGCAAGAATCTCTGGCAAGATTCCTTAATGTGACCAATATGTGCCCACACAAAGCTCACTTAAAGACACTATAGTCCCAAAAACGTATAAGTTTTGACACATCTGAAAGTTGTATCATAAACCTAGGTTTGTGAGATATTGAGACACTGTCTCAAAAGCTAATTGTCAGAATCTCACGATTTCATGAGTTTGACATGCCGATATGGTGTGTCATAACTAACGTTTATGGCACAGCGTTATTTCAACAACACCATCTTCCTCATCTGGCGCCTAATATGTAACATAACTAGTGGACCTAAGATAGAGGGCAGGTCATGGATAAGATTAAAATTGCCTTTTCAATCTATTATTGAGGAATCATGAATTCCAAATAAACCATTTAGAATGTTTTGTTGCAGTGGATTCAGATCATCCTTTTTAGTTATTATTAGGTTACCGTTTTCTATTTTCGCACTTAAGCCTGCCAGAGGCAGATATTCGATTATTGGAATTCTGTTAATCCCGATAACATAACTATTGAAAAATTCGGTTTGATCGATTTCACTTAATTTTGAAAGTAAATTTTGCAGTTCATCTATAGAATAAGTGTCATTTGTTGCTCCGTACTTTTGAAACAGACTTCGCATTAAGTCATCTATGCTTTTTCTATTTTGAGTTGCATTACGGATAATTAAATCTTGTGCGATACTTACAAAAAGACCACCTCCATAGATCAATCCCCAATGGGCATGCTTTTCTTCTCCCATGGTCATTGACAACTTTCCTGTTCCGTCATCATTATTATACCGCTGAAAAAATATATCATTTAGGACCGATAAGTATGATAAATCATTTAGAAAACCCACATGATGTAATGATTTTAGCGTGTAGTAATTGGTAAAACCTTCCTTAAACCACTCCGTATCATCTTCGGTAGGAGTGAATGATTTACCATTCCAAAGGTGAAATAATTCATGAGCGAAAATAAATTTAGAAAACATCTCTGACATTTGACCGCCATTTTTTTCAACTAAAATACTGATGTTATTACCTATAACTTCTCCATCTGTGGAAGTTGACGAGTTAATGATGACAACTACTTTTTCAAATTTATTCTCGAATGAAGGATTGGGAATACCTCCCATCAAATCAATATAATAATCTAAAACACCCTCGGTTAATTTCTTATACTCATCTTTTTGTGCAATTATTTCCGCTCCTCCAAGTGCAATAACTAATTCAAAATCATCCCTAACAATGGAAATCTCTTGATGAAGCCCGGCAAATATCATAGACTCTGCTAATTCAAACATATTATTTACTTTGAATGAATTCTTATTATCATTGCTTGCCTTCCATGGTGTAGTGACATTCCAACCCTGCGGGAGTGAAAAATCTACTCTGATATTTTCCCATTCATCTCCATGCAATATTAATAAAGCTCTACCTGTGTAAAATACACCCCAGTCTTTTGCATAAGCCACTCCATCGATACCCGAGCTCCATTTGTAATCTTCATGATCAAGTTTTACCTCATACGTTAAGGTAATTTTTTCATTGGGAGCCGCAAACATTTTCCATTTAGCATCCGGAAGTTCTTCCACTAAAATTGATTTTCCTTTAGAGTCTGTAACCATTACGTTATGAACGAAAGTTGCCCATCTTTTAGGGAGCTGATTTGCACCTCGATTCATATATAATAGACTGTCTTTCAGTGAAAATGAGACCTTCACTCTTGCAAGTTTATGATCACTTTTGTCAATAGTAATTAAATAAGAGATTTCATCTGTATTATTGTTGGGGCTACTACCACAACCCGAAACAAGTACAATAAATACCAAAATTGTGGATGCAAATGCTGTTTTACTTTTAATCAATAATTTTAATCCTCACCAATCAGTGCTTTTGTTAATGTTATTTATGTTGTGAATCTTCGTATATCAAACATTCTACACATGTGTCTTAACATTACGATAGATATATTAGAAAGTTTCATTGAGGCGCATGTAGGCAATGATTACAGGGCTTAGCGGGAATGTCTAGAAATCGAATCTAGCGGATGTGACCCTATTTAAGTCCTTAATTCTCATAAACGTATGAGTTTCAAGACACGAAAAATGTGTCTCACAAACCAAGGTTTGTGAGATATTGAGACACTGTCTTATAACTCGCGTTCAGAACCAGTTATTCTGTCGATTAACTTATCTTATAATCAAAATCTTATAAATCACCCCTCGAACGTTTATTAGACAGTTTTTCCTCCTCTCTATGGTATAAGAAGTGTATCAATGAATGGAGGTTTAATATGAATATTGGATATGCAAGGGTATCAACAGGTGAGCAAAACCTTGATTTGCAGGTAGATGCGCTTAAACAGGCAGATTGCAAAACTATACTCCAAGAAAAGATTAGTGGTACAATCTCGGAGAGACCGAAACTTGAGGAAGCTCTGAATTTCATGAGAGATGGCGATACTTTAGTAGTTTGGAGGCTTGATCGATTAGGTCGGTCCCTCAAACACCTAATTGAAATAATCAATCATCTTCATGATCGTGGCCTGTATTTCAAGAGTTTAACTGAGAATATTGATACGGTATCCTCAAGCGGAAAACTAATATTTCACATCTTCGGCGCCTTAGCAGAATTTGAGCGGAATATTATCAGTGAAAGAACAAAAGCTGGGCTAAAAGCAGCTCGTGCTCGAGGAAGGCAGGGTGGTCGTCCAAGAAGTATCGATGACAGAACGATTGAGATGGCAAAAAGGTTGATCAATGAGGGCTCAAACTCGATATCAGAGATATGTCAGAATCTTGGTATTTCCAGAGCTAGTCTTTATCGGTACTTAAAGGAATAGAGCCTTTTGGTTTTATTCTTTTACCATTTTGTTCTCAAACCAGGTTTGGAGGCGTTAAGGAAAGTTATTGAATGATTCTTGATCGATTTAAGGATGATGCTTGGTTAATTCTTGAGTATTGCTTCTGGATTTCTTATCCGATTCTTATCGGATTCTAAAGGTATTCTTATGATAATCTATTGATAACTATTCTAAATCTCCTCCCCTGCAGCATTCACAAGATCTTCCAAATTCATTTTCTCAGATATTGCAAGCGTACGATCTTGAATTTGCCCTCTCATTTCCGGGGTATTGGCTTGACCACAAGTATCTGAAATTTTATCCACAATTAATTGTAATAATTCAGTTGAAGTATTGCATTTCGAATATTCAATTTCTGCTTCATTTAATCTCTCAAATAATTCCATCATAATCTGGTCCTGCGAATCAGTCTGATCTTCAAATAGTGATTCCACTAAAGGATGGATTATTAATATTCCCAACCTCTTTTGTAATTCAATCCCTCTTTGTTTACCAAGATTTCCAAATGCCAATCTATTAAAATTGTGCATAAAAAAATACATATACTCTAAGGTAACATAGGTCTTTCTTTTTTCTCTCTCTTCCTCCGTAGAGCCTACTATATAATCATTCACATTTTCTGTACAAGCAAATGAACCTTCAAAGATTACTTTACCAAGCTCTGCAATCGAGGAATTATCATCCTCATATCTGTTAATCCATCTCATTATTCTAGCCCTCAATAATCGGGTCAATATCTATGTTACACATTGGGTGAGTATTACGTATAGCATTATTCAGATCACTTCAAATTATCTCCTTAGAGTAATCCCAATCTTTAGGAGCTTTAAAATTCGACACATCCTTGGACAAATACATAGTCGCTATACTTGCTTAATCCTTCACCATAATTCTCGTCAAAATAACTTATAACAGAAACAATAGATTTCCAGCTTATGTCGAGACTGATGCACGCCAACCGTAATATATTTTCAGAATTAAATGGAACAATACTAAGATTACCATCATGGGTCATCATATTTTCTATAATTGGATTGCTATGAATAGTTGACGAATGTAATCCAAAAATCTTTCGATAATCATCGCTAAGCCCCAATTTATCGCATATAAATCTCATATTCGGAGGTTGATTTCTTTCATCTTTATATATTTTCCATGCCCAATGATTTGCCGGATAGGTCGGATGGTAGTCGTCCTTAATACTTTCATAAGAATCTTTTAATGATTGAATATCTATATCATGAAAGAATGCTTCAAAGGATTCTTCAGATAATTCTCCATCTGCCATCTTTTTTTCATAGGATTGTAAATGATTATGCTTGGTAATGGTTTTAAAATTATTATAGAGGCTCAACCGATTTAATGTATCGTCCTGTAAGAGCAAGTGTATATTTACTTTGGTTTCAAAAAGGGTTCTCAACAAGCTGCTTGCTTCGGTAATAACTCCATTGCTTAAGCATGAATAAATACCTAATGTCGAAAAACCTGCCTTAGAAAATAAGACTTTAATTCCCTGATAAACTTCATCAGATGGGAAGTCAAAATCGTCGACCAACATTGATGATAAATAATATGTTTTTAAAAGTTGAGAGAGAACACGTTCATTATTTTGTCGGATATCTTCTATTGTTGCCTTAAAATTTGGACTAACTTCTCCGATGTAATTATCGAGTGATTCGTCAATTCCGCTCATTAATTCTTCATACTCTATTTTACTCTCCTTCATCTTGACTCCTATTAATGATGTTCCATCAATTAATTCTACTATATTATCAATCTAATATTTGGTTACTTTTTCTGAATAATTTTATCAATTAAAAATTCTATGAAACAGTAGCCATCTTATATTTCGACTTAGCGTAATTTATATCTAACAATATTCAAATATGATTCTGGTTCGCACTTATTACATGTGTTATTTATGAAATTTGCTAAATATATTATAATTTATTTTTTTTTCAAGCTTCAAATGGAGTAGGTTCCCTAAAGGAGTTCCTTTGAAACCCCGCCTATGGCGGGATTGGTTCCGCTGAATGTGGGAAATCCTACCCCCGCCACAAAAACAATAGAACCAAAATCCTTGATTTACTTCCATTTATCAAGGATTTTTCTAATTGATGATTAGTGTCGTTTCGTGTTGTTTGATGTTGTTTTGTGACGTTTAGGTTGGCTCATTTTCGCCACCCTAAAGATTTTATGTTCAAAAGTCGAAGAGCGCTCGAGATATCATTCAAAATGTTCATCAATTTCTTTTATTATTTGTTTAGTTTTGGAGCCCTCACCATCCTTAGTGTGTTTATCAATGAGATATTCCATAATGTAACCCATCTGGGATTCTGCTTCCTCGTTGAACGCAATTATGTTAAATATGTCATCACTTTGTTTGAAATTAATAAAATCGGCTGCACTTGCTGCAATCATCAAGCCATACAAATATGGATCAGCATATCTTTGGGGGCTCTTATAAATGTTTAAAAAATCCTCAATTTTGATAGGTTTTTGTGTTTTGAACGCCTTGAAGCAATAATAAAAAAACATTTTGCCGATATCGGATAGAGTTCCAAGAAACATAGTAGCGTGGGCTTGAGTAATAATTATATCACCCTTAGCTTCTTCATCCTCTCCCACAATTCCTTCTCTTACTTCTTCTGATTCTGCATCAGGTGTTGTAGGAGGATGTGAATCAACTTCAACTAATTGTATAGTAGAAGTTCTTTGCTGTAATTCCTTATCACGGTAATATTCGACTTCTTGTCCAAAAAATTGAGCCTTCTTAATATTCTTGAGAAGGGGTAATAAATAATTTTTATATCGCGCTAACACTATCAGGACTACTACTGGCCAAATTAATACATCAATCAAGCTTATTATAAGTTCAAATGTGCCTAAATTAGGTAACGAAAATTCGAATATTTCTTTTATGGAATTCAAAGATTTGCCACTTAATTAACTTTGATGAATCGGAAGTTTTATATTTCGAATTAACTTTGATATCGTTGGTCCACATAATAATTCAAGAAAAAGCATTATTCTAGATACTTCATTAATAATGCTGAAATCCGCATTTGGATCTGTTTCCATATAGTATTCACTTTTGTTTAAGATTAATCTTTTTCGTCGGGCAGCGCTTAATATACTCTTTTTAATTAATCTTGGCAATAACCATTTTATGTGATATAGGGACGATAGGATTTGCAAGCTTATTTACATAGTCCAATGCCAATTCGAAATTCGGATGCGTATAAACTTTCGTCATTTGACTCGATGAGTGTGCAAGTAAAATCTGACGATCTTCAATACCAAGTCCAACTAAAAAAAGGCTGACAATCATCGACTGCCAGCCCTTTAATACTAATTATTGTTATCATCTCTCCTGTCACAGAGTATTTCACGGAGTAGTTCCTTCATAAAATTCACAGCAGATGCAAGTAACCTTATGAGTTCCACTTTCATTATCATATCCTTCACAGTTCAAATACCTTTGAAACTGCCTGTTGATATCTCGCTCTGTGTCTTTGTTCTATCACATGACTTATGAAGTTCGTAAGACCGTTATAGAGCATCCACTGTGTGGCTGGATTTTGCTCTAACACATTCTTTGAGAGCTTTTTGCCTACTCCACTTTCTAATCTATCCCTGAGTTCAGTCGTGACAGGAGCCGTTTCAAGAAACTTGATTCTGTCCTGAATTACTGGGATTTGATCATATGTCTCAGTCAGTGATGTCTGAAGGTTCGCGATTTGGAAACCCTTCGTATGCTTTGCGTAGTATCTCGATAATATCTTACCAAATACCATCCCATTAGTACAGATACTCCGGATAGCACCCCACATCATTCGCACTCCTTCTGACATATCATATGAATTGTGCAGGAATAAGCTGAGTGCTATCTCTGAATCTGAGTCGCTCATCGTAAGTTCCGGGAACGTCACTTGCAATCGCATATGCTTATTGTCGCAGAACGAATGAGAGGGATCTCTCCCGCCTCCTCGACGGAATAGCCGAGAAATATTCACCAAAAAGTGCTGCCATATAGCTGCCAAAATGGAGACCAAACCAGACTAAAGGAGACCATATGGTGAACTAATGGTAAACATATAGCGTACGACGAAACCGTGAATATCTTCACATAATGAAACAATGAAACCCACTGTTATCAACACTTACAGTGGGTTTATTTTGGCGGAGGGCGAGGGATTCGAACCCCCAAGGGATTGCTCCCAGCGGTTTTCAAGACCGCCGCATTACCGTTCTGACCAGCCCTCCATTAGAGAGTAAATCTAATAAGTTTTCAAAAAGATGCAAACTTTTACATCTGCACGTTTGTGCGAGTCAAGATTTCATAACCCCGACATGGGAGGAGGTTAAGGAGAATTTATCACCTTACAGTAAAACCCCATATATCACTTAAGTGATCAGTATCACCATTACTGGTTTTACATGTTTTTTCACCTGCCAGACATATGTCTTGTTCTGCTCAAGTGGTTTACCGTCAATGTAAGTGTATGACGTAGTTTCCCCTAAATTAAAATATCCTCCGTCATCAGGGAAAGGTAATACCGCTCCCGCATTCAAAGCGTCTTCGGGAGAAAAATGTTCTGATTGGTCATATTCGCTCACTCTCAGAGCATTTTTACACCCTGTAGTGGTCCATGTGAAAGTCGGGAATAAATTAAATATTTCAATCTGCTAACTGACAAATCTACCGGGTGCAATAAGATTTATAACATCAATTACTCCAAGTATCAGTTCAAGAGGATTGACAAACGAGTAATTGACAGGCGCTTGATTTCTCTCCGTAAATTCCATAAAGATCAAATAATTACCCGGCAATAGTTTGCCTATTTGAACCACACCTTCAAAATATAAAACTGCATCCGCTCCGTTCCACAGATTCTAATTGATTGGAGATAAATTCCTTTGAATTGGTAGAGAGAATCGCTTCCGCCCGTTCTGTTGTTACCCCTTTGAATTTAGAGAGCTCGCTACTTGTTTTACCGAACACTTCAGCCGGCGAACCCGAATCTCAACTAACGCTATAAACTTTGTAGGACCGACGTTTGGGGCATTGTGGAGCCTTAACAGGTCTTCAATCGGAAAGTTTTTTGAGCTCATCCCATATCCCATAAATCAATTCTTTAACACCCTCGCCCGTCACAGCGGAGATGACATAAGGCTGCTTATCTCCTATCTTCAAATTCCGTACGGCTTCTCTGTCTGCCGACGAGTCTATCTTATTCAACGCTATCATAAACGGTTTTTTGGAAAGATCGGTCGAATACGATGCGAGTTCATATTTCAATTTATCAAACGCATCCTCAGGCGCCTCCTCAAGGCAATCTATCATATATAAAACCATTTTCGTTCGTTCGATATGTTTCAGAAACCTGTCGCCGAGTCCCTTTCCCTCGTGAGCTCCTTCGATCAATCCGGGAATATCCGCAACGAGAAAACTCTTATACTCTTCCACGCTTACGATCCCGAGGTAAGGCTCAAGCGTCGTGAACGGGTAATCAGCAATCTTAGGCCGTGCCGCGCTTATTCGAGAGAGGAGCGTTGATTTTCCCGCGTTTGGATAGCCGACCAATCCAACGTCAGCAAGGAGTTTGAGCTCCATTTCGAATTCGATTTCTTCACCCCTGCGTCCTAATTCCGATTCGTTCGGATTCTGAAAAGTAGCCGTCACGAAGCGCGCATTCCCTCTTCCCCCCTTTCCCCCGGCGGCTATCACGACCCGCTCGTTTGTTTTAGTCAGATCGGCGATGATCTTTTTCGTCAGCCTGTCTCTTATTATCGTACCGGGAGGCACTTTCAAAATAGCCGGCTCGCCGTTTTTGCCTGTTTTGTTGGAACCGGAACCGTGTCCTCCTCGCCCCGCCTTATAGCTTTTTCTGTACTTGATGTCTTTCAGAGTGGATAGATTTGTATCGACCTCGACAATAATATCACCGCCGTCGCCGCCATCGCCGCCGTTCGGACCTCCTTTGGCAACGTGCTTCTCCCGCCGAAAACTTATTATACCGTTGCCCCCGTTACCCGCTTTGACTTTAATAACGGCATAATCTACGAACATGAGAGATCCTGTTTAGAGGTTATCGGTTATCGCTTCGGCGAACTCGAATGTTCCTAATTTAACAGCGCCTTCCATTTGCCTTTCGAGGTCATACGTGACGCGTTTCTGTAAAATGGTTTTCTCAAGCGCGGATTCTATCATTTCTCCCGCCTCAGTCCATTCAAGGTAATTCAGCATCAGCACTCCCGACAGAATAAGCGAACCGGGGTTGACCATATTTTTATTCGCGTACTTCGGCGCTGTGCCGTGTGTGGCTTCAAACAGACCTATCTCGTCGCCGATATTCGCTCCCGGCGCCATTCCAAGCCCGCCGACCTGAGCGGCGCACGCATCTGAAAGGTAATCGCCATTTAGGTTCGGCATAGCCGCAACTTCGTAATCTTCCGTACGAGTCAATATCTGCTGGAACATACTGTCCGCAATCCTGTCGTTTACGAGGATCTTGCCATCGGGGAGATTTCCGTCATGTTCATCCCAAAGAGCCTGCTCTGTCAAAGTTTCGTTTCCGAATTCTTCGGCTACCAGCTCATATCCCCAATCTCTAAATGCTCCTTCGGTGTACTTCATTATATTTCCTTTGTGCACAAAAGTGAGCGTCTTTCTCCCTTTGGCAATCGCATATTCAATAGCTTTTTTGACAAGACGTTTTGTTCCGAAAATGCTTATAGGTTTCAAACCGATGCCTGAGTCGGATCTGATCTCTTTTCCGAATTTTTCTTTAACATATTTTATTATCGCAGCGGCTTCATCGCTTCCTTCTTGCCATTCTATTCCCGAGTAAACATCCTCCGTGTTCTCTCTGAATATGACAATGTTCATCTTCTCAGGGTTCTTGACAGGACTCGGAACACCCTTGTAATATTTTACAGGTCTGATACATGCGTACAGATCCATCACCCGGCGCAGCGTTACGTTCAGACTCCTGAACCCCCCGCCAATAGGAGTTGTGAGCGGTCCCTTGATAGCCACTATATGATCTCTTATCGCATTAATTGTCTCATCCGGCAGGTATTCGCCATAAAGATCGTTAGCCTTTTCACCGGCATAGATCTCCATCCACTCTATTTTCTTTTCGGAAGCGTACGCTTTTTCTACGGCTGCGTCTATCACATATTTTGTTGCTTTCCAGATATCAGGACCGATTCCATCACCCTCAATAAATGGAATGATCGGATTTGACGGAACCTGGATTTTACTGTTTTCGAACGTTATCTTTTTACCCGTTTCAGGCTGATTTATTTTATCGTACGGCAATTATTTTCCTTTATATTCTTATCAAATTAGATCGATGAATCAGTTTTTAGTCCCCGGAAGCGCTCTTTGCGGTGGAGTTGCTTTTTGCAGTCTCCTTCCCGGTTGAAACTTTATCTGTTTTCTTCGTTTCCTTCTTATCGGACTTTGATTCAATTGGTTTTTTGTTTTTATAGTCGGTTATATAGAAACCTGAACCCTTGAATATAAGTCCTGAGCCGCCACCAATTAGTCTAACGGCGGTGTTCTTCCCACAGGATTTGCACTTTTTCTTCGGTTTGTCGTTCATCGATTGAAAAAGTTCGTAAATCTCTCCACAATTGGAGCATTTATAATCATACGTCGGCATAAATTTCCTTCTTTATTTCACTGTTATTCACTGATTGAAGCGCGGCAATCGCCGCCACTAAAACTATAACATCTGTTGAACACCCTCTGGAGAGGTCGTGCATAGGTGACTTCAGACCTTGAAGCAGGGGGCCTAATGCTGTGTACCCTCCGAGCTGTTGAGCGATCTTGTATCCGATATTTCCGCTATCGAGGTCAGGGAATATCAGTACACTTGTCTTTCCGGCTACCCCACTGTCCTTTGCTTTACTTGCGCCGATCGTTGCATCAACAGCCGCATCGAACTGTAATTCGCCATCCATCTCCAGATCAGGTCTTAGTTTTTTCGCGATCTCTAAAGCATCTTTAATTTTACTGACCCGCTCATGGTCGGCGCTCCCCTTAGTTGAATAGGATAGAAACGCAATCTTTGCCTCTTCACCCGTGAGCAGTGAGTGCGAGTCGGCTGATTCCACTGCTATCTCCGCCAATTGTTCTGCGGTCGGATCAGGAATCACGCCGCAGTCTCCGAATGTATATACTTTATCTTCCCTCGGAGATATCATGAGGAAAGTACTTGAAAGAGTTCGTCTGTTTTCTTTTAAACCGATGAATCGTAGAGCGGCTCTCACCACATCAGCGCTTCTGTTCACTGCTCCGGCAACACAGGAATCGGCTTTTCCTGATAAAACCATCAATGCGCCGAAATTTAAGGAATTTTTGCTCAGCTCTTGTGCTTCTTCGTTGCTCACTCCTTTTTTCATGAGGCGATTAAAGGCTAATTCAGCAAATTCATTATTGTATTCGGAGGAAATAGGATCGATGATAGAAACATTCTTTAAGTTGAAACCATCTTTCAACGCAGAATTTTGTATCTTTTCACTGTCTCCTAACAATGTAACTTTAGCAATGGCCTGTTCGGTCAATCGAGATGCAGCGCTGATCGTCCGAAGATCTTCCCCTTCGGGAAATACCACATGGGAACTGACCTTTTTTGCCCGTTCAAGTATTTTATTTGTGTAAAGCATTCAAACTTATTTCTTAAATTTTTCTTGTAACTTAGCCTTGACATAATCGGGCACATATTCGCTTACATCACCGCCAAAACTCGCTACCTCTTTCACTATTGTCGAGTTTAGATGAATGTATTCCTGAGCCGGTGTTAAGAAAACGGTTTCGACATCCGGATTTAGTTTTCTGTTCATCAATGACATTTGAAATTCGTACTCGAAGTCAGATACCGCTCTCAAACCTCTGATCATGGCAGACGCATTTACTCGTTTTAGATATTCCGCTATCAAGCCATCAAATTGGTCAACCTCTATTCGTTCTTCATTTTTCAGCACCTGGTGAATCATCTCTGCCCGTTCAGTCAGATTGAACAAAGGTATTTTTTGGGTGTTTACCGCTACGGTAACGATGATCTTGTCAAATAGTTTAGCACTTCTCTTAATTATATCAACATGACCGTTGGTTATCGGATCAAACGTTCCCGGATATACAGCTATTTTCATCTGTTTTCCTCGAATATGTAAACCGTGGTTCTACCCATTTTTTTTACACGGCTTGGTTCTAAAGGAAAGTTCTCTTTCATCTTTGAAGATGCTTCCAAAATGAACGAGCCGTTTTCCTCTAATGAGTCAGTTGCTGCGGATACCAGCTCAGATATCCTCTCATATTTATATGGCGGGTCAGCCAATATTATGTCCCACCGTTCTGAATCCCATGCGTTAAGCTGATCAATACAATCGTTACGAATGATCTTCACCTTATCAGCGGCACGTATCTTATCAACATTCGTCCTAATCAGTTCAACAGTTTTGGCAGAATGTTCAACATATGTGACACTCGCTGCCCCCCTGCTTAATGCCTCGATACCAAGATTTCCCGTTCCAGCGAAGAGATCAAGAATTTTAGCTCCTTCCATGTTGGTCATCACGCTGAAAATCCATTCCTTCGTTCTGTCAGCCGTAGGACGCAGATCATTCCCGGGAAAACTAGAGAGCCGCAGACCACGATGGCTACCGGATATTATCCTCACCATGTTTCAGGATAAAGCCTTATTGTTGGATCTGACGAGATGAAGATATAATGAAATCGTCGATGTGGCAGAGTCGTTACTTTGGATGGATGCTCTGGACAATCCGTAAGCTACATCAAGTTTTGCAAGAGAATCGATAAACTTGCTTATAGATTCATTTGAACCGGAAGCGGTGATCGTTATCGGGATAGATGATCCTCCTCTCATCTGAACAGCAGAGCTTGTTTTGAATTTGATCAATTTTAATCCGTGCGAGGCTGTAAGCGTGGTCAGTCTGTTTTTAAACAGTTCAGCTTTCAACATACTTCTTTTCTTATCACCCGATTTCGGAACTATTCCTTTGAATTGAACCGATCCGCTAAATTGGGTCGCAAATGCATATCCGACAGCAGATTTGGGGCTTTCAAACCTTACGGCTCTTAGATTGCTCGTTGGCCACTTTTGCCGAATATTTCTAAGAAGCAGAGCAGCATCCTCCCGAGTATTCATCCCCAAGGCAAGAGTGACTCTACTACTTGAAACGGTTAGCTTCATATTACTCATGCTTTCGTTAACTGATGAAATAATGGAGTTGAAGACATCAAGAAGGATTCTTCCCTCGGTTACCTGGGATAATTCGCTTCCCTTTTTTAGAACAGTTTTATCCGGAGATTTCTTTACAGGTCTATTCGACTTTTCCGTGCTTCGGCTCTGTTCAGGTTTCTTATCGATAGTCGATAGTTTTCTTGTTGTCGGCTTTGTAGCAGGTTTTTCAATGACTTTGGGCTCCTCCGGGCTATCCATAGGAGTTTCGTCAGCTATGACCATAGTGTCCACAGTAGTTGAGTCGCTGCCCCCCGAAAACCATCCTTGCAAGTATGCTAAATATCCCGAGCCTCCAATGGCTCCAACCACCAATAAAATCAATATTATTTTAAGAGCTCCACCCTTATTACCACTCTTATTGGATTTTTCCTTTTTCTCCGGTTTAGGAGTTTCTACAGTTATCTCCTCTACCGGGGGAAGGGTTTCCTCCGCGTTTCCGCCTTTTTTTAGCAAGTTTACTTTTACCACGAGAACTAAAAAACCTCGTCTTCAATTATAGGTCTTATCGCCATGCCGAGAGTCTCAGTGAAACGACCTGAATTTTCGCTGATTAGCGCTTCCGGGATTTCTTCGTGTAGTTCCAATCCTTTAAATGGGTCTACCTCAAAAATCCTGTCCGCATCGTGAAGGGCAGTAATATTGTTAAGCAACTCTCCCTTTTGAGTCCCATTATATATAAACAGCTTATCCACGATAGTTAACGGATCGGTGCTATTATTAGCGGAAAGAGACGTTATCAAATCTTCAAACCCCGCATCCTTTTCCGTTCTGTCAAGCATGTAGGTGGAACCGTCGCTCTCCACATGGAAAAATGCGTTTCCGGTAAACTCTCCGTCCTTAACCATTGTGATTGAATAAATGTCGTTATTATGCCGCACGATTGCAACTTTTCCAGTTCTGGCTTGAGGATAAGAAAATAATATACTGTTTAATCCTGCAAAGATATCCACATCGACAAACTCCACGGGGATATCAACCGCTGAGCTTATGGATTGAAACATCTCGATAATGTTATTGTCTATTGCAATAGAGAGATATTTGTTATATTTGGGCAGTTCTTCCGTAAGAGGATAGATATCTATCAAATATTTATTTGAAGAATATCCGAATTTTTTTGACGCTTCCCATTTTACAAATTCATCTTTTTCGTCCTCCGGAAGCCCTGAATCAACATGATGAACGCTTATCACTGACCATAAACGATTCAAAGTAAATGATATAGAATTCGGGCGTCCGGGTAATCCCTCGATGATCGGCTCAAGATAAGAAAGTATCTTATCCTTGGCATCCGAGCCGGAACTTATCGCTGTCCAAAGATCGTCTGAAGCTTCAACTTCGTTTACGGCAAGAACTTTAGCGCTCTTATCTTCATATGCGACTTCCACCGAACGAAGGATATTGCCTTCAACGGTTATGCCGAGATTCGGCAGCTGATTATAGCTCTCATCGTTCAATCTTTATTAGCCTTTTAAGTTGAATTCTAATTTAACGGTCATCAGACTGCCAGGATCTGTCCCCATCATCGATAAATCCGTGAATCGAGTCCACCATAGTGAAAACCAAATACCTTCTCTTGTAATAATCCTCTCTCAACCAACGTCTGGGAGAGATAAGGACTGATTCATCAATTTTGTCCTTCAAATCACCAAGCGTAAATGAATAGGGAACAGTGCCCGAAACGATCGGTAATCTTCTTACAACTTTCTCTGCAACTTCCGCAATTCCCTCTATCTCAATCATATTAGTGTCATCAGCCGCGCCAACGCTATCCATAGCCATTGCTGAAGAATCTGATATAGCTGTGCTGTCGGCAACAAGCAGACTGTCTATCATTTCGGTACTGTCCGCTGAATCTGACATTGATTCGGTATGCGCCGGTTCCATCTGCATCATCAAGATAACTAAAACGTCCTCGTCGTAATCGAAGAGCTGATCCACTATTCCGAGAGTTTCGTCGTTAATAGTACGGTCATCTATTATTATCAGTTCAGGTCTCCATTCCTTCTGGAGGGGCAATACTTCATGAATTGAGGCTAATAACCTCATCTCATAATTTTTCTCTTTTATAACTTCGGCGAATAAACTTCTCAGGGAATCATCGGACTCAACCAGTGTGATTTTGAATGGATTTAATTCTTGTCTGATGGGACAAGCAATATAGATCGTTCTGTTATTCGCAATATCGACCGTGTACCTTTCATGAACGAACGGACAGCTGAACAGTTCCTCGCTAATCGGCCGGTTCATCAGGGTATCAACTCTTGCTGCCAAATCTCCTTGAGTATCTATTGCGTATATCATAGTATCAACTCTGAGAGTTTCGGCGCCATAGAAACTCGTGTCTGCATTTACCGAATCCAGCGCCATTTGCACTATTTTCAGCGCTTCCTCGGGTGACTCAGGAAATCTATTGACCAATCTATAAAATTCAATTTCGAGTTCGTAGAGATTTTCCATCCGAATTCTGCATTCCTCTCTCAGCGCATCCTCTTCACTCCAGAGAGACTGCGGAACAAATAATACGGCGATGAACAACACCGCAAGTACGGCAATAACTGCATCGAAATAAGGTGATAGTTTTTTATCGTAAAGCTTGAGATTGATCAAAATTCCTCCTGAATTTATTAGTTCTTTGTATTTTCATTCATATCTCCAATTATAATATACGGTCTGATTTTGTTCAGTTTAATTTTTCCTATGCCCTTTACTTTCAACAGTTCATCTACAGATTTAAAAGAGTCGATTGAATTTCTTCTGCTGATTATCCGCTCTGCAATTATCTGTCCGATACCTGGCAGCAGCGTTAATCCGTCGATCGGGGCTTTGTTTAGCATTATAGAACGAAGCGTCCCATCGTCATTGAGTTTTGTTATGCTGGAAGCTATGTCATAATCTGACTGAAGCATTAGTGCAGCTTCTTTAAACTTTTTATCTTCCGCAATTAATTTTGGGATCGAACCGGCTAACCCTTCTTCAAAAGTTTTATCCCTATAATAATCAACACCCATGCCTAAGAGGAATGTCACCGCTAAAAAGCTTATTGCTGCTGATTCTTTATCTGTAAAAAGTTTTTTCAAATAGTTGATTCGTTTAAAATTATTATGCTGAAATTAATGTCAAATTTCTGCCGATAAATTAGCAAATGAACCCTTTCCTATCCTTTCAGTAGGTGCGGAACCGTTACTTTTCTCTAATTTCTCTAACAACGTTCTTTGTTCTTTACTGAGCTTGGACGGCGTCCAGACTTGTATCCTTACTAATTGATCGCCTTTTCTGCTGCCGCGAATATCAGGCAGCCCCTTGCCTCTCATCCTCAACATTTTACCGGACTGAATGCCCGCAGGGATCTTAAGATTCGCTTTACCTGTAATGGTAGGAACTTCTATCTCAGTTCCAAGCGCTGCTTGAGCAAAGGTGACTTTTACCTCAATAAGAATATTGCGATTATCTCTGACGAAGTATTCATGGTCTTTGATTTGAATAAATACAATTAGATCGCCTCGCGGTGCTCCATGCTCGCCCGCATTTCCGTCGCCTGTGAGAGTCAAATAATTACCGGTATCCACTCCCTGAGGTATGTTGACAGAAATTGTTCTGCTCACTCTTTTTCTGCCGCTTCCTCCACAACTTTTACAGAGAAGATCTATTATCTGCCCTTCACCATTACAATTCGAACATGACTGAACATTGATGAATTGACCGAATAGTGAACGGGATACCTGCCTGATCTGTCCTTGTCCCTGACATACTGGACATGTTTTTTTACTGCTTCCCGGTTCTGCTCCTTCGCCGTGGCATACTTCGCAATTTTCGTATCTTTTGATCTTCAATTTCTTCTCAACACCTGAAAATACCTCTTCAAGCGTAACCTCAAGAGTCAACTTCAGGTTACTCCCCCTTAGCCGCTGACCTCCTCTTCTTCGAGGAGACCCAAACGAATCGTCGAAACCGCCCATGCCGCCAAAACCCTGCTCCATAAATGTTCTTAAAGCGTCTGACAGATCAAAAGCATCTCCCGCAAATGGATCAAATCCACCACCACCACCTTTCACTCCGGCTTCTCCGAATTGGTCGTATCTGGCTCTTTTTTCGCGGTCAGCGAGCACCGAATATGCATGAGAAATGGCTTTAAACTCCTTTTCCGCAGTTTTATCTCCCGCATTCCTGTCGGGATGAAATTTCATGGCGAGCTTTCTATAAGCTTTTTTTATCTCATTTTCAGTGGCGGAACGGTCCACTTCAAGTATGGCGTAGTAATCCTTAGCCATATTAAATTTTGTTTACCTTTACTTTTGCGTGGCGTAACACTCTGTCATTATGCTTGTAGCCCTTTTCCAATTCTTCAAGGATAATGTTATTTTTTTGCTTAGCATCATTACTCACCAACATCGCCTCATGAAATTCAGGATCGAATTCTTCCCCAACTGTTTCAATGGCGGAAACCCCTCTACTTTCCAATATATTTTCAAAATTATCCTTTATCAATTCTATACCTGAAATGAACGAATCGTCTGCTTTATGCTCCCTTGCAGAGAGCAGAGTCCGTTGAATATCGTCCAAAAGCGGCAAGAAAGATGCTACAGCGCTGTCTTCTACCCGTATTAGGGCTCGCTGTGTCTCTCTTAGCGTTCTTTTTTTATAATTTTCAAATTCCGCTAACCGCCTGAGATCTTTATCATTCAGCTCTTTAATATCATTTTGTGCCTGTTGAAGCTTTGTCAGCGGTTTTTTCTTCTTTGGTTTTTTGTTCTGCGCTCTGTTCGTTTCAGCACTTTCTTCAATTATCTCGATATCAAGTTCCTTTTCCGTCAAATCTGCGATTTCATCCCTCATTTCAGTTGGACAAAGTATGTGATAGTGTATTTGCCGTATGCACAACGATAGTCATCGCCTTCTCATAATGCATCCTTAAAGGACCTACAACCGCTATTATACCCATTTGATTTCCGAAATTATAGGGCGACGTTACAAAGCTGAGTTCGGACATATCGGGATCATCCAATTCATCTCCGATTATGACACTCACGCCTTTCTTACTTGATGATTCCTGAATCCGTTTAATTAGGTTTTTTTCATTTTCGATCACGCTCAATAAGCTTTTCATTCTCTTAGGATCCGCGAATTCGGGTTTCGACATTATATTCGCCGAACCACTAAACGTTATCTTTTCATTTTCACTAAAATCGAAAACTCTATCGGCGGAGTCTATCAACATACGGACAATACCTGAACTTTCATTCGTCAGATCGCTGCACCGCATAGAAATACTTTTCCGAATCTCCTTGAGTGAAAGTCCCGAAAGTTTTTCGTTGAGTTTTGTAGATATTACGTCCAATGCTTCTGTAGGGATAGAAGAGCGTATTTCCAATACTATGGTCTTGGCAAATCCCTCGTTAAGTTGCAGTACGAGCATAACCGTTTGACTTGAGACCGAAAAAAGATTTATCCGAGTCAGCTCACCCTCTAAAATAAATGGTGCAATGGCAATGCCGAGGTCAGATGTAAATTCTCCCAAAAGCCTGCTTGCGGTAGATAGCAGCGATTCAATATCAATCGCATAAGGGCGTAAAGAATCCGAAATCTCTTCCTGCTCCCGCATACTCAGTTCTTTTCCCGGATCAAGAAGGTCTACATAAAATCTGTACCCCTTACTCGTCGGAACTCTTCCAGCAGAAGTATGAGGATGGGATAGATACCCTGTCTCCTCAAGATCGTTCATGACATGCCGAATGGTAGCCGGGCTAAATTTTATATTCCTTCTCTTTTTAAGAGTGTTTGAGCCTACCGGCGAAGCCGAAGAAATAAATTCTCCGATAATTGCCTTTAGTATATTTTCTTCTCTTTTGTTCAGCTCATTCATCTTTTAGTCATACCTTTTCTATTTAACCTTAAAAAGTATACTACAATCCACTTTCAGTCAAGATAAAATATAGGAAAATTAGCTGTTTAGATAGTGTTTTGAGATATTTTATGGTATGTGTTTAGAAGGAATACTAATTACATCTTCTCTCTGAGGTACTTCCTGACAGATATATTACTGCTGAACCATCCGAGAAAAAGACCGAAAAGCAGCATTCCTAAATAGATCTCATTGTTTATCTCAATCCGATGCAGCGGCAGATACCCTCTCAGAACGAATCCGGCTGCTCTATATGCCACTTCAAGAATTCCAATGGCTACTATTCCCGCCAACAAGCCCTCCACCATACCCTCAACCACAAATGGCCGTCTTATGAAACTATCCGTTGCTCCCACCAATCGCATCGTCCAGATCAGATCACGCTTTGCGAAGATTGCGAGCTTTATAGTGTAAGATGAAATCAGTATTGCCGCAAAGAGTACTATGAATCCTACTACCATTGCGGCGCCGATGAGAATTTTAATATATTTGTCCACGATCACTAAGAGACTTTTCCGGTAACGCACCTCTTCGATATTTTTCAAATTCGCGATTCTGCTTGCGATATAAGATGCGTCCACTGCTGTGCCGAATTGCGGTAATACTCTTACGATAAATGATGCCGGGAAGGGATTTGTTCCCAATATTGTCATTACGTTTTCGCCAAATTCTTTTTCAAATTTTCGAGCTGCTTGCGCAGGAGAAATGTAAGTCAGATCCCGCACACCCTCTATCTTACCGATATCCTTTGCCAATTGGATCACAACGTCATCAGCTGTATCCAATTGAACAAAAACTGTTAGGTCGAATTGTGAACGAAGAAATTTAATGAATTTTTGTCCGTTCCACCCGACCACGGCAGCAGTACCTACTGTTGCGATTGCCAATGAAAGTATCAGGACAGCAAGAATGGCTGCGCCCCTTACTCTCCGAAGATTTTTCAGCCCTTCGCTAAGTGAAAAGAAGAAACTCATTCTGCCGGCTCATCCATTGAATCCTCTATAACTTTACCGTCTACGAGATGTATACGACGAAAGCCCATCCCCTTTATCATGTTGTAATCGTGTGTAGCCAAGACAACCGAGGTGCCTTGCCGCTGAATACTAATTAGAATGTCCAAAATTGATTTAGAACTTTCTGGATCGAGATTTCCGGTCGGTTCATCGGCAAGGATCACATAAGGTTCCACAACCAATGCTCTTGCAATAGCGACACGCTGTTGCTCGCCACCAGAAAGCTGATCCGGCAAATGATAGCGGCGATGATTCAGGTCTACCTGAGCAAGCACTCTCGCCGTCATCTTTTTCACATCCCCCCGTTTATAACCTGTTGCCCGAAGCGCAAAAGCGATATTATCGTACACATTCCTGTCATTCAACAATTTAAAATCCTGAAATATCATCCCCACCTTACGCCGAAGATACGGAATCTGTTTCCGCGTGATAGAGCCCGAATCAAATTCCTCCACCGTGACCCTGCCGGAACTCGGCTTGATCTCCATGTACAACAGTTTGAGAATTGTGGATTTTCCCGCGCCTGTCGGACCGGTGATACAAACAAACTCACCCTTATCGATATCCAAGGTTATACCCTCAACACCTATGACATTGGAAAATCGCGCTGATACATTTGCCAAACTTATCATCTTTTCACGATTTTTTTAGGATTTATAAATTCCTATCGCAAGCGTCACCCAACCTGCAAGCAGAGCCAGCCCGCCAAACGGCGTCACGGCTCCCCACATCTTTTGTCCTGTAAGGGCAAGTATATATAGACTCCCGGAGAAGATTATTATTCCCGCAACGAACAGCCAACCGCTTACGTTGAGCAATCCCATTCGCCAATGTGACATTGCCAGAGCTACCACGGCTATAGCAAATACGTGGTACATCTGGTACCTTACACCGGTCTCAAATGTCTCAAGCAGCTGAGGAGTTAATTTATCTTTAAGAGCATGAGCTCCGAATGCTCCGAATGCAACACCGAGGAATCCGAAAACTGCTGCTACAATTAGAAATGTTTTAGCCATTATTTATGTCCTATTATTATTCGATAATGTACCCATGGCAGGATTCGAACCTGCGACCTCCGGTTTAGGAAACCGGCGCTCTATCCTACTGAGCTACATGGGCGAAGAATTGAATTTATCAATATCCGATTTATTTTACCAGTCAATTTATTAATGATTTACGATGGAAATATGTGCGAGTCACAATTTTTATCGAGAAACTCCTATCGCAAAAGCGACTATTCAATTAATTAATGTACAATTTCTTTTCAGAAACGTAGTTGATCACCTTGCTGTCAAGAAATTCATCCACACTTCTGTCTTCCCGAATTCTATTCCTGATATCGCTGGACGATTCTGTCATAAGTTCGTTGTCAAGAAATTCTATCTTATCGATGAATCGTTTGTTTATATTCTCACTCTTCACTTCAGCGCGATCAAGCACACATACCGAACATTCATTAAGAATAGCATCAGGTGTTTTCCATTCATCGAACCGAATTAAACTGTCGGCGCCGATGATGAGAAAGAGTTGATCTGCCTCGAGCGAGTACAGCTTCTTGAACTGCCTAACCGTGTCAATAGTGAAGGAATCTCCGCCCCTAACTTTTTCCACATCACTCGCTTCAAAATCAGCTGAATTTTCTGCCATCAGTTGGGTCATTCTGAACCTGTTTTCAAAAGATACGGAAGGTGTTTTATCCGTATAGGGAGTTATAAATGCAGTTACGAATATAAGCTTATCGAGAGATTTCTTTTCAAGTACAAACCGGGCAAGCCGCAGATGTCCATTGTGTGGTGGATCGAACGTGCCGCCGAATATTCCCAGCCGCATATGGAATTATCGAGAATCTCTGCGGAAACGCGTTCGCGTTATTAGCTGATCATTTGTCATCAACAAGAGCTTGATTGGATTTTTCGTCAACTTTTGCCTTTACTGTTCTGATGGCTTTTTTTGCCTTTGCCACGAATTCAGCCTTTTCATCACGCTTGAGTATATCAACAAGAACTTCCAGCGCAGAATCCCAATTTTTCAATTTTATTTCACATTCAGCTAGCCGCCACCTCGCCTCCGGCGCTAAGTCGCTGTCATAATACTTTTCAAGGAGTTGTCGCATGTAGATGGCTGAAGATACACATTCACCAAGTTTCTGATATTGTTTGCCGTTATCAAATAATTTCTTCGCTAATTTGAACCGCAAGAGGTCGAGCCTTGATTCGGCTTTCACCTTGTATTCGCTTTCGGGCCAATTCTCTATATACTCTTGATAAGCATCTAACGCTTTCAGTGTGTTGGTTTGGTCATGATGCGAAGATGGAGACATTATGTCGAAGCAAAGCGCTCTTTTATATTCTCCTTCCTCCAAAAAAGGACTCTCCGGATGAATTCGCAATAAACGTTCAAATTCGGATATTGCAATGATATATTCTTTCAGCTCGAAGTGTGCATTCGCCAGATAAAACTGGGCGTCATCCCCGATCTCACTACCCGGAGCGTTAAATGTCACAAACTTTAATTCTGCTATAGCTTTATGATATTTGCCCTTATCATAGTACTCTTTGCCCGTTTCGAACCTGACTTCTACAGGTTTCAGCTCCTCATTTTTTCCGGAACCACATGCAGAGACTAACAGGATAACAGTCAGGGAAAATATTTGATATAATTTTATCATCTGTTCGCTATCACCACGCAACAGTCAGACTTAATCGACTGCTTATCCCGTCTCCCGTTCTAACCGGTATAGCTCTCAAGGAGATGTTCATCGATGCTGCATCGTTAAGTTTCTTAGCAGTATATACTGCTTCAGCAGCAGACAATATATGGTTCATCATGACAGTTGACGCCACCGTCGTTGCCAAGCTGAAGAGATGGTTTGCGTCTTGCTGTATCTTTCTATATTCTTGACGTTTCTGTGTATCGTCGTTCCCCGAAACAGCATCTATCCAACCTTTGTTAAATTTATCGTATTTCCCTATGTTTTCATAATATGTGTTATTCAGTATAGGATCACCGTCACTCGATATATCTATATTATCTCCTTCTTCATCTGCAGCCCCTGTCGATATCCAGGCTTCATAATTCCAATTATCAGCGGCAAATGTCTTGTAATCATCCACCTTGTCATTTGCATTCCCCTGAAAGGTTGCATAACCCCACCAAAGAGCGATCTCAGCAACAAAAAATCCAATAGATTTCTTGGTAGAGCCGTTATAATACTGACCGGCTCCGGGCAGCACGGCGGAACTCATGAATGAACGACCGGGTCGTTTGGCAAAAACTCTCTTGCTTACGCTGTCTTGGATAGAGGAATTAAGGTTAAGGTAAGCCAAACTCAGAGTCTCACCTGAACTGAGCGTCATTTCTCTCTTCAGAAGAAACCCATCGCCGGCAAACGACTGAGAAAAAGTACCCAAAAAAATCAATAAAGTTATGTAGTGTTTAAAATTCATTTGCATCCAATTTTTAATTTATAAAAAATCGAACAGAAGTGTGAAATAATATTTCCATTCATTTCCGCGGCTGATACCATTAACATCCTCAAATTCGTCCAAACCAAAAGCACCTTGAAATTCAAAAGCAGTAGGAAAAGCGTAAAAGGAATAAGCTCCCACTCTTAAAGAATATCCAATCGTTCTCTTAAATTCATTTAACTTAACATCTTCTAACCACGCGTTTCCATATTGAAAGAACAGACCCCCATAAATATCCCTAATGTAAAGGTTTAACAAAGTCTTGTTTACGTTCTTTATAATAGGCACATTCACCGACGCACTACCTATTGCTTTTCGTTCCCCTTCTATACTATAAAAAGAGTATCCCTTCATTCCTAACAGACCTCCGCCAAAATAATAAAGGAAATCCACTACTTCTTCTGAAATATAACCCCCGTCTATATTCAAGGCAAGTGCGCTTTTGAATGGAAGGCGAAAATATTTGTCAAATTCAAGATCCACTTGATAATAATTGTACGGCTCAAATATATCTATAGTAGTCCCGAAATTTTCATCCCGAGCAAAAGCCACAATAAATCTATCCCACTTTTGATTGTACGATAAATTCCAATTCATACCTTTGTCCCGCGCTATATAGCTTTTGGAGCTGCGATGAGTTCCGCCTCTCTTCCAATTCACACTGAGATTTCTGCCTATGAAATAGTTGTAACCGGCTGAAAATTTCGCGAAACCTGCGTTATTGTTCAATTCCAGAAAACCTATCTGTGTCGCTGAATATCTGCTGTAGCTGAATCGAAAAGTTATGTCATCCCGTCCACCCTTGTAAAATGTCATGCCGGGAGATACCTCAAGCAGATTGAATTTGATGTCAACCGGTGTTTTCTTGAACGCAATCTCAATCGAATCTTCGACATTCTGAGAAATTCCATACGCCTCGATAAACAGATTAGGAGCTAAATGATTGTAATCTAATCGCAAATATAGATCATAATCTCCACGCCTGTTTATCGCTCCGCCGCCGAGGATACTTATCTTATTGAGTAGTTCATTCGAGAAGATGTATCCGCCAAGTTTGAGAGTGCCGTAATCGATCATCAATCTCGGTAAGAAGAATATCGTAGAGTGAGTGGTTTCGTACTTCTTCGCCTCGTATTCCGGACTGCTGTTCTGATCGTAATCAATAGTAGGAAGATCCCGTAAATATCCGGAGTTGTAGACGCTTTTATCAGCTGAGACTTCCCCCAACTCTTCCAATGACATAATTTTATAACCGTTGATCGAATACTCAGAATATGCAACAGTTCCGTCGGGGGATTCAGAAGGCATGAACGCGCCCCCCCTCACGTTAGTCAGTTGCTTCGCTTCCGCCGTTTTCCTGTCATAAGTATAGATATTGAAAATTCCTGTTCTGTCGGAAGAAAAATAAATATTCATATTGTCTTTCGAATAAACGGGATGCCGCTCATCCGCCACTGTTTTTAAAATGAACCTGAAACCGCTTCCATCTGAGCCAACTTCGGCGATATCCCGACCGTTATAGGTAGAAGTTTCGAAAAGCAGTGCCGTTCCGTCAGGCGACCAATCGAGTTTATAGACCTGTCGTATCTCACTAAATAGGGTTAACTCTTTGACCTTTTTACTGACAACATCGTAAAGCATTATAAGACTTTCACCATCCCGGCTGCTCACGAATGCGATAGAATTACCGTCAGGAGAGTAGACAGGATATCTGCCCCTCTCGCCGGTAGTGAGCCTGTCATTTTTTTTCGTTTCTGTGTCGTATTCATATAGGTCAAAATATGTCGAACCGTGTTTATCGGGCTTGGAGATCTTCCCATAAACTACCTTTTTACCGTCGGGAGACCATGACGGTGATGATTGAACACCGGAGGCAATTTTTTTTATCTTCCCCTCTTCTTTTGAGTACAGATACAGACTGGTCTGAGATAGATAATCATTCCCTTTATTGGAGATGAAAGCCAATTGCTCACCGTCCGTTGACCAGGAGGGAAAGAAATTCGCCGTTCCCGCAGCGTTTATCAGTTTGCCGCTCACCAAGTTTGCCGACAATAGAAGTGTTTTTGAGCGATAATTTTCTTCAAGTTCTTCTTTCCAATTATCATAAACTTCATCACCGCTGACCCCGGTCGCTTTTTTTATTGCGTTTGATATCGAGACAGGTCTCTTGGCAGAGAGCGCCTTGGCAATGCCGCTTAATGATTTCTCTCCATACGTGCGCGCAACATAGCTCACGAATGAGTAACCTTGATTATAAACGCCTTCATTACCTGTACCTGTCTTCCCGAATACAGCCATGTCATTAAAACTCAGAAGCGAATTACTTAGCGTTCGCTCCCTCAATATCATGTCTCTATGTGAATCCCAATGATCGTATTGAAGCTTTTCACTGTTATACTGCGCTATTCCCTCCGCAAACCAGAGCGGAGTGGTCAGGCCGGAATAGGGATACGAGACAACTCCGTTCGGAAATCCCCTGACAACATCATCGCGCTGTTCTTTTTCGTATCTGAACCATTGAATATAAAACACAGGGAGTTTCCTGTTGAATTTCATCGCAGCCTGCATCGAGACAATATGAGTGAACTCATGCGTTACGACATCTCTGAGCCAATTATGTGTGCCGCGCATGTCGTAATCCATCGGCAATGCCCAGATGATTATCTTATTATCATAGAAATAGGCTGCGCCGTTGGAAATATCGTCTGTATCCTGAACGATAAATCTGACAGGATTTTCGGGTTCATGATTGTAGAGCTCTGTTATCGGTCCATAAATTTCTTCGGCTATCTTCGCCACTCTCTTCGCGGAATTCTCAAGCCCTTTATGATAGGTAACTGTGAAATGTTCCGTTTCTATCGTCTTCCATTCCAATTCGGGATGATTATATCTTGGTTGGGCATTCAGTGAACTTAGAAGTATAAGCTGAATTATAAAATGAAGAGAAAGATTTCTGATAACGGTCATTTAACAACCGCTATCTTGATGATGGTCGAGGAGCTACTTCCGTCAACACCTGTCGCCGTTACTCTTGCCAAATATACTCCGCTCGAAACCCTGCTCACATTCCAAACCGTTTCATTGTATTCATTTTGAATGATATGTTCATCCTGCAGAGCGTCTACATACTCGCCAGCCATGTCGAATATCATTATATCGACACTGCTTACCTCACTCACAAAATATCGAATCCTTGTCTCATTCCCCTTTGCGGGATTTGGATAGGCAAAAACTTTACCCGGTTCCAGAAGTTTTTCATTCGCGGCGGGAGAATCGAATGTTGAAGGAGGCGCGTAGTTCATCCGTTCGTTATTACCTGCGAATGTAGGCCAGGGGAGCAGCGGATCAGCCTCCGCATCCTCTAACATCGACCACATATATAAATAGCCGTCGTTACTTGCTGCGACAATCTCAATCGGTCCACCCGGTATCACATCATCAATTACTAGAGTGGAATGAATGCTCCCCCCCGTTGAAAGAGGAAAGCCATCGACAAGGGAACCGTCACCATGATAACCATAGACCAATCCGTTCGGTGCGCCGAAAACTATATCAGGAAGTCCGTCGCCGTCGACATCTCCAATTACGGGAGAAGACTGAATTTGACCGACAGGATTCTGACCGTTTATCGTCACGGGAAAGTTAGCAACGAGAGAGAGATTACCGTTAAAAGCCCATAATTTATTGTTGCCTGTGATGATCAGTTCCAATTCGCCGTCTGCATCAATATCAGCGAGCGCGGGAGAAGAAAGTATGGAATCCCCTGTGTCGTATCTGAATTGCAATGGCTCATAACCTGAACTTGAAACTTCGAGCAGTAACGGGTCAACTTCATCTATTTTTACAATACCATCAAAATTTACGCTAATATAAAATGCCTGATTCTGATTTATAATGCCTCTTACCACATGCTCACCCGAATGTATCAATCCAGATGTATTTGAGTAAGCCATACTGCGGATAGTCGATGTCCCGGAAGATGTAGACAGGATGTTGCCGCCGTAATCGATCTTGGTTATGCTTCCATCGACTCCACCTACATATATAGCGCCTTCTGCAACCAAGGGAGTGGCAATGATTTTACTTTCAATATCAACTGTCCACACGGGAGTCGCTAAATTTGGTGGTAAGGGGAACCCCAGTATGTTGACTTCAAACATTTGAACTATGCCATTTATCCCAGCTACTATCAGCTCGAGAGAATCATTTCCTCCAAGATCTGTGACTACGATACTCCCGTCGACAGTGTCCCCTATATCAGTAAACAAATTACGATATGGGGAATATTCTTGGACCATGTCACCATTCATCGTCCAAATCTGAATTCTACCGTTTGGTAGAGCTATGAACAGCTCTTTATTCCCATCGTTGTTAAAATCGGCTACTGCGGGAGAATTGCTGCCGGGCATTTCTAAATCTGTAAAAAATACCGGAAATCCATTCGCTAACAGATCTGAAGAAAGATCGAAAGTCATCAGATCGCCTGCTTTTGAAATGTTAGTGAAATTCAGACCCGTAAAAGCGCCAGAGTTACTCTTATTGTCCGGATTAGTTTTACTCGTGAATGCTACGGCAGAGTCAAGGTTTTCCGGTACAAAATTCGGATTTTGGAAGTACCAGGCGGGGTTTTTCGCGTAAAAAGGATCCCAAGGGCTGCCAACTTCAGAGCCGCCGCCCGGCTGTAAGAAACCGAATTCATGTCCTATGTCCTCCGAGCCGTCACCTTCTTCGAGAGCGACGCCTCTGTTATCAATATCGTTGTTTATACTGTTACTTGCCCGATTTGCCGCAATTACTTCGTTATCAATATGCCAAATTAACAGTCCGGAACCGGGGAGACCCGCATCGTAATTCACTACATTCACTATGACTCCGCTCTTCTCGCTGTCAAATTTTACGAATGTTGTGTCTCTGCCGACTTTCAACGAATCAAAGCCCGCTTTCTTGACTGATCTGTTGCTTCTGTTTTCCACTAAAAAATATTCTTTGGAGTTTATAGGGATCCTGTAGATATGTGTTCCGCTGTCACTCCCTGCCATTGCAACGGGAACAGCTGTTCCTGAGCTGATAATCTCCGCCCTGTCCCATCCCATGATTATTCGTGTGAAGGCGCTCGGATATGCCGGCATGGAACCGCTCATATTATTTGAGCCCTGATCCATTAAGCCCCACTTGCCTATACCGGGATTGCCCGTGTCCGTATCCCATAGAGATGGCAGTCCGAGGAAGCTGCCGAAGAGAAGCGCGAAGGTTCCGTTGAGGGCTATGTCGAATCCTTCCTGACTTTGAGTCTCCGGTAGAATAATTCCTTTCTCTACTCCAAATGCCTGAAGCTCTGAAAATTCCGCGACTGTTAAATATTTCGACAAAAAATCTGAATCAAGATATGCCGAGGGAACATCGAACGGAGAGAGATCGAGCTGGAAGACAAAATCCTTTCCTACTCCCGCGTGAAATATTGTAACCAGATCAAACGCATTAAAATCAGCAATATCTATCGAAGCTGCTTTTATCGATTGATAAAAAAGTTGCGCGAGTCGCTGGTCGTTCGTCTCGTCGTCTAAATTCGGACTATAAAAACGCATCGAGTCAGAAAGGGAATACGCTCCGTTACGACTTGACGGAGTCAGCACCGAGCCTTTTAAATCAATTATGACCTTCCCGTTGGATACTTTCTTGTAATAATTTGATAGCGCTTTGATGTGTGCCAGAAAATAAATACTGTTATGAGGAGGCGGATCAAATTGGAAATCACTTCCTAAGGCAGGCAAGGTGAGATCAAATAATCCGTTCCCGGTTGAGCCTTCATCCACATCTTTTTTGAACTCGACGCGTATTGCCAAGATCTTGAATGAATCAGGGACGCTACTTCTGAATGAGACCGATTTCAAAGTGGAAGTCAGTTTCGGAAGTTTGAAATTGGGTTTGACCTGCCCGTAAGACTCAATTGAAATGCAACAACAGAGAATAAGTAAAAGTGTATTCTTCTGAAGATTCAATTGGAGGTGTTTCCAATCACCAAGTGAAATAATGCATTAGCTTTTCACCCGTGAAATTTCTGTTCGATGAAGTTAAAAGTTCATATTAATGCTGAATCGCATTGTGTTGGTCAACGGATGACCTTCCGGGCCGTCTACGTAACCGAAATCAAATCCTAAGGTGTTGTACCTAATTCCTATACCGAGAGTTTTCATCAACGCTACGCTGTTATCTTCATTCTTTAGGAAAAAATCCCTGAAAACTCCTCCCCTAAGGGCAACTAAACCTGCATACCAATATTCAAAACCGAGATTATGAATTATCTTTTGCCATTCCATATTAGGAGTATCGTCTGTCCAGGATGTGAAAAATGCTTTGTAAAATGGGTCTTTATATGCGTCTCTGTCGCCTTGTTTCGGATATGATGCCACGAGAAGCTTATTCATATCGTATGCAAAGCGAAATGAGTTGAATTCACCGTCAAAAATCAAGTAACTCATACCTACTTTTAGATTCATCGGCATCGGGTCGGCTTGATTTGCATCAATGAATTGAACACTGGGACCGATATTCGCTATGGCAATGCCTAAATCGAGTCCTGTGAAAAACTTTTCTCGCGTAAGTAGCCCAACATCAAAAGCGAACGAGGTGGCCCTTCCGGATCCCGGTTGTCTTCCGGCGCTGCTCGGCGCAAGGTCTTGGTGAACTAATTTTACATTTATACCTACAGTTGAGTTTTCACTAAAATCAGCGGCATATGTTGCTGCAATCGCGAGCATAAAAGATTGAAATCTTCCGATTTCTTCCGGTCCGGATGTACCGGTTTGTATCTGTTCTCCAAGGTCCAAATAAATTAGATGTCCACCGATAGAACCCAATCCCTCGATATACTGACTATATCCGAGAAAATTATAACTTATGTCATCTACAAGATTGGGCAGCCATTTTGCCCGCATTAAAGAGATTTTTCTACCTTCTGTCCATGCAATTCCTGCCGGGTTATAATATCCGCCGACGGCATCATCTGCGATCGCAACGTTTGCTTCTCCCATACCACTGGCACGTGCACCAGGAGCTATAAGCAGGAATGGGGCGCTTGCTTCACTCTGAGAGTATATAGGGGTAGTGTTAAAGATTAGCGCAGCTAACGAGAGAGCTACTATCACAGTTTTAAACATCAAAATCTCCTATTATTTCCGATTCGCTTATGTCAGCTCTTTATTGCGCACTTGCTGACGCGTTCACGGGGTCATTCTTTCAAAATCAAACTGTAACGATATACTTATAAAGCCCTCATGATTTATTTGTTAGAGCGCAAAGATAATAAGACAATAAAAGATTGTCAAGACCTTTTTAATACAAGGTATCTTCATGTTCAGGGCTACTATCGTTCTTCGTTTTATACAATTACACGTGGGATTTGTTCCCAAAAGATACAAGTGAAATCAACATCAGGTCGCGAGGATGAGAAGAGTCACATCATCTTGTGATGAAAGATCGACGGCATGGTTGTTTACATCATCCACAATAGAGCCTAAAAGTTCCTCCGGAGATAACTGAAGATTACGTTTGATGTGGTTTATCAACCTCTCTTCACCGTACTCGACCTCCTCTTTGTCTTCGGCTTCAGTAATACCGTCCGTGTACATGACGATCTTATCGCCTTTAACTATATCAATGGTTTCGGTCTCATATTCAACACCCGGCATCATCCCTATGATCAGACCGCCTTCTTCAAGCGTGGTAACTTCTCCTGTTTCACTGAAACGTAATGGTGGATTATGCCCTGCATTGCAATAGGTCAATTTCATTGAACTTGGATCGAGAACCGCCACAAAGAACGTAACAAACTTATCAGCAGTTGTATTTTCATATAATATTTCATTTATCCGCCTTACGAGCAATCCGAGATCAGATTCGATGTTTATCAAAGCCCTTAGGCTTGCCTGTACGTTTGACATCAATAGAGAAGCTCCGGCGCCCTTTCCTGATACATCCGCAATTACCAATGCTACCCTTCCATCTTCAAGTTTTATCACATCGAAGTAATCTCCGCCCACCTCTAAACTTGCTACATTTTTACCATGAACTTTCCATTCTGAACCTATATTAAAATCTGAGGTAAGAAGTCCTTGCTGAATTTCTCTTGCAATATTCAACTCTTCCTGAAGTCTCTGGCGCTCAAGCGACTCCTTGAATAAACGAGCGTTTTCGATCGAAATTATCGCCTGTCCACCCATAGTATGAAGGAATTGAAGATCGTCGGTTGAAAACGGTTCGTTTCCTTTCCTCTCCTCGATGCAGAGGGTTCCCCGGTTTTCACCCTGTATCGTCAGAGGTATCAGAGCTGCGATATTAGCCTTACCCAGAGCATTTTGCAGACCATCCTCCTTGTTCCTAACAAGCAGTGGTTCGCCTAATCCGGTTATTTGGTCTACGTACGGAGATAATATGTCAATATGTTCTTGTGTAAATCCCTTACTGTGAAATAACTCGAATGAACTCTCTGTTTTCAGATACAGCAGAAACTTGCTGACCATCAATTGTCCCATCAACGCATAGCCGAACTGTTTGACTATCTCATCCAGATCAAGCGTAGAATTTAGTTCCTTGCCGAGTTCAAATAGAGTTTGAAGCTCTTGATTTTTCCTATCCAGCCCTTTGCTGGCTCTTTTTATATCCGCTACTATCAGTGCGTTCTCAATCGATGAGGCTGCAAGCGATAGTAGCGATGAGACATAATTTATCTCCTCATTTTCATACTTCTTGCCGAGAAGTCGCTTTCCAAAACCCAATATTCCTAAAATACTACCCTTCCTCATAAGTGGGAACAGCACTTCAATATTATTTTCAATTAGAAATTCTTTAAAAGGATTAAAGTCATCTAAGTCGTATACGGAGGAGAAACTTTCCGGCAGATCAGAGTATTTCACTGTCATTCCTTCTAATGAGCCATCTAATCCTTTAGTTTTTATCAACTGCAGCTCCTCCTCGCCCGCTATAAGCATGAAGGCGGATTTCTGTATCATCAGTCGACCCATCAATGAAAGAAGCACCTGCTCGATTATCGATTCGTAGTTGGTCAGAGAGCTTAGTCTGCTGCTCACTTCAAACAGATCGTTAAGGTCTTGCTCTCTCTCTTCGAGATATCTTCTTTTTGACTTCTCAGGGGACATAATTAGATTATTATACGACCCTATTTTTAATAATTCAACGGATAAGGTAGCAGTATCATCGTGTACCTCTTACCAGGGAGCACCCTAACCTCCTCTCTCAAGGGAGGTGGATTTTGTCCTGATTATCGGGACAAAAGACGGAGAGTGTGATTAACATTTTCTTTCATAATAAGAACTGAACGATCACACCCCTCGTCCGCCCGCTGACGGACACTCCCCTCAAGGGGAGAGATAATTCGTGCGAATCAGGCGTCAAAGACGCTCATAGTTACACTGACTGCTACGGAATGTTGAATTGAGGCGTAAGCCTTAATCATGGCTACTTCTTATCGCATCTCCGATGCGAAAAATTCCCCTCTTGAGAGGGGTGGCTCAGCAGAGGCTGAGACGAGGTGTGTCAGGAGTTATCGGTAATTGGATAAATTCGAGATTGTCGCAGTCGTTCTGAGAAACAGAACTCCTTCGCAACGATAGAAATGGAAAAGCTCAATGCAGATATTTAGTCATTTTTACCGAGTTCATCAAATCGCTGTCCTTGTCAAAAACTACTTCATCCATGGTTTTTTTCATCAGGAATATTCCCAAGCCTCCTCTTTGCAGGCTGTTCAATCTTTTTTTGACTGCCGCTTCGTCCTCGAGCTCTGATTTAAAACCTTTGCCCGTATCAGATATACTTATGATGATCTTATCGGAATCGTAACGCACTTTTACGGTAATTTCTTTATCGTCTCCCCCTCTGTAAGCGTGTTTGATTACATTTGTGCATGCTTCATCCACAGCGAGAGCTATATCAAAGGAGGCTGATTCGTCAAATCCCGCTTTCCTCGCTATATCGGTGATAAAATCGCGTATAATCTTCAGATTAGTACTCTGAGTCGAGATTTTCAGTACGAAATCTTTATTTGATACCTTGTCCATCGCGCTCAACTTTTACTCCCAAAGGAGGATTCAGTTTCTTCCTGAGTTTTATATATTTCATATAAACTCGGGAAACCGACAAGATCGAATACCCGGTAAATCTTATCGCTCATCTCTGTCAATTTGATGTCGCCGTCGTGATTTCGTATATCCTCAATATTTCCCATTATTACTCCAAGTCCCGCGCTCGATATGTATTCAAGATTAGCAAAATTCAAGATAATATTATATTTTTCAGATTGAATCAGCTCTTGAATTTTTGACTCGAATTTTGATGCTGTATGGGCATCGAGATATCCCCCGACATGGAGTGTCGCTATCTCATCTTTCTCAACAATATTCATTTTTATATCTGTTTGCATTACTCTCTCCGTATTATTTACGTTTTAAGGTTCATATTGTTACTTAATTTTCATTATTATCATGGTTATATCATCGTGGACAGGTTGATTACCCATATGATTCCAAATGTCGGATATCAGTTTCGCTTTAATCTCTTCTGAGCTAAAGTCGAAATAATTCTTCAACGAGATCTTTATTCTATCCTCACCGAATTCTTTCTGATTTTCATCCATTGCATCGGAAACTCCATCGGTAAAGAAGTAATAAAGTTCACCACTTTTGAGTTTCTGCTCTTTCTCTTCGATTATATTATCAAAGATATCACCCTTATCCATTCCAAGCCCGATACCTTTCGGTTCGAGATCGATCCATTCGTCCTTACTTTTACTGTAATACAAGATCGGCATATGTCCCGCTCTGGCATATTTCATTATGTTATTTTTCGTGTCGATTACCGCATAGGTCAGCGATATAAACGAGCGACTGTCCATGTTCCCGTGCAACGCTCTATTCACGTCGCTGAGTATCTTGAGAGGTGAATCATATATTCTGCTGTACGCCTGGATCATTCCCTTTATCTCCGCCATGTAGAACGCGGCGGATGTTCCTTTACCCGAAACATCGCCTATGACCATTCCGAGACGGTCGTCGTCAATCTCTATAAAATCAAAATAATCACCTCCAACCTCGTGTGCCGGCATGCTCGCGGCTGCCAAGTCTATTGAATCTGAAGGAACAGGCACCTCTTTAGGCAACAAATTAAGCTGGACCTCATGCGCTAATCTCAATTCATGTTCGAGCCTTTCCTTATCAAGAGATTTCTTTACTAATTTTGCGTTTTCAAGCGCAATGACTATATGATTCGTAAAAGCTCCAAGCATGTCAATATCGTCATTGTCGAAACCATACTCTTCGTTCTTTGCCGCATATAAAATTCCGATAACATTCGATTCGGATATCAAAGGATATCCGACAAGGGATCGCACCTCAGAATTCCAAGAACTCAGATGCCTCGTGCCTTTCTCTCTGGAAACATCCTGAGCAATATAAGGTTGTTTACTATCGAATATTGCTCCGCTCGTTCCTTCCGTTTTACTGAAATTCATATTTTTCTGTTGTTCTTGGGTCAATCCAAAACTTGAAGAGAGATAAAAATGATTTGAATCCTCTTCGGTGAGGACCAACCAGGAATACTGAGAATTCGAATATTCAGCGGTAAACTCCGATATCATTTCCGCGAGTTTATCGAAATCAAGAACGGAACTTACCGATCGGCTTAGTCTCTGTAGCGATTCTATCTCCCTTATTTTTTTGTCGAATAGGGTTGCTGTAGGAAGATGCAGCAGTAATCCGACCAGGGCAAATGCCATGTAAATCGAAATAAATCCGGTTGATAGGCGCACGAATATCTCTACGCTGTAACTGTATTCATATATAGCGCTGCCATTAACCAGATCCTGCAGCATTGCCGAAAAAGCCACAATTATCAAACTGACCAAGAGTATTTGATATTTCTGCTTTTTCGATAGATAAGCTATCCATGAGACCCTGAATGAGTTGAAGAGGGAAAGCCCGATTGGAATCGTGGCAACATTCAACATCTGCTGGAAATCTCTTGAACTCAATCCGCCGTAGATAGACACCAACGCGATGGATATGACCAATAATGAAAAAACGCGAGCCGTGCTCTTCCGTCGTTTGAAATAGATAAGGTCGCGAATCTGAATCAAAGCAATAATGCTTAATAACGAATAAAGTATGGAGGTGATAGCGTATCCCGTCACCGAGCTGAAGGCGGGCAAAATCATTACCCTGCGGATATAAGATAACCCGAAAAATAAAAGAACAGTGAATAGCAGAACCCGGAATTTTCCTGTTGTATCTGCAGGTCTCAAAATCTTGATCGATGATAACATAGGGACAAATCCTGCTATCGCTCCGAAAAGAAGTATCTCCCTTAGCCAGGAGAGTCCTTCAACCACACCGGTATGGATGTAGAAAAGCGTATCACCGATATAAACGAGAAGGAAGACTCCGACCGGGAGAAATATCAGTAACAGATTTTTTCTAAATATCGTCAAAAACTAAGATCCGATGCCATGTCCGAATTCAATCTAATTTCACTATCCGTGCTCTTACCGGTTCAGTAAGAGATTCAAAAGTGTTAATGCTATTCCCTAATTTATCAAATGTAGTCGCTTTTGGTTCATCGAACGTTCTATTCAAAACGACAACGTTCATGTTATACGAATTCACTCCCATCCATGTTGGCTGACTCAAACCTGTGTCTATCTCGAATATACGGCCGCCCGTATCATAAAGTTTTATAAGATCGTAGCCACCGTCTCCATCGTCATCCGCAAGAAGCCAAAGATCACCGGATTCAGGTTCAACCGCAGCTGAAATCGCTTTATCGATAACAGAGATAGTTGATTGTACTCCCGTTGCGGTGATAACAGAAACTGCTCCAGTGCCTATGTCTACAGCATACGCTCTTGCTCGTTTCTTATCGAGGGCAAGCAGTATTCCGCCTGAACTGAATCCTCTGATATTTATCCTGTTATATCCGGTGTTGCGCTTTTGATAAATCTCCACCGATTTCCCTTTACTGTTTATTACCCAATAGTCACCATTATCGGCTATCTGCCCTACATCGGCGCTCCCTCCTGTGTTTAGGGAATCCGCTAACACCCATTCTCCCGGCTTAGTTTGCGAATAACGATATATATTCCCCGATAGTCCGTCGGCGATCCACATATCGTCCTCAACAGAATCATAATCTATGTCCGATGGGTCATCGAACAATGTAAAAGTACTGTCAGGATTTGTGAAAGTTGCCGGCTCTTGACCTTCTACGTAGAGCATAAGCGTTTTAGCCGAGCCGTTCAACAGATAAATATATCCACTGTTTTCATCGATATCAAAAGCGGTTACGAATGGAAGATTGTCAAAAAATTTCCCTGTCTTATGAGCTACATCATGCGTCAATTCACTTAAGATCCTGGTAGAATTATCCAAAACCCATGTGGTGGTAAAACCCGGAATTATCTGTACGGTATCAGAAGGCAATGATTCTATGTTGTCTGTCAACTTCGCTGTGATATAATAATCATATACTTTATCTACTTGGACCGTCAGGTCTGTGAATGAGATTTCTTCACTTACAACCGAATCGAATCCTGCAAATCCGTTCTCATTAATCTGACGATAAATTTTATAACCTATCAGGTCTGAATTGTCAATCGCATCCCAACTTAATATTACGATTAAACCGATTGAAGTTACTTTTAGGTCAAATAGAGAGATGCCGCCGTCATCGGGTCCTGTAATCTCTCTATCTCCGCAGGATATATTGATCATTGCCAAAATAATGACAACGAATAGATTGGAATTGATATTGTTCATCCGAACTTACTTGACAGCATCGTACATCCCCCACATAGGCAGGAAAATTCCAAGAGCAATTATCAGAATAAAAACTCCTATTATAACGGTCATCATCGGCTCGACCATTGCGGAAAGCCGTTCTGTCAGATATTTTACTTCTTCATCATATTGCCTAAAAATACTCTCAAGCATTTCGTCTAAGGAGCCGGCTTCCTGACCGGTTTTTATCATCCTGATGGTCATGGGAGGAAACAGGTAACCCTTCTCTAACGCTTCTGCTAAACCTGTACCTACTTCCACATCCGCGCGAGCCTGTTCTATCTCCTTGCTGATCGCTGCATTTCCCGCAGTTTCGGAACAAATATGTAATGCCTCGATGATATGTATTCCGCTCGAGTTTAAGGTTTCAAGCATATGAGCGAAACGTGATATGGAATTCTTAAGAAACAGAGGTCCGAACACCGGTAATTTAAGCTTGAAACCGTCCCACACCAATCGTCCTCTCGTAGTGCCTAAGATTCTACGTATCAGATATACTGTCAATCCAAACACTGAGAGAGCCATATACCAATAATCCGTTATAATAGAATTCATCAACAGCAACATCTGAGTGATGAACGGAAGCTCTACCCCCGAACGCGCGAACATCACCGTAAATTTTGGGATAATGAACGTAACGGCAAAGAAGAACGCCATTGTAAGAGCTACCATCACAATTATTGGATACCTCATTGCGCTCTTTATACTCTTTTTAACCGATTCGTCGTGCTCCATAAAATCGCTAAGTCTCTTTAGCACATCTTCCAATACACCTGCGCTTTCACCTGCTCGAACCATATTGACATATAGGTTCGAAAATGTGGATTTATGCTTTAAAAGAGAATCTGAGAAGCTCGCTCCGGCGCTTACATCAGTTATAAGCGATCCGATAATGCCTTTGAACTTTTCATCCTCCGTCTGATCATGGAGCGCATCAAGCGCTGATACTATCGGCACTCCGGCGCCTATTAGAGTAGCGACTTGTTTTGTAAAATTAGCTATATCAGTGCTGCTGACCTTCTGGAACCGGTCAAAGAAATTAATGCTGTCGCCTCCCTCTTTCTCTTCTTTGATCTCTATCGGAAAATATTCCTGCTGATCCAGAAAATCATTTACCTCTTGCTTTGAAGCAACGGTCAAGGTTCCCGTGAACAGCTCTCCAGCCATATTCTTCGCTTTGTATGAATATTCAGGCATTATACTTCCTGGGAATTCATCTCCCTTATCTCCCTTCTAATCGTGATGTTGTATCGTTTTAGTTTATTATACATAGTAGCTCGAGTTATGCCCAATGCTTTTGAAGCGCGCTGGATATTTCCATCGGTAAAACGTAAGGCATTGAGTATCGCATTCCTCTCAACTTTCTTAAGAGTTGTTATCGGTTCGGTAACAGTTTCTTCCTCAACTGATATTTCCTCTTGCTCAATAGTTTCACTGAGCAACGAAAAATCCTCTATTCTTAAGACACCCTCTTTCGAGCTGACTATAGCTCTGTTGAGAGAATTGATGAGTTCCCGGACATTTCCCTTCCAATCGTTCTTACTAAGCAAGTCATAAGTTTCGGGCAGAATAGAGATATGTTTTTTGTCCGTACCGATCATTTGTTTAAGGATGGATGAGGCGAGTATGGCGATGTCGTCTTTACGCTCTCTTAGCGAAGGCAGTTCGATAGGATACACGTTGATACGATGATATAAATCCTCCCTGAAGCGTTTTTCCTTCACTTCCGTTTGAAGGTCTTTATTTGTTGCGGCGATAAGTCTGACGCTCACATCCTTCTGCACCACACCACCTACACGTTCAAGTTCGCCTGTCTCGATAAACCTGAGTATCTTTGCCTGTAGCGGTAAACTCATGTCGCCGATTTCGTCAAGAAATAGGGTACCGTTATTTGCAGCCTCGAACTTCCCGATCTTATCAGCATATGCTCCGGTGAATGCTCCTTTATCATATCCGAAAAGCTCGCTCTCCTGTAAGCTTTCAGGTATAGCGGCACAGTTGACCGAGACGAACGGTTGATCTTTCAAACTTCCGTAACGGTGTATGGTCTTTGCGGCTATCTCTTTGCCAGTACCGCTTTCACCTGTTATCATCACGGTTATATCTGAATCCAATATTCTGTCGATCTTGATGTACAATTCCTGTGACGCTTTACTGTTTCCATTGAAGTGGCCATAACCCTGCAAGAAAGTGTGGAGCAGATCAGGTCTTTTCATTGAGGATGATAATTCCTTGAAGCCCATCGCCTCTTCGATGTTCTTCATGAGCAACTCGGGAGACAACGGCTTAAAAAGGATTTTATAGGCGCCTGCTTGATATCCTTCTGTTACTTTTGGATAATTGTTGGCATCTGCCATCAATATCACTGGAGTTCTCTCCAGAAGCCTTTTCATTTTCCCGAGTACCTTGATTGAACTGATCATCGGAATATCCATGCTCATCAATATCATGTCAGTCCGGTTTATCGCGAGCCATGCGAGAGCGTCAAAACCGCTGCTCAGCGAATCGATGGTCCAGCCCTCTCTCTCGCCTAATTCCCGAATCGCAGCTCGGCTTTTCGAGTCAGGATCAATTAGTAACAAATGTCTCATATTTTTCCTCGTCCGTTCAAAATCAATAATTTTACCATTTCAGACTGCCGGCTGCGCTGGTTGCGTATGACCGATTCCTTCCCTCTCATCAACCTCCGAAGAGGTAATAGCCAGGATCTCCTCTATCGAGGTCAATCCTTTTTTCACTTTTTCCAATCCTTCCATCCTTAGAGTACTCATTCCCGCTTTCACAGCTGCATTTTTAATATCTATAGAAGAACCGCCCGAAAGAATGAGTTTTATTATTTCCTGGTTAGGAACCAATATCTCATATAATCCGGTTCGCCCCTGATAACCGGTCTTTCTACAGCTCATACATCCTACAGGTTTTCTGAATATTATATCATCTGACGGCTTCAATCCGAGAGCCTTCAGCTCATCGTCGGTCGGGCGATATCTCTTAGCGCATTCATTGCATAATTTCCTTACCAGACGTTGCGCAATTACTCCTCTAACCGTCGAGGCTACCATGAACTGCTCAATACCCATATTTATGAGCCTTGCGATCGCCCCGGCTGCATCATTTGTATGCACGGTACTGAATACGAGATGACCTGTCAAAGCCGCTTGAATTGCCAATGCGGCAGTGTCCAAGTCTCTGATCTCCCCTACCATTATCACATCGGGATCCTGACGCAAAATACTTCTCAGAGCCGTGCTGAAGGTTACTCCCGCCTTCGGATTTACCTGCCCCTGATTGATGTTGGGCAGCTGATATTCTATCGGATCCTCGATAGTGATAATATTCAATTCTTCCCTATTGATCTCATTTATACTTGCGTACAAAGATGTGGTTTTTCCTGAACCGGTAGGACCGGTAACTAAAACTATACCGTTCGGGCTTTTGATGAGTTTCCGGTATTTCGTGAGTGTATCACCGGTCAACCCTAATCCGGGAAGAGATATTTTTGCTCCCTCAGAATCTAAAACACGGATAACAATTTTTTCGCCGAAAAATGTCGGATATGTGGAAATACGCATGTCTATCTTTTTATCGGCGATCTTATGCTGAATTCTTCCATCTTGCGGCAGGCGTGTTTCGGCGATATCCAGTGAAGCCATGATCTTTACCCGAGAGATAATGGCTGACTGTAGCTTCTTAGGGGGAGTAAAAACTTCCTGCAACGATCCATCCACCCTGTATCGAATTCGCAATTCATGTTCACGGGGCTCAATATGGATATCCGAAGCGGAAGTCTTTACGGCTTGATTAATGATCATGTCAACCATCTGCACTACCGACACATCTTCAGCATCTGTGTCGGCACCGAAATCCTTAAATTCTGCTGCTGCTTCCTCCGTAGTAGACCTACTCTTCATCAATTCGCCCGTGCCGTAATATGAGTCTAATGCTTTCTCTATGGCGCTTGGGGTGGAGAGAACAGGTTCTACATCCAAGAGAGTTGCTCTTGTAATTTCGTCAATAATAAGAACATCCGAAGGGTCGCTGATTGCCACCGTCAACGTTTCATCAATTATGAATATCGGCATCGCTTTGAACTTACGGGCATCCTTCGCTTTAAGAATTTTAAGAGCTTCGATATCAATGCTGAAATCTTCCAAATCCAAGTAAGGCATTTTTGTCTGAATTCCGAGCGCTTCAGCTACAGACTCTTCCGAGACGATATTTTCTTTTATAAGTATATCGCCAAGATTTTCATTTGAATCTGACTGTAGTTCTAATCCCCTCTCAAGATCTTCTTTGGATATCTTATTTTCTCTCAGTAAGATATCGCCTATCAAGTTGCTTACTCTTGCTGTCATCTCATATCCTTGTTAATTTCAATTTTCATTGTCTACTCAGACGAACGCCCATCTTAAATATGCGTTCACTAACCTGTCACCCCAAATGCCGCTTACCAGCGCTCCGAGAGCGATAAACGGCCCGAAAGCGAACGGTTTACCGAATTTCATCTTTCCAAGTCCGATTGCCGCTAATCCTATCACCGAAGCGAAAATTGACGAGAGAAATATCGCTAAAAACGCCATCTTCCAACCTATGAATAATCCTATCATCAGCGAAAGCTTGACATCACCGAATCCCATCGACTCTTTCTTCATCACTTTCTCGCCTATGAGCGCTATCAAAAAGAATGTTCCGCCCATTGCTGCGCCGCCAGTCAGCGAGTCACTAATGGATATCACATCTCCGTAAAACGCAAACGCCAGCCCTATGATGGCGCCGACTATCAGCACGGAATCAGGTATTAGCTGCGTATCGATGTCAACTATGCTTACCGTAAGCAGTAATACTCCGAGAATAGCAAAGTTTGCGAACTCCCACGACAATCCAAAAAGCTGAAACATCCATACGAACCAAACCGCCACCATGAATTCCACAAGAGGATATCTAATTGAAATGGGTTCCTTGCAATTCCTGCATTTTGCTCCAAGCATCAGCCAACTTAGAATGGGAATATTATCATACGGTTTCAGAGGTTTATTGCAATTCGGGCAATGAGAAGCGGGTGAATGTATCGATTCGCCTCTCGGTAGCCGGTAAACTACTACATTAAGGAAACTGCCGAGCGCCGATCCCAATAAGAAGAGCCAGACAGAGAACAGTGTCTGAGGTTCCATTCCCATATTAAAGCAACGCTTCCTCTATGAATCCTCCGATTTCACTTTCGGAGAAAAGATTTCTTATATTCATAATTAAATTATCGTAATCAATAGGTCGTTTTACGTACCTTTCGATCCTCAAATCGTGAATCTTTTCGAGCTCTTCCTTGCTGTCCTTCTCAATGATGGCGATGATCGGTATATCCTGATACTTTTTATCAAATTTCAACAGTTTCGCGAGCTTGGCTCCGCTAATTCGTTTCGCCTTCAAACTCGTGATGATCAAATTAGGCCGTTCCTTTCGCGCAATAAGTAGACCCTCGTAGCCGTCCGATGCCGTGATCACATCGAAACCGTTATCCGGCAGATGGTCCTCAATTTCAACCATCTCGTTTATTTTGTCGCTCAACACAAGTACTACCGGTTTTTTTTCAATATTATCAACCATCAGCTCTTCCTCTGTTTATAAAACTTTTCATATTTCTCTCTTTCTGAATAATACCATCCCGCCATAGAGCCATATTCCTGAATATAACAGTCCATAAATCAAAGCCCACTCAATAAATGGTGCTATTCTCCCTGCCGATCCCATGATCGAACCGGGACTAACCTGCACCATGTGCGGCAGCGTATAATATATAGCGAGTGCGCCTATTTTCAGCACACCCTCTGCTGTGATGGCAAACAGAAAAAAATCTCCCGCAAAATATCCCGTCAGATAGATTCCGGTAGCGATCAAAGATGCCACGAAACCCGGTACTTTTTGAACCAGCAGCAAAATCATTGAATAAAGTAGAGAAACCTTAAAAAGCGTTATAAAAAGTATCTTGACAAACGGGAATGACATGCTGCTTCCATCAATATACAGTGTAAGTAGCAGAAACAGTTCGTACATCAGGAATATCATCAGAGAGAGAAAAACCGCCCCGAGATATTTGCCCAACAGATATTGAGTTCTGCTGATAGGTTTTACCAGATAAAGTGTAATCGCATTCGTTTTCATATCTTTTCCAATGAGATTCATACCCACTAAAAAAGTGATAATAATTGTAAAAATCTCCGCATATACGAGCGCACCTTCGATAAAAGTATTCTTATCTACCTCGACGCCTTGAGACTGCTCAACACCGGCGGTTACCTGTTTAGCCAGCTCTTCGTCCAACAAAACCAAACTCACTCCCGCAATAAAAACTAACCCGAGAATAGCGATAATCAGTACTTCAGTTCTCCTGATAAAATCTCCGACAGTTATCTTCAGGACTGTCAATATAGTTCTCAATTGGAATTCTCCATAGTTTCAAGAAAAAGCTCATTCAGAGTCGACACACCCGCGCTCGTCAGCAGCTCCTGCACATTACCTATCTTGATGATCTCTCCTTTGGAAATTATGCCTATCCTGTCAGCGATCTTCTCCACATCGGAAAGCTGATGTGAAGAGAAGAGGATCGTCTGCCCATTTGACTTGCCTTTTTTCAGAGTGGTGAAAAAATCATCAACACCCATCGGGTCGAGACCGGAGGTCGGTTCATCAAGAATCAAAAGCTGAGGCTCATCAATAAAAGCGGCGGCAAGCGCTGCCTTCTGTCTCCATCCCAAAGAGAGATCGCCCATTCTCTTTTCATATGCTTTCTGCAGCTTGAATTCCTCGACTACTTTATCTACTCTTTCCATCAGATTTCCATCAACCGATGTCAGTTCGGACATATAACTTAAAAATTGTTTCAGTTTCAAGTGTGGATAGAATGAATGTTCTTCAGGAACATATCCTATTCTCAAGTGAAATCTCGCCTCTTCGTGCGGATATCCCATCAAATTCACACTCCCCTCAGTCGGTGAAATAAATCCTAACAAAATCTTCAGAGTAGTGGTTTTTCCGGCTCCGTTAGGTCCCAAATAACCGAATATCTCACCCTCCTCAACAGTCAGATCAATTCCCTTGAGCGCCTCAACGCTGTTTTTCCTGCCCGAAAAGTAGGTTTTCTTCAGATTCTGTATGTCAATAGCATTCAAATATACAAATTCCTCAGCCATAAAATGTGATACAGCTTAATATTTATACACATAGTATAAATATTATACACTTTTTTGTCAAGAAAAGAGTTTAATTTTTAAATAAACAGGTTTTGAGGAGAATTCTTACTTCCTCTCCCATTAAGGAGAGTTTCCGTCAATTGACGGGTAACTTCTTCTCTTATCGTGACTTCCTATCTGAAATGAAATCACGCCACGCTGCTATCACAACTTCCGCTGCGTTTTTTTCTAATTCCATATCGATCCAAACGATCCGTTCGTCCTTTTTAAACCATGTCATCTGACGTTTGGCATATCTTCGGCTATTAACCTTTATGTCGATTATCATACGGGATTCATCGATCTTGCCGTCGAGATAATTTATAACCTCATTATATCCTATAGTCGGAATTTTCTGCATATCTTCACGATAACCGGCTTCTAACAGTTGTTTTACCTCGTCCACCAATCCTGAGGCTATCATCTTCTCGACGCGTTCTTTTATCCGGCTTATCAGCAGTTTCCGCTCCATCCTGAGTCCGATGATCAAACTATTCAGAAGCGGTTCTTCAGGTTGATTTGAAAAAGATTCGCTGAGTGTCTTGCCTGTGATCTCATATACTTCCAAAGCCCGGGTTATACGCATCTCATCGTTCGGGGAGATCAGTTTGGCGTAATCGGCATCGATCTTCAGGAGCTTCTCATACATGGCTTCCAGACCGCTGTTTTTTACTTCGGCAGACAGACTCTCTCTGACCTCGTCGCTTCGAGACTCGCCTGTGAACAATCCGTCGACAAGCGCCCGAAAGTACAATCCCGACCCGCCGACAATAATAGGCAACTTACCTCGCGAAATCAGATCCAATATGACCTTGTGACCCATCTCGGCGTAAATTCCCGCGCTGAAATATTCACCCAGTTCCACTATGTCTATCAAATGATACGGAACAGATTGAAGTTCTTCGATTGACGGTTTGGCGGTACCCACGTTCATTCCGCGATACAGTTGACGAGCGTCCGCCGAAACTATCTCACCGTTCAGCTCCTTCGCAACTCGGATTCCGACTGCCGTTTTTCCAACCGCTGTGGGACCGACAATGGCTAATACTTTAGGTAGTTCACCCACTACGCGACCTCTTGGGGTTATCGGATATGTGAAACAGATTTATTTCCGTTCGAAACGTTTGTCCAACTCATCAATTGTCAGATTGACGATAACAGGTCTCCCATGAGGACAATAGTATGGATACTCTGTCAAAAATAGTCGCTCGATAAGTGATATCATCTCTTCCTGAGTCAACTTTTCACCCGCCTTAACCGCTGCCTTGCATGCGAAACTCGCGGCTAATGCCTTATGAGCCGGCACCTCTTTGCCGCTTGTTTCTCTGAAATTATCGATAATTTCTGCGAGAACTTTCCCTTCCGTACCAGCCTTGATATCCGCCGGTACCGCTTGAACAAGAATAGTTCGCTCTCCGAATTCGGTTATCTCAAAACCTATCTTATTCATAAAGGCTAAAATTTCCAGTAGAACAGAATAATCCTCAGGTGACAGCTCTATCTTTTGGGGAAACAAGAGTTGTTGACTCTGTCCGCCCCCTTTCTCTAATAAATTGAGAGCTTTCTCATATAGGATCCGCTCATGCGCCACATGCTGGTCGATTATGCTTAGTCCGCTTTTCACTTGTGAGATTATATACTTGTTATGCACCTGCCAGACCAATCCCTCCGGTTGCCCCGGTTCGCTTTGCAGCTCGGGGAACGCCGATTTATAAGTCTCCACGGCAGGTGAAAAACCGTTATCCTTCTCAACTATATCCGTTTCCGCAAATGATGTCATGTTGTTCAATTCAGCGGCGGGCGGTATGGTTCGTGATGGCATGAACTGTATTATTTTACTGTTATGATGCGCCCGGCTTTCCTCGATATCTGCTGTTTGTTGCTCGTACATAGGTTGAAAACTATCTATCATCGCATCGGAGCCGATATGAACCGTATCATGGACGGTAGTTTTTATCGCTTCATAGACATCCCACTCGTTTTTGAATTTTGCCTCCATCTTGGCAGGATGAACATTCACATCGACTAACTGTGGATCAACCAGAAGATTTATCACAAAAAACGGAAATTCCCCGCGGCTGACAAGGTCGCCGTACCCCTTGTATACAGCAGAACTCATCTTCCTATCTGAGATGTAACGTCCATTCAGGTATAAATATTGTTCGCCTCTGCTTTTGCGTATGAGCTTCGGATCGCCGACGTAACCCGTAAGTTTCAGAGTCCTTCCGCTCCCCGTGACTTCCATTAAATTCGGAATATAACTCCGATGGAACGTCTCACCTATTCGCTCTAAAAGATCGCTTTTCTTGGTTTGAAAAACCTTCTTATCGCCATTGTAAAACTCGAATGCTATCTCCGGACGCCCTAAGGCGAATCGTTTTACCGCTTCGAGAATATGGCGATACTCGACGGGAGGCGATTTCAGAAATTTCCTTCGGGCGGGCGTAGCGTAAAAGAGGTTCTTTATCGTAACTGACGTTCCCGGAATCGCTTCCGACGGAACTACCGAACGTATACTCCCCCCCGCAACTGTTATTTTCGTGCCGGTTTCGGCGTCTTTCACAGAACTCAATAGCTCGAATCTCGAAACAGAAGCTATGCTTGGCAGCGCTTCGCCTCGAAAGCCGAGCGACATCACTCCGACGAGATCCGCGTATGAACTTATCTTACTCGTGGCATGTCTCTCAAGTGCTAAAAGCGACTCATCCTCCGTCATACCGCTGCCGTTATCTATCACTTGCATCATGGTTTTACCGCCGTTTACCACGATGATCTTTATGCGGGTTGCGCCCGCGTCAATACTGTTCTCCACCAGCTCCTTGATGACCGAGGCGGGTCGTTCTACCACTTCTCCGGCGGCTATCTTGCTGATGAGATCGTCTGAGAGTACTTTGATCCTACTCGTCACTTTTCGCCTTACCGCCGATAAAATTCATCAGGACGTTAGCGCCGAGCCGCGCTGTGTTTCCGGTCGGGTCGAGTGAAGGAGCGACCTCAACAATGTCCATTCCTTTTACCCTGTTATCTCTCGCAGCCTCATAAACTCCATTCAGAAGCTCGACCGCGCTTAATCCACCCGGACTTGGAGCGCTTACGCCGGGCGCTTCCGATTGATCGACCGAATCCATGTCAACGCTTAGAAATATGGCATCCGTGCCCTCACCCGCTTGCAACAATGCGCCCTTGATGATATTTTCCATCCCCATACTCCGCACCACGTCTGTAGTAAAAAGCATCATACCCTTTGAGATGGCGTAATCCCGGTAGTAAGAAGAATTCAAGAATCCGTGCAATCCTATCTGCACTATATTTTTCCCATCCACAGGATTTCCGTCAAGTTCCTCTAATATCCGTCTGAAGGGTGTCCCGCTTGAGATATCTTCATTTTCATACTCTCTCAGGTCGTTATGCGAATCGAACGTGATTATTCCAACCTTACCGCCAATTTTCTCGCAAAACGCCTTCACATGCGCATAACTGAGAGAATGGTCGCCTCCCATCAGCATAGGAATTTTTGATTTGTCCATTAGTTCTGAAACTGCGGAGGTAACTTGTGTGTGAACTTCTCTGACGCTTCCGTCCGGGATCACAACATTTCCGAAGTCAGCCGAACTTATGCCTCTGACGTCAACAGCCCTGTCATAGCTATATGTAGTGTTGAATCTAAACGCCTCTCTTATACCGTTAGGTCCTCCCTCAGCGCCGCGTCTGCCTTTGACTGCGCCGTCGTAGGGCACACCGAGGAGTCCAAAATCTACGCTCTTCCCGTCAAACGGCTTAAAGATATCGAGCGCGCGAGGGTCTTTTTCGTCGTATTCCCGTTCGTGCAATTCCGCTCCATGCGGTTCAAACAGTTCAGATAGTAGGTTCAAGTTCCCTCCCACGGCTAAGCATTTTCCCATTGGTCTATCTCTTCAGAAATTGAAGAGACGCATTTAATATATAATTGTTCTCCATGTTCTTCTGTAGCCAAATTGACATCCGCTCCCATCACGCCGTCAGGATACAGATTCCTGAATGTCTCCTTGTCGGCAAAATACGCCGAACGCTTCATCTCTCTGAACTCCACATCAACAGGCTTAACATGCTCGCCAAAATGATACATCATCTGACTTGTTTCGCTCGGACCGCTGTGATGCCCCTCCCTGTCACCAAAATTTTCTTTGATGTAAGCGTCCACTTCTTCAGGCTCCCACCAGCATCGAAAATAAACTCTCATCTCCAGCATATCGTTAATAAATGATGAGAGGGCTGCCTTGACTGTGTCCCTGTTCCCGCCATGCCCGTTCAACAGCATGACCCGCCTGAACCCATGAGTGCGCAGACTTTCGATTATCTCCTCAAGGATCGTTATGAATGTTTGAGGTTTGAATGTCAAAGAGCCGGGAAACGTCATATGATGAACGCTCATCCCTATAGGTATGACGGGAGCCGTGATTATACTTAGTTTTTCCGCCACACCGCGCGCTATCATATCCGCCGTCATATGGTCCGTGCCGAATAAACCATAAGGTCCATGCTGCTCCGTGCTTCCTATGGGAACGATAACCCTGTCATCGTTCTCGAGGTATGCTTCTACCTCTTTCCAGTTCATAAATCTCAATTCCAAACTTTAATATTCCTCCAACTCATTTTGCAAGATAATAAAGAAACCAGATAACAGCTAAGAACATTATTACGAGCCTAGCGATTGAAGTCCCCGATTTTCTTATACTCAGACGCTTCCGTTTGAACTTGAAACTCTTTTCCGAACCGTTGCCCGACCACATTCGATTGAACGGATCGAATGTTTTCCTTGGTTTCGGAAGCCGGTCGAACATCAGAATAAGTTAATCAGATCTCTGCCGACGAAAAGATTGCTGAAAAAACTTACGAACGGCATAACCCAGATAGAAAAAATAGGGATCCTCAAGAATGAGCTCATTATTACAAGCCCGATAAGTATCATCGGTCCGTACTGTTCAAATCTCAGATACGATTCTTCGTACTTCGTAGGCAGCACACCGAACAGTATTTTCGAGCCGTCCAACGGAGGTATCGGCAACATATTGAAGATCGCCAAGACGAGGTTTATCATTACCGCGAAATAGAGCATATATTGGAAGAGACCGAGAAAACTTCCGTCAACTCGTAAGCCCATTCCGCTCATCAAACGGATCACCATTCCCAATCCCGCCGCCATAATGACGTTCGAAGCGGGTCCTGCAAGAGCTATCCAAAGCATATCTTTTTTGGGGTCTTTCAGGTTCATCGGATTGACGGGCACAGGTTTCGCCCAACCGAAGTGAACTATCACTATCATCAGCGTGCCCATAGGATCGAGGTGAGCTAACGGGTTCATCGTCAGCCTGCCGAGCATCTTCGCGGTGGGATCGCCTTTCCTGTTCGCCATCCATGCGTGCGCGTATTCATGAAAGCTGAGTGCAAGTAAGATCGGTGGAATGCTTAAAAGTAGTGCTGTATAATTCATCTCTATCCTCTCGGGTGAAAACTTTTATGCACCTCTTTTAGGTATTCCCTATCAAGGTGAGTATATATTTGTGTCGTTGATATGCTTACATGTCCAAGCATCTCTTGCACTGACCGCAGGTCGGCCCCGCCCTCTAACAGATGCGTTGCGAAGGAATGTCTAAAAGTATGCGGACTCACTTCCTTTTCTATACCCGCCTTTTCGATCTGTTTTTTGAACAGTTTGAAGAAACCGTCACGGGTCATGTTTTTACCTCGCGCATTTAGAAAAAGATAATCGCCCGAACTTCCCATTTTCGCCAGCTGCGGCCGTGCGTCTGAAAGCCAAAGCCCGATCCACCGAAACGCCTCTTCGCCGAGAGGGATTATCCGCTCTTTAGACCGCTTTCCTATAACTCTGATAATTCCTTCTTCCTTAAAAATATTGCCAATAATAAGATTGATCAACTCGCTTACTCTCAAACCCGCGCCATATAAAACCTCAAACATCGTCCTGTCTCGTATTCCAATCAGTGATGAACTGTCAACGCTGTTTAATATACTCTTTATTTCGCTATACTCAAGAACCTGCGGTAATTTTTTGCTCATCCGGGGAGTTTGAAAATTCTGAGTAGGGTCTTTCTTGCTGATATCCTCATCCTCCAAGAACCGGTGAAACGCCTTCAAGGCAGAAAGGTTTTGAGCGACGCTCCTTGCGGACAATCCCAAGGATGAAAGTTCGGTGAACATCCCCTCCACAACGTCATAGGTCACTTCATCTGCCTTTTTAATCCCTCTATCTGTGAGGAAAGCAATGTATCGCTTGAGGGCAATAGAGTATGCCGAGATAGTGTTTTCGGAGAGATTACGCTCCATCCGAAGATAAATAAAAAAATCCTTGAGGTAATTCTGAAATTCACTTCTCTCTTCGGAACCGTCTGCTTGCATAGCTCTAATTTAATATAATTCAGCTGGAAAAAAACTACTAAGTCACTTATCGCATCAACGATGCGAGTAATTCCCCTCTATCAAGAGGGGTGTTACGGAGGAACTCCTACGGAGGATTTTGTCCCGATAAATCGGGACAAAAGACGGGGTGTGTCAAGAGTGATCGGGTAAATCGAGTATTTTATTGTCTCAGAGATCTATACACACCCCAGCCCGCCTGACATTAGTCGGGCAGGCCCTTTGCTATAAGAATTTTATCGGAACGGCTTTCCCCTCTTGATAGAGGGGAATTTTTCATTTCTATTTATTAAAAGGAGAGTGAATACAATTGTTTTTCAGTTCAGATTTGAAAACTTAGAGATCACTCTTTCCAGTGCACCGCTTTGGCGAATTCGCTTATAAGTGCTGTGTCCATCTCCTCTTCATGCACCGTGCCGGTAACAATAAAAGATGCGCCCGCTCTGGCTCTCAGTTCGGCGGATTCGGGCGTGTGTATTCCCCCGCCAACTAAAACGGGCAGACCGACTTCATTACAAACCGCGGAAACAGTTTTCAGCGGTACGGGCATCTTCGCTCCGCTACCCGCCTCAAGATAGATCGCTTTCATGCCCATCAGTTCCGCAGCCACGGAGTGCGCGACTGCTATATCTTCCTTGTCTCTCGGAATGGGAAGCGTGCCGCTCATAAACTGCGCTGAACTGATGCTGCCGGATTCTATAAGCAGATATGCCGTTGCGATGGCTTCGATTTTTGACCGTTTTATCCGCATTGCCGATTTTACTTGCTCTCCTATTATCTTATCTGCGTTTCGCCCACTGAGAAGGGACAAATACAGAAGCATATCTGCCTTGTCGGAGATTTGTTCAGCGGAACCGGGGAAGATTATAACAGGAAGTTTGGAAGATTCTTTCAGCGCAGCGACTGCCGATTCAAAATCTGCATGGTTTATAAGACTTCCACCGACGAGAATTCCGTCCGCTCCCGCTTCGGAAATCGACTTGGCAAATTCAGGTAATTTTCCGTTAGGGACGCTGTCAGGATCGATCAAGATCAGATAAGCTGTTCCCTTTGTTTTTACTACTTCAAGAAGAGTTTCCCAAACCGGCAATTTTCAGCTCACCTTGCTTAGTGAATCTACAAATTTGTCCATCTCTTCTTTGGTACGTTTCTCCGTGACACAGACCAGCATACAGTTTTCCAATCCGTAATCATAGGAGGAGAGATCGATACCGGCGAAGATCTTTTCATCTAAAAGAGATTTGATCAGCTTTGAAGGGGTAACAGGAGTTTTGACGACAAATTCTTTGAAGAAGGGAGCGCTGAACATCAGCTCGTATCCCTTTAAGTCGTTTATCTTTTCGGCTAGATAGTGACTTTTGCGTGTGCTCAACTCCGCAACGCTGCTTATCCCCTCTTTACCCATCAACGCCATGTAGATAGCGGCTGAAAGCATTACGATACCTTGATTCGTGCAGATGTTGGATGTTGCGCGCTCGCGCCTGATATGCTGTTCCCTTGTCTGCAGTGTCAGCACAAAACCCCTCTTGCCGTCCACATCCCATGTCTGTCCCGCGATTCTGCCCGGCATACGCCGTACAAGTTCCATTTTTGCGGCGAATATACCGAGATACGGTCCGCCGAATTGTGTCGGCGACCCGAGAGATTGTCCCTCGCCTACTACTATATCAGCACCGCTTTCTCCTGGTTTTTTAAGTATTCCGAGTGATATCGGATCGGCGCTGACAATAAAGAGAGCATCGTTATCATGCGCTATCTTTGCCATTTCGTCGGCATCTTCTATGCAGCCGAAGAAATTGGGTGTTTGCAGCAACAGTCCGGCGGTGTCTGAATCAACCAGATCGGAAAGGGTTTTCAGATCGGTTACGCCGTCGATCTGCGGTACTGTGACGAGCTCGACATCTGCCCCTTGAAGATACGTTTTGACAACAGCCCTATGAGTTGGATTCACGGTAGATGCGATGACAAGCTTATTTCGTTTCTTCTGATTGACGGCAAGCAGTCCGGCTTCGGCGAGCGCCGATGCACCGTCATACATTGATGCGTTTGCAACGTCCATCCCCGTCAATGCACATATCATTGACTGATATTCAAAAATCGCCTGAAGCGTTCCCTGCGCGACTTCAGGTTGATAAGGCGTGTAAGCCGTGAGATATTCGGAACGGCTGATTATCTCTCCGATGATACTCGGAATAAAATGATCGTAGGAGCCTCCCCCTAAAAACGAAATCGCTTCGCCGGTATGAACATTCTGATTTGCTAGATCAGAGAGGAGTTTCATTACTTCATATTCTGAAAGACCTTTGCCTATCTCTTCAAAATCGACTTCAAGAAATTCCGCCGGTACATTGGAAAGTAACTCCTCGAAATTCTCAACGCCGATAGCGCTGAGCATCTCTTTCCTCTCCTCATCAGTATTAGGAATTAGATGAAATGATTCTTCCAATGTCATTCAATCAATCCTGCATAATCATCGGCTGAAAGTAGTTTGGCAATTTCCGCCTCATTGGAGATTTCAAGTTTGACTATCCATCCCCTGCCGTAAGGATCATCATTTACCAATTCAGGCGAATCAAGAAGCTCGGAATTTATCTCGATGATCTTACCGGAGATCGGAGCGTAAAGATCCTCGACTGTTTTTACGGCTTCGATGGTACCGAACGTCTCGCCTATCTTGGTTTCATCGCCAACTTCCGGCATTTCGAGCCAGGCGATGTCACCTAACTCAGATTGGGCAAAATCCGTAACTCCAATAGTAGCAATATTCCCCTCTATTCTTGTCCACTCATGTTCCTTTGTATATTTCAAGTCAGCCGGTAGGCTCATCGATCTTCTCCTTCTCAGTTTCTGCCGGTTGCAGCCCAATTCTTCTGCCGTAATCAGACCGCGACTTGAGAGTTGGGTCAAATTCAAATGTATCTAAAAAGCTTGTGTCATAGTCCCCGCTTGCGAATTTTTCATGCTTCAACACCTGTAGATGAAACGGAAGTGTTGTTTTAGGTCCCTCGATAACGCATTCCTCGATGCCTCTCTTCATCCTCCCAATCGCTTCCTCGCGTGTTCGTCCCCATGAGATCATTTTCGCAAGAAGCGAATCGTAATACTGCGGGATCTCGTATCCTGCGTATACATGCGTGTCGACGCGGATACCCACTCCGCCCGGAACATGGAATGCGGTGATAAGAGAGGGTGACGGCATGAAATCGTGTTCGGGGTCTTCGGCATTTATTCTGCACTCGATCGCGTGCCATTGCGGTTCCGCATTCAAAACCTCATCGCTGATCGGCTCCCCGGCAGCGATCCGTATCTGTTCCTTTAACAGATCAACTCCATAAACCATCTCGGTTACGGGATGCTCGACTTGTATGCGGGTGTTCATTTCCATAAAATAAAATTTTCCGTCTTTGTCGAGTAGAAATTCAATTGTCCCGGCGTTGACGTAATTCGCTTCACGCGCGCCACTGATGGCGGCATCGCCCATCCGCTTTCGCAATTCCGGAGAGACGGCGGGAGAGGGCGATTCCTCTATAAGCTTTTGATGCCGGCGTTGAATAGAACATTCCCGTTCGCCGAGGTGGATCATATTTCCATGCGTATCAGCTAAAATTTGTATCTCTATATGTCTCGGTTTCTCGATAAATTTTTCCATGTACAGAGAACCGTTGTTGAATGATGCTTTCGCTTCCGATGAAGCCGTTGAAAACGCCTTCTCTATTTCCTCTTCGTTCCTGACGATCCGCATCCCCTTGCCACCGCCTCCGGCTGTCGCCTTGAGAATCACGGGGTAACCGATATCTTTCGCTATTTTTTTTGCTTCCTCGGGTGAATCGATAATCCCTTTACTTCCCGGTATGACAGGTACGCCTGCTTTTTTCATTTTCTCTTTTGCGAGTGCTTTGTCGCCCATTTCCGAAATTACTTTGCCGGGAGGTCCGATAAATGTGATATTCGATTCGGCAACACAATCAGCGAAATTGGCGTTTTCAGATAAAAATCCATATCCGGGATGAATAGCGTCAGAATCGGTTATCTCCGCAGAAGCGAGAATTTGAGGGATCAAAAGATAACTCTCTAAACTCGGCGGAGGACCGATACAGATCGCCTCATCAGAAAATTTTACATGCAGTGAATCTTCGTCCGCCTCGGAGTAAACCGCTACTGTTTGTATTCCGAGCTCATGGCACGCACGGATAATGCGAAGAGCTATTTCTCCTCGATTGGCTATCAGTATTTTTTTGAACATTCTTAGAGCGTTATCCGACGTCTATAAGGAAGAGCGGCTCGTTATATTGTACCGGTTTGGAGTTTTCTATGAGAATTTTAACTATTACGCCTGAATACTCAGACTCGATCTCGTTCATGAGTTTCATCGCTTCCACGATACACAAAACATCGCCTTCTTTTACCCTGTCCCCGACTTTTATGAATGGCTCGGCATTCGGATCGGAAGCCGCATAATATGTACCGACCATCGGAGATTTTATTTCAATGTGATTATCATCAACAGGTTGCTCGGCAGAAGTTCTGTCCGCTTCGACATCAGGGGAAGTTGAACCTTTATTTTCAGAAACAACCCTTACCACATTGCTGTCCGCGACCCCATTACTATTCAAGCCGCCCTTTGATACACGTATTTTTCTCCCCCAGCTGCTCAGTTCAATTTCACCGATATCGGATTCTTCGAGTATTTTTATGAGTTGTTTGATCTTATCTTCGTTCATTTATATCTCCGAAAGGTAGCTTGAACTTACTATTTGACACGCTCGACATATTCGCCGCTACGGGTATCGATCTTGACAGATTCACCCTGCTGCACGAAGAGAGGCACGTTAACAGTCAGACCCGTTTCAAGTTTCGCCGGTTTGGTTCCGCCTTGAGCGGTGTCCCCTTTGACACCGGGATCCGTTTCGACTATTTTTGCCGTTATAAAGGGTGGGATTTCAATCTCAACAGGTTCCTTTCCATGAAACAAAATTTTTATCTCCATGCTCTCTTTGAGATAATTGCTAACATCGCTTAATATCTCATTTGATAGGGATATTTGATCAAATGTCACTGTATCCATGAAATGGTATGAGGAATCGTCCGAGTATAGATATTGCATTTTTTTGGCGTCAAGACGAACTTCTTCCATCTTCTCTCCCGCCCGAAAAGTCTTATCTATTACCTTGCCCGATTTAATACCCTTCATCTTAGTCCTGACAAACGCTGCGCCCTTACCAGGCTTAACATGAAGGAATTCCACTATCTTAAAAATCTCGTTGTTAAGAAGGAATGTGAACCCATTTCTAATATCTGAAGTTGATGCCATCTATTTATATTCTCTCTATCTTTCTAATTCGTTTACGCATAGTTACGGAAGTTGGTAATCTACAAGTGGAAATTCCATCTGTCAACACTTTTAGATGGTATTTTTACACACTTATTATGGTTATAACCATAATAAGATGTTTTTGGTTTCGCCAATAAATCAAATAACCCGATATTCGCATCATTGCCTGTCAGTTGGCGGACGAAGTTCTGAAGGATCTTCTCCTCTCAAGAGGGGAAACCGTTCTGAGCGGAGGACTGGTTGATTCATGAATAAAACCGTTTTTCCCCAGGGATGCCTTTGGCAAATGGTTTCAGATTTACTCAAGCAAAAGTCCGGGAATTTCAGTCACTTCTTTCCAAAGAGATTCTGCCGACTCTTCGGTTTTTGCCTCGATGTAAATCCGTATGATAGGCTCAGTGTTGGAGACGCGAACGTGAATCCATCCTTCCGGTTTATTGATTTTCACTCCATCACGACTGTCTACATCGTATTCTGAAAAGTGCTCAGCTATAGACTTCAATAACGAATCAGACGGCACATTCCCAATCTCAACTTTCCTTTTAAGCATCACGTATTGAGGCATTTTTGAATATAATTCCGACAACGGCTCTTCCGAGTCAGCCATAAATTGAAGCGCCGATGCGGCGGCAACAAGCGCATCTCTTCCATAATGGGCTTCCGGTAGAATCACTCCGCCATTTCCCTCTCCACCTATTATGGCGCCCGTTTTTTTCATCTCCTGAACGACATTTATTTCACCCACGCGCGTTCTGATAACCTCAGCGCCATGTTTTCCGGCAATATCATCGATCGCCCGCGTAGTAGAAAGATTTGTGACTACAGTTTGTCCTTCAGGCAGACCCGAGAGAACTACATCGGTCGCTATGACGAGAGTATACTCCTCAGAGAGGTATTTACCTCCATCTGATACGATAGCTAACCGGTCTCCATCCGGATCAACGGCGAATCCTGCATCTGCTTCTATTTCTTTTGTTTTTCCGATCAGATCGAAAAGATTCTGTTCAAGCGGTTCAGGCGTATGAGGGAAAAGACCGTCAGGTTCACAATGAATTTGAGTAACCTCACAACCGAGCGATTCGAGCAGATTGGGGAGAACCTCAGAGGCGGCACCGTTGACACAATCGACTACAACTTTAAACGCCCTCTTCTTAATCTTTTCTACATCTATATGCGACAAAGTTAAAACCAATTCAATGTGATCCTCGTTTGCCTTAGCGTACGATTGACTCTCTCCGACAGACCCGCTGTCAACGAGATCATAATCACCTGATTCCAATTTATCTTGCAATTTTTTGAATCCGGATTCAGTGAGAAATGAACCATCCGAAGCGACGAGTTTAAGGGCGTTCCACTCAGCCGGATTATGGCTCGCCGTAATTATTATCCCGCCATCGGCATTTAATTTTTCAACTGCTAATTGGGTCGCCGGCGTTGTGGCTAATCCGAGGTGAATCGGTGTGCAGCCTATCGATAGCAGAGTATCGATAACGATCGTCTCTATTTCGGGTCCTGAAGTCCTCGTGTCCCTTCCTATAACGATCTTTGGACCATGAAGAGACCCGAAGGCGAGTGTATAATTCTTGATAACTTCTGTAGTCAATCCGTCACCGTAAATTCCTCTGATTCCGGACAGGGTGGCAATAAGTGGTGACAAATTAGTTATCCTCTAATAAATACAAAATCCAGGACACAAACCTGGATCAAGTATTGAAATGATATATTCCCAATATTGGAAATGGAGAAAAGTTCTCCTTAATAATTTTATCTATAAGTTCGGCTGAATCCGAAAGAAGTTTTACGAGCTCGTTTTTCAGCCTTTGCTCTTTTCATGCGTTTTTGTTGGCTGGGCTTCACGTAGTAAGAGTTTTTCTTAACGTCCTTGAGTATTCCCGCTTTTTCATATTTCTTCTTGAATCTGCGAAGCGCTTTTTCAAGTGGTTCATCTTTTCGTACTAAAACTTGTACCATGTTTTATACTGACCTCTTTATTTAATTCTTTTACAGCGAATAAATATATTATGTAGTAAATCTCTTGTCAAGCACTAATAGAGGATTGGTGAGCTCAAATATTGCACATGATCCTGGGCTTTACGGATAAGTATTATTATTGATCGATAAAATCATACTTCTTGAGCGCGCCCACTTGCGTTACCCTAAATATCTTTTCAACGGGTCTTTCAACATAAAGGGTTTCTATCGCTGTATGATATTGCGGATGTTCAAATCTGACAGTGTAATTGCTGAAGGTCAGCACCTTGAACCTTGCGTCTTTATCCGGCGCAAGAATTTCTGATTGTTCCGTTACAACGTACTCATTGGTATTTTGGATAGCCAGTGAGCGTAAAGTATCGCTGATAATATAACTGGTCAGGAGTGAGTCGGGAGAAGGCACAATACCTTCTCCTCTGAGCGTGATTGTTGCTCCATTTATTGTAAGCCCCGTTTCAAAATCCTGAGCGGTGAAGGAATATCTGACAAGCCTTTTATTAACTACATCTTCTGCCATCCTTCGCAATGCGAACGATAGACTGTACATCGTAATAGGAGTTTTTATAGACGGTTCTTGTTCATCTATAATGTAAACCGGCACATCAAGTGTTATGGTTCTCGAACTCTTTAAGTACGAGAATCCGCTGCTCGTCAAACTGCTTTGGGCTGGATTAGGGAAAACATCGGCGTAGATAAAAGGTTGTTCGATCCAATAGAGCTGAACCGAATACTTACCATCGAGCCCTGTCTGACTGATGGTTGATCTTAAATTCTTATAATCATTCGATGCTGCCGCAATGCTCTTTTGGGCCACATATTCACCCTTTGAATTCATCAGTTGACCTTCAATAGTACAAATATACTTATCTGACACTGCATATTGTTCCTTGTCGAATGTGACCATAGTATTTTCAAATAGAAGAGTTGTAGAACTGCATGAGCTGAACAGCAATAACAGAACTATCGACAATGTCGAAAAATGAATTATTTCTTTCCCTGTTTTTCTGCTATCTCGCATAGACTTCCTCCCGCTCTAAGGCTTTCTTACTGATAATAACACTCAATACAGCTATAATTATACTTATTATTCCGAACACACCCAATAAAAATAATGAGCTATTCGGTTCGTATGGTTCACCATCTATCGTTAACTTGAAAATATTTAATGAAATCACCGATAATAGTGCACTTCCCCCTACTAAATAAAACATTGTGACCAAAAATGCAACTGTCGCTCCCCTTGATGAAGCTGCCCTGATTGCGCTCTTTTCTTTCAAATTGGCAAACCAGGCGCCTGTAGCAAGAGAGAGCAGAGTTGTAATCAGAGTGGCTAATATCGTAAACGTAAGGGTTATCATCTGGAGATTTTTACTTGTGCTTAAAGCATCAGAGGTAATTCCCAACAAAGGTAATCCGATTGAGAGGAGTATTACACAGGAAATTATGCCCTTGTAGCTAAGCATAAACCTCATAGATAACGGCGCTGATTTTATCATCCAGAATGCCTGACCTTCCTGGCTCATAAGAGGAAAAACAAACCTGACAGCCAACGAAACGAGAAAAAATCCTCCGAATATATAGTTTGAGATAAACAGAAGAGTCATTCTGACCGGATCGGAAATATAAAGAGTCAATCCACTCATATTTGCGATAAAAATTAGTAAGAGTACTAAAAAAAGGATCATATGTCCCCACTGGCTCGGATCTCGGACGAACATCAAAAAATCGCGTTTTAAAAATGCTTCAACTCTTTTGCTGAAAGGCAACTTTAGATTTATCAAAAACGTGGGTTGTGTTGAATTACTCTGTTTCTTGATGAGCCATTCTTTTCCTTGAGTATCTAGCCAGAGTTTGTAATATCCTCTACCCGACACGTTGTAAAGAATTGCTACCAATACTATACAAGACAAAATCAACACTGCAATATTGTTGAAAGCCGAGGCGATGTTGCCGTTTACTATGCTGAATAATGCGCTTGCAACCCAGGTGCTCGGAACAAACGCGACCTCTCCTACTTTCGCTTGAGCAATAGTGGGATGATCCTGAAAATTCGGATAATATTTTATAATCTCCTGAACCTGATCAACCGGATGCACTGATTGAAAATATAAGCCTGATCCGATCAGCGTAAGTAAAATTGCAGTAGTGATTATCAATTTCGGTGAGAATAAAATAGAGATTCGCACAATCAGATAGAGAATCAGTGTTCCTAAACCAGCCGCCGTAAAAATAAAGGGAATTACTATCCCGATAATTATCAGCAAATATTCGAAAATGCTTAGATCAAAATATGTTCCGTATGCCAATAACGCCGCACCGCCAAGCAGGAACATAGGCGTAGAACTTCTAAAAAAATTTTCGGCAAACTTAAATATGAATATTTTCTTGGCATCCAATGGAAGAGTAAATAGATATTCCAATTCCTCTGATCTGAAGAATGCTGAAAAAGCGGTTACTGAGTTTCCGACAGCCGTCATCACGAACAGCGCAAATAACCCTGTCGCAAGCAAACTGTGCAAAAATATCACCGGAAGATGAACACTCTCTAACATAAAAGTAATGGTGATCTTGATGGCGGAATACGCTCCATAGGCAAACGCAGCGAATACGAGTGTGGTGGCAATTTCCATAAAGATTACGCCGGCTTTCAATCCATTTCCAATCCGGAACATACTGATAAATTTAATATGAAGAAATTCTCTCAACTGATTGGATTCATAGGGGATTCGTATTCGTTCAATTTTTCTTCGGCAGTAAGTTTTAGAAATAATTCTTCCAAACTCATTCCGTCACTATTAGCATCTCTTCGCAATTCATTTAATGTACCTTCAGCAATCAACACACCTTCATTAAGAATACCAATTCTGTCACACAATTCTTCCGCCACATGCAGACTGTGAGTAGAGAGAAAAATCGTCACACCCGAATCGGCTTTTTCCCTCAAAAACAGCTTAAGATTATTTATATTTTTCGGATCAAGCCCAACCATCGGCTCATCGATCACAAACACTTCGGGCTCGTGAAGAAAAGCGGCGGCTATCAGAAGTTTCTGTTTCATCCCCTGCGAATATTCTTCTGCAAGTTTTGTTCTCCAAGGCGTTATTCCGAAAAAATCAAAGAGATATTCTGAGTTTGAACGGATCTTCTCTTTGGTCAATCCGTATATTCCTCCAATGAAATGCATAAGTTCGTCGGCAGTCAATTTATCATATAGATATGGTTTATCCGGGACATACCCGAACATCGGTTTAGCGAGCAGCGGTTTTTCATGAATATTGATATTATTTATATAAACTTTTCCAGATGAAGGTTTTAATAAGCCCGCAAGCATTTTGATCGTTGTTGTTTTTCCGGCGCCATTAGGTCCTAAATAACCATATAGTGTTCCGGCGGGAATTTCTAAATTTAAATTTTGAAGTGCTGTATAGCCGCCATAATTCTTGGACACGGACTCAAACTTTATCATACAATGTCCAACCGGTTGATTTTAAAGGTCAATTCGTATGAGCTTTTAATTTGAAGGAAGTTTTTTTAAGTCTTCTTTGAATTTATTGCGTTCCCTATCCAAGATCTCATCTATTTCAGCTTTTCTCCGTTCAATTCTTTCTGTGATGGATGGCACCAAATCTGCCCTGATAATGATGATTAATTCACCTTCGGATTTATTTTCAGATGAAAAACCTGTTAAAAACCGTAGTCCGAAGAACCACCAGGGGAGGTCTTTCAGTATAGGTATTCCTTTACGGACTGATTGAATTTCATCTGTAAAGAGTCCTGCTATTGCCGTTTGTTCACCATCAAGCAATATCACTTGCGTTGTTGCTGTCTGTTTATCAATTCGTGTGCTCACGGCATCGGGGAATGCGGCGCTTTTTTCAACATACAGTTCAAGATGAATAAAGGTTATATCCCTATCTCTGACTATTCGTGGCGTCACTCGCAGAATTGTTCCGACTTCAAAAAATTGATCTGTCGTATTTCCGGCAAAATCTTTTTGCTTAATGGAAAAGGACTGTCCTACCTGAATCATCCCTTCTGTACCGTCCAGCACCGTTATCGAAGGTTTGGATATAATGGTTCCGATGTTAAGCGCTTCAAATGCTTTGAGTATTCCGAGAGTGGTAAGAGTCGAGGTTCCCGATTCCGCTGAATAATCAATGGAAGCTGCTAAAAATTCCTGAGTAACGCTTGTAGCTGCAACTGAACTTACATCAAAATTGACGTTTCCTCGCGAAAATATCGACCAGTCGATCCCCGCTTCCGCTATACTTCCTCTATCACCTTGAAAAAATATTGCTGATATTTCAACTTGTCGGGAATCTATTGTAAGTTCTCCCTCAAGCGGCAGCGCAGGTCCTGAAGGCAAGGCAACACCAGAACCGGAAGGACGTATCTCGTAGTATGTTGCTCTTTCGACAAACTCCAATCCGTTTGCCCTAAGGATCATTTCAAGAGCCCTTTTCCAGTTGAGCGACGGAACTGATACATTTATCGGTCCCTGCTGATTTGTGGGATCGATTATTACTTTTCCTTCAACATCTCTCGAAATCTGGCTTAATATTTGTATCGCTTGGGAAAATGTGGTAGTAGGGGGGAAAGCTACATTTGCACCCTCTCCACCTCGTAATTGGGAAGGAACTCCACCCCGCTGAGCATTTATATCTCCTACTATCATCAAGAGACATAAGCCGGGATAAACGATAATACTACTGAGGATTTTTAATCTTCTTAAAAACTTCTTATTTATTCTTACCGTTATCATCTTGATCTCTCTTTTGAGTATTAATTTTCGAGCCGCAAAGTTTTTTTCTCGAAAATACCTCCTCTATTCATGAAGAAAATAACTTCCCTCTTCCTCAAATCAATTTTTTCCAAAACTCCAAGATACACCCTGTCGCCGACTCTCATCGTTTTCATCTCCCCTGATCTACCTTGAATATACGCCACGCCTTTCATAATGGCTATCACCTTCGCTCTTTCGATTTCAAGCAAATTTTCTGTGTTTGGAGGAAGAATATTCAATATAAATGGCTTAAACGGGTCATATCCGCTGCTAAAATTAACACTTGCCAATTCAAATTGATTCCCTTCCCTCGTAAGATCAGTCTTATCATCTGATGCGAACATGCCCTTAAATTTTAAGGTTACATCGACATCTCCTTGTGATGATCGACTTCCCGATGGTCGGCTAAGTTCGAGCGATTCTATCTTATACAGCGGTTTACTATTTTCGAGATATTGAATAAAACGATATATATTACTGTATCGCCCTATTCCTTTTAATTGGTAATTAGCGTAGACAATATCACCCTTGTCCTCGATCGACGAGAGTTTGAATTCATAATCAAATGATGCTCTTCGACTTGAAATGGACTCGAGATACCTATATGTTTCGTGAACAGAACTTTCTTGAAGCAGGACTTTAGGATAAAATTTCCATCTCTGGAGCGTGGTAGTTAATTTATCCTGCATATAATCATAGTCAGCAAGTATAGTTTCCAGATGAATGACACGAGCCTCTTTTATCTCAAGTTGGGCGTCGAGTTTTGAGAGAGTATCTCCATATTGGAAATTTAACCAACCCCATCCTCCTCCCAATAACAGCAACAATACTGCAAAAAGTACTAATGTATTTCGAATGGCGTAAGACATAAAATTATTCCTGATTATGAAGTGTTTTTAGCAAAAATTGTGCTTTATCCGCAAACTCACCTTCGGGATTCGAACTAAGTAGTAAATTTAGGACTTTTTCCGACTCATCGTTCCTACCGACTCCGGAATAAGCCTTTCCGAGCAGTAATTGTGCCGGTTCAATCTTATTCGATGTCGGAAAAAATTTAAATAAATTTACAAGCGCAATAATTGCCTGTTCAGGCATATCAAGCGCTAAAAGGCATTCCCCAACCCAATACTGAGCATTGTCAGTCAGCGAATCATCCAATCTTGCATCGGCTATTGCCAAAAAAATGTCAAGAGCGGATTTATAATCAGAATTGATGTAATGTCCATAAGCTTCGCTGTACAGAAGAGGTAGATTAGATTTAGTAACCTGAATAAACGTCGAATTTTCAAAGTAATTGAGTGCCTTTGAAGTCATCGTATCCGGATCGAGCATCGTCAGTTCATCTGCAACTATCACAGTATCATATAATTCTTCTTCAGCAAACAGAGGATCCAATTCCTCCTCAAAATCGGGAGGTATTGCTACTGTAACCAATTCGCCATAAAAAGTATCAGGCATTATCATTCCATAAGGCAGATCCATCACCGCATATTGAGGATATTCAATGGTATCCACATAGAATGTTTCAAACAGAACCGTATCAATTTCAAACGTATCAACAGGTATATCAGCAAATATTTCTTCTTCTATCGTCTCTTCAACAACGACTTCGAGAATAACTTCCGGCTGAATTTCAGGTTCAGGTTCCGGGATAACAACTATCGGATTGAAGAGTGAATCGTCAGTCACGACTTTATTTAGAACCATCTGGAAACGATAAACCTGTTTGTCCCGTATACGTGCCGGCGTCACGCTCTGAATATTCGCTCCGACGAATTCTGCAGCCAATCTATGAATTCTGTTTCTATAAAGGCTATACCCCGAAATTTCTATATCATTTCCCCTTGATGATAATTTTGTGAGCCAAATATTATTGACATCTTTTATCGCTCCGTTTATCTCATTGAGAGTTACTGAAAATCTTATGGTGCCCTTCGCTAAAGAATCTATTAAGGTCATATTTTCCACAGCCAACCCCATATTGTAGGCTATACTGTCCAATAACGGTTCCGCCCACTCGAGGTCAGCTATAGATGTACTTAAATGAATGAAGCGTTGTGTTTTTTCAATTTTCAGAGATGCCTGTTTCTTATCCTGCCAATTGATTACGAAGGGAACTATAAATATCAATGCCAATGCTATCATGCCATGCCAATCCAGCTTCAACGCCCGTTGTCTGGCAGCAACATAAGCCGGCAGCATATTCAATTTTAATATATGCTTATCCTTCGGAATCAAAGCCTGGATCGCCATTCCAAGCGGAACTGCATATTCCGGCAGGTCTTCTACCAATTCATCGGGCAGCTCGATTTTATCTGAGCGGATAGTGAGATATTCGACAGTAACACCGGCGAACTTCTCACTCAAAAATTCCTGTGCGTTAACGTCTCTCGATTCACCGGTGAGGATAATTTTATTGAAATCCGGCATATTACCCATATCCTGTTCATAGAGAATCTTACTATATATAGTGCCCATGACTTCCGGAGTCTCTGTACCGGCTTGAATAGGAGG
>SORT01000005.1 GCA_004402895.1 Fidelibacterota bacterium MT.SAG.3 | reverse complement strand
CGTCGAACATCGTGGCAACATCCCCCATGGGAGTTACAATCCACGAGTTACCCTTATTATCGGAAAGATAGAGCTCCAGAGTGCCGTCATTGTCAAAGTCAGCCTGAGGAATCTGACTCTTCACGGTGGCGCCTACTACCCAATTAGTCGGATTCGGCTGCCACTCTTTCACAAATTCATACGTATTGGCAGCGGTGGCTTTAAACACACGAACAAAGCCGGAGTTATCATCAAACATCAGTATTTCACTAAAGCCGTCCTTGTCTATGTCAGTTATACCGAAACCGGTGTTCTTCGCCCGGTAACGAATATCCTCCGTGATTTGGGCATAAGCCGACTCTGTGAGAGTCTGAACAGAAATTGCACTAATCGTTAAGGCCAAGATCAATGTCTTTTTTAACATCTTACTTCTCCTAAATCTCATTTTCGGGGTTGAATTAGTCAATTTTTAGACCTGCAATAGATGTTATCTCACCAACTAATATAAATCCGTTGTCTGATGTCTCCTGCGCCGACCATCCCGTATCAAAGATTGGCCCACTATAGTGTTTTGTCAAGAGCGTATCAGTACCTTGGGCAAAGATAGTAAATACCCAAGAAAGTATGCTTAGAATAGTTATTAAACGTTTCATCTAGTTCCTAAGGATTCCCCATTCCCCTCACCTCACGGCCCATTAATATATATAAATAATACTTCTAAGGTATGAATAATATCTACCAAGTCAAGATTTATTAGTGTGACCAATATGTGCCCACCTAAAGCTCACTAAAAGACAATAAATAACACGAACAACTCAACACGAAACTTGGATATATCTCTGAATTCGAAGAGTTTCAGTGCCGGGGGCGGGACTCGAACCCGCATGGTCTAAACGACCGAGGGATTTTAAGTCCCTTGCGTCTACCAGTTTCGCCACCCCGGCGATGAGGCGACGACCGGATTCGAACCGGTGAATGAGGGTTTTGCAAACCCTTCCCTTAGCCATTTGGGTACGTCGCCTTAAAAAGAAATCCGCCAAGTCAAGGGCGGATTACCTATCATTCTCCCAGAGCGAGAGACGAGATTCGAACTCGCGACCACCACGTTGGCAACGTGGAGCTCTACCAGCTGAGCTACTCTCGCATTCACAATTCAAATTTAATATATAGCCTCAATCATGCAAGTAATAATTTTTTATTCGAAAAGTAGTTCTTCCTCAACTTCATCTTCTTGAGCGGCAATTGGGAAATGACTACGATAATCATTCACAAATGATTCTATGATTTCGTCAGAGGGATATTCATGGGTAAGCTTCAGAAGTGAGAAGGAGGCGGTATTTGGGTAACCTCTTATCTCTTCCGAAATTTTAAGTTTTTTGGCTTTCAATTCTTCTAATTTTGCGGCATCTTGTTTATTATCCTCATAGATCTTTTCCCGGGTTTTTCCTCTCAAACTCTCCTCTAATCGAGAAAGGTTGATTGCAACCCTTCTTAGATTCAGCAATTTCGCCGTGATTTCATTGATATTCTTTCGGCGATCTGTTAGTTTAAGCTCAATGATACCGAGACTCTCTCCCTCATTTCCTGCTTTATATATGCCGCGCTCATTTACTAATTTCGGTCTTATCATTCTCTTACCGTCATGCCCGCCTATAAACAAATCCACACCGGTAATTGAATCGGCAAATGCTGCTTCTACCTTTAACGGCATGTGAGTCAAAGCAATTATCAGGTCAACTTTGTTGCGTATCTTTGCAATCACCTTTTTTGCCGAAATAGTAGGATCTTGAACAATTACCGACTCGGGATAGTTTCCGCTACTCCACGCTAATCCGATTATACCCACCTTAAACCCATTATTATTCCAAATAACATACTCCTCGAAAATGGGTTTGTTATATTCAGCTGAATATATATTTGAAGAAATGAATGGGAAATTTGCCCTGTCTCTGAGAGATAAGAGATAATCGAGTCCTAATATGAGATCGTCGTCTCCAATATTTAAAGCGGTTGTGCTCATCTCGTTAAACGCATCTACAATCAAGCTTGCCTTGGCTGCCATTTCATTCCGCGTAGAATCACTAAGATATTCTTTTTGAAAAAAAAGATCACCGCTGTCGAGTATGATAGTTTGTTTCCCTTCCGCCCGAAGTTTGTTTATGTAAGCTGCTTTCCTGGCGAGACCGCCGGATGGGTTAGTCTTTCAACCACATGGCTCGACTTCGCCGTTAACGCTCGCCGTAAAAATCAACGATAGCTCGATAGGCGAGTATTTGCTCTTTTCCTCGCAAGTTTGACTAAGAGACAGAAGAGAAAATAATATAACGAGTTGAGTCTTAACCATAGACCGATCTTCCAACAATTTTTTTCATGTAAGATAATAATCGGATTTTGAGTAAAATGCAATATAGGAATGTCTTATTTATTGCTTTATTGAATTATAACTTGACAGCGAAATAGTGGAAGTGAACTATATATGAGGGAAATTTAATTTTTTTATCCGTCCATTAAGAGAAACAAGTAATTGTTGCATTTTCTCTTTTGTCTGTGGCTTATCAGCCCTACCGAGAGAAACAAGGACTCGCTGAATCGTATGCTTACCCTCTCTTTTATTCTCCACTATTTGAATATACTCGTATTTATCAGTCTTTTTAATACGAACAAACATGCAGATACGTTATTCCTTTTTCAATTTTGCCATTGAATGGATAAATATAAAAGAAATTATAATTATATTATTTTAAATGTCAATATATATCTATATTTATTAATATTAATTATTATAAATGTATTTTTATAATATTATTTGATTTTTAATAAATATTACTTAGATATTGGCTATTATCGGGATTTCAGATTAAAGACGACTAATTACTTAAGAAGTAACATCTTTCGCATAAATCTATATTTTTCTGTGCGTAACTCGTACAAGTAGACTCCTGAAGAATATCCGGAAGCGTCCCAGAATATTTCATAATCACCCGCCGCAAGGTCACCGCCCAAAAGTCTTTTTACTTCCTGACCCAAAACGTTATAAATTACCAAAGATGTCTCTGATCGCTTTGGAAGTGAAAATTCTATTTTTGTTACGAGATTAAACGGATTGGGATAATTCTGACTCAATTTTATAGCAATTGGAAGAATCTCTGATAATTCATTCCTTACACCAATTATTATTCCTTGTTCAGGCGTAGGCAATTTTTCTGTTGTAAGAAAAGGAATATGAGTCCGGCAGAACTGTCACGATTTAAAGATTTACAATATATTGAACTGCTATAATTTTGAATTTCGATGTAAATCGTAGTAGCGGGGGGCAGACTCGAACTGCCGACCTACGGGTTATGAGTCCGTCGCTCTCGCCAACTGAGCTACCCCGCCCTGTTTCCTAACAGAGATAATTTAATATCTTTAAAGTTGTAATCCATAATTATTTTTATTCGTAAAAGTGGTTAAGATCCTTTTCCGGAATTGAAAATCTTGTTCAGTATATTTATGATCTGTTTTACGTTGAATGGCTTCTGTAAAAAGGCATAAGCTTGGCTTATCAGTTCCATATGTTTATCGATTGTTATATAACCCGACATAAATACGAATTTAGTAGCTCCAAGCCTGTCTCGAACGGATTTAAACAGTTCAAATCCATCAATATTGGGAAGTTTTATATCGCAAATAATAAGTCCATATTCATTCTTCTCTATCATCTCTAATCCCTCTTCACCTGTAGAAGCGCTATCAACTTCTATCTCTTCTCCTCGTATAACCTCGGTTATCATAGCGAGAACTTCCTCGTTGTCATCGATGACCAAAACCTTTCTGATCACCGGATTTTTCCCTCCTGCAGATCTGTTCAGATCGACAATTTCAACGCCTCCTGCATAATCCATAGTCTTCACATTTTCAAGGTCCATCATTTTCTCAACGAGAGCGGATATTTTTTCTATCTGTTCGGGAATTTTATCCAAGAGATCTATATTCGCCTTCCAGTCACCCTTTGCCATGTCGGAAATTATTGTCAACGCCTGCAGTGGCTGGCTAATTTCATGGGCTACCGCTGCCGCTATTTTCTGCGTAGATTCATTTCGCTCTTTACTCAATATTTTTTCCTGTAACTCCATTCTTTCCATGAATCTTCCGATCCTGCCTGAGACAGCGGTGATAAGGTCAATTTCCTCTTTCGTTGCGTTGTTGTCATCGCTATAGCCCACGTCAATTGAACCTATGCTGACTCCGTCGACTCTTATTTCACCCGAAATGAATGAAGAATCGTTCTTATTATTTTCATTCGGAGTATGTTCTGTCTCCTTTGCACGAATCCTGACCCATGCTTTTTCGGGATTTCGCAACGCACCCAGCACTATTTTTTCAATGTTATCCAAAGTTTGAGTGAGGTCATCGCTTTTTTCAATCACTCTATCAATTGTGTAAAGCGCCGTTAGTTCGTTAACCCTCTCTTGCAATGTTTCGGAGAGTTGCAGGCTCTCCTCCTCAGCCAATTTTCTTTTGGTTATATCTTCGCTTGTGCCGAGAATACCAATGATATTACCACGTTTATCATGTAAAGGCATTCTATTTGTATCTATCCATATCTCCTCACCACTTCCCGTGATCTCTTTCTGGTTAGAATGGATTTCGGGAATTCCGGTTTCAAGTACACGCTTATCTGCTTCGTGAAAAATTTCAATATCTTTCGGGTTAGTAAATATTTCACTTTCGGTCTTGCCAATTATTTGGGAAGGACTCTTTAATCCGACCTCTTCCGCAAACCTTCGATTGCAACCCATGAAAACCAAATCCCTGTTCTTCCAAAATATCAATTGTGGAACGTGGTCAATTATATTCTGTAGATTATCAGCTGTTAATTTATTTTCTGAATAGATTTCTTTTTTATCCGGATCATTGTAATGAAAATAAAAGCCAACAGCGATCAGTAATGCAGCTATTGGTAATCTTAATAATAGATCATCCAATTGGGGGTTGAACAGTTCCGAAAATAATGAACCTTCACCAAATACAATTGAATCAATTATGGAATCAATAAGCCAGAATGCCATTGCCATAGCGCCCCAAAAAACTATGCTATTTACGGATTTTACCTTCATAACTGGAAATTATGAAATATACCTCCGGGTTGAGTGACAGATGACACTTTTAGCTCTATTTCGTGTTGTAGATCAAGTCTGATCTGATTATATGTGATGAGGGACAACAATGAAGTTACACTGAGAAAATATATACATAATTTATTGTTATTATTAATTTTATGTAGTTTTTTATCATGCAATTTTCAATAATTCGGGGAGTAATCGCAGGATCATTAATCTTCTGTAATCGGCGCTGCCGCGAACGTCTGAGATAGGTGAACACTCCTTAGCAGCTATTTTTGCGGCTTTTTCGACTATTTCCGGCAAGATATTGCTTCCATCAAGGATTTTTTCAGCTTCTTTCGCTCTGATCACCGTTGGTGCGACTGACCCCAATGCTATTCGCACATCTTTGAATCTATTATTTTCAGAATTAAAATTCAGAGCAAGAGATACTACTGCTATAGCCATCGACTCACGTTGTCCGAGTTTATAAAATCTGCTGAATGTTGATGACGGCAGCGCTCTGAATGAAATTTCGCTCAGCAACTCATCCGGTTTTAATACCGTTTTGCCGGGTCCTTTAAAGAAACGTTGTATATTCACCGTTCGTATTCCTCTATGAGACTCAAGTTTTAAATTAGCGTCAAGAGCGTAAAGTGGTGGGATCAAATCACCAGCGGGCGATGCGTTACATATATTTCCGCCGATAGTCGAACGATTACGCATTTGAATTGCTGCGAAATTATTTGCCGCTTGAGTAAGATTTGGAGCGTTCTTTGACAATATTTTTGATCCAAGAATATCACTTAGTGTCGTTAGACTACCTATTCTGATAAGGTTATCTTTTTTTGTTATCCCCCTAAGAGACTTTATACTCTTTACGTCTACGATCATTCCAGTCTTTAAACCAAAATGTTCTATTTTAACCAAAAGATCGCTCCCGCCTGCCAGTATTTGACCGTTATTTTTTCTGAACGATGGCTGGGCGACTAATTCCAAGAGCTCTTTCTTATCCGCAGGTTTGATATAGATCATCGCTTCCTCTCCAATCGAAGAGCTTTTTCTATTGACTTAAATATTTTTACGTATCCGGTACATCTACACAGATTTCCAGCTACAACACCAGGTATATCCGAGCTTTTCAGATCAGGATCAGAATCTATCGCTGCACGCGCCGTCATAATAAATCCCGGAATGCAAAATCCACATTGCACTCCGTGCTCGTCTATAAAACCCTGTTGTATAGAATCAAGATTTCCTTCAATCTCCAATCCTTCAATTGTAGTTATCTTAGTTTTGTCAGCTTCCACGGCAAGTATCAAACATGAGTTCACGGCTTCTCCATCCATGATGATCGTGCATGAACCGCATTCGCCTTCTCCACAAGATTCTTTTGTACCTGTCAAATGTAAATCTTCTCTTATATAATTGAGAAGTAATTTCTCAGTGTCAACTATGTTTGAGCGTTTTACGCCGTTTAGTTCAAGCGTTATATTATACTTAGACATATTAACCTTCTAACACCTTTTCAACATCGGAAATATCAGGTTCTATCGTCGTGGCTTTCAGATCGCCGATAGCAGCTTCAGGCGCTTTTAATCCATGCCCGGTAAGCAATAATACCACTCTATCGTTTTGCGATAAGACACTGCTGCTCAGTAACTTATTCAATCCGGCTAATGTTGCGGCTGCAGACGGTTCAACAAAAACTCCAGCCGTCTCTGTGAGTGTTCTGACAGCTTCGAGAATCTCTTTATCCGAAACGCTTAGGGCATATCCATTCGTCTCACTTACGGCACGGAGCGCCTTCACTCCTTCACGAGGTTTACCAACCGCGATCCCATCGGCAATTGTGGTCCCGGATGTTGTTCCTATCTCTTCTCCGCTCTCAAACGCCTTGACAATAGAATTAGCGCCGTCGGCTTGAACTGCAATTAGACGCGGCATTTCAGAGATTACACCGATTTCGATCAGATCTTTCAAGCCTTTATGAACACCTCCGATAATACAACCGTCACCGACAGGCACTATGATAGCGTCGGGAGGATTCCACATTAGCTGTTCGCAGATCTCATAAGCGACCGTCTTCTTCCCTTCGGAAAGATACGGGTTGAATCCCGAGCTCCTGTTATACCATCCAAACTTTTCAGTCGCCTTAATGCAAAGGTCGAATGCATCATCATAACTCCCCTTTACCTTGAACACTTCTGCTCCATATAAAAGCATTTGTGCTACCTTAGCTCTCGACGCATTTTCAGGTACGAAAATCTTGACCGTTGCTCCTATCGACGCGCCGAGACCGGCTAATGAAGAGGCAGCATTTCCTGTAGAAGCACAAGTTATGACCTCCGCACCGTTCTCCAAACTCCGAGCCAGTGCAATGGCAGTTGCCCTGTCTTTCAAAGAAGCAGTCGGATTTTTACTGTCGTCTTTAAGCGACAGGTTAGGCATTCCGAGCAGTTCTTTCAGTCTGACACTCTCGATCAGCTGAGTCCAACCTACGTTCAATCCGCCGAACTGAATCGGTTCTACAGGTAAAAGCGGCGCGTATCTCCATATTGAAAGTTCATTCCCCTTCTTGGCTTCATATCTGTGCCATTCTTCGGCGGCGGCGGAATAATCATAATTGACTTCCAAGTTCCCACCGCAATTAGAGCAAAGGTAATGGATCCCTTCTTTTTCATAGGTTTCGCCGCACTCGATACACTCTAAATTTGTTACAAAAGTCAAAATCAGCTCACATCGTCAATGCCATTATCGCTTTGCAAGTGTGCAGTCTGTTCTCCGCTTCCTGATATACCACAGATTGTCTGCCGTCGATAACTTCATCAGTGACCTCATTGTTCCTATCGGCAGGAAGACAATGCATATATATAGATTCATCCTTTGCTATTTTCATTAATTTATCGTCACAGATCCAATCCTTATATTTTTTTGATAATTCAATCGATTCTTCAGGTTTTTCGAATAAGTCGATACATCCCCAACTCTTAGGATAGACAACGTCCGCATCCTCAAACGCCGCTTCCATCGAATCGACCACCTCAAATTTAGTGCCGTTCTCCTCTGCGAATTTTTCTGCCTTTTCAATTATCTCCGGCATCAGTTTGAATTCCGGAGGATGCGCAAGAACCACGTCCATGCCGAAACGCGACATGAGAGATATCAATCCCTGCGGAACGGACATCGGCTTCGCATAAGAGGGAGCGTATGCCCAGCTAACCGCTATTTTCCTTCCTTTCAGGTCACTCCCGTAAATTTCCCTGATAGTCATCAGATCGGCAAGTGTTTGACACGGATGGTCGATATCGCACTGCATATTCAGTACAGGTATTCCGGCGTGTTCAGCAACTTCACGCAGATATTTATTGCCCTCTCCCGGGAAAAGGTCGTGACGAATCGCTATGCCGTGTCCATAACCTGAGAGTATTATTCCCATATCTTTCGGACTTTCACCATGCGATATCTGGGAAGTTTCTGAATCTATGAAATGCGCATGACCGCCTAATTGAGTCATACCCGCCTCAAACGAATTCCTTGTCCGCGTGGATTTATCGAAGAAGAGCATGAAAAGAGTTTTATCAGGCAGCCGTCTGTGCGGTCTGCCGTTCTTAAAATCATCTTTCAATTCACCCGCGACCCGCAGCAGTTCCTCTAGCTCCTCGTTCGACCAATCAGCTGTTTCTATATAATCCTTACCTTTTAGATCCAAATAAATTTCTCCGTTTCTACCCGTTCACATATCTGTTTATTTACTGCGGTAGAGTATCCCCCGTTAGCAAATGCGCTGTCACGGTCAATTAGCATTTTTGAAAAACGCTGGATAACCGGCGTAAAACGCAGCTGCCTTTATGAGATCATCTATGCTCACCTGGTCGTCCACGGAATGAGTCACCTCTTCAACCGATGGACCGAGACCGAATGTAGGAATCCCTTCTATCCCTGCCGTATAGACTCCATTAGTGCTGAAAGTCCATTTATCTACAACCGGCTCCTCACCGAATATCTCTTTGTACGCCGCCTCAGCCGATCTCAGTGCATGATGATTTGGATCAAGATTCCAGGTCGGATAGTATTTCTCCATTCCGACTTCTTTGCCGGTATAGGAGGTCGCTTTATATTCAGAGAGTTCCACGACCGCATCATCGCCCGCAATCTCTTTTATCTCAGAAATTGCCGACTCTTTCGTCTCACCGGCGGTAAGCCGCCTGTCGATGTAGATCACCGCCTTGTCCGGAACAGCATTCAAAGATGCCGTGTCGACCTCCATATTTGTGACCGCGACCGTTCCTTTACCGAGAAAATCATCGTCTCGCAGCTTTGGATTTAACTGCTCTATACCATTTATAATCTTCACCATCTTGTATATTGCGTTCTCTCCTCTTTCGGGCGCGCTCGCGTGGCATGATTTACCTCTCGTCGTGACGGTCAGCTCCATTCTGCCGCGCTGACCGCGATACAGTTTCAATCCGGTACATTCACCCAACACAACTACATCAGGGCGTAAACCGTCTTCCGTTATAATGGTTTTATAGGCTAGACCGTCGGATGTTTCCTCCTGAGCCGATCCGACGACATATAGGGTCACTCCTTCAAGATGACCCATCTTCTTGGCGAGAGCAGCGCCGTATACCATTGAGGCAAGACCGCCTTTGTTGTCTCCCGTCCCTCGTCCATAGACTATACCGTCCTCCACCTTCCCTTTATACGGGTCATGCGACCAAGCATCCGGATCGCCGATACCAACCGTATCCATATGAGCGTCATAAAGGATGACATTTTTGCCGTCTCCCAGCTTTCCTATCACATTTCCGAAACTGTCTATCCTGACATCTTCATAACCCAGGCTCTCCATTTCGCTCTTAGTGCGTTCTGCCACACCCTCTTCCTCGCAGCTCGGGCTGGGTATCGCGACTATATCTCTAAGAAAGGAAACCATATTCTCTTGAATTTTAGCAGCCTCCTCGATATACTTTTTGCTCATCCGATTCTCCTCAATCGACTATAATCCATGCGGACTGATATTTATCTAATTCCTGTTTTGTGTAATCATCCATCGGATGCTCCCTGTCGGGAATTTCCACTTCTTTCGGTTCGCCCATCAATTCGGTGGAAAAATATCGCTGTCCCGTATCGTTCAGCATCGTAACTATCCTTTTGGCTTCAGGAAATTTTTTAGCGAGTTTTATTGCCGCTACAACGTTACAACCGCTGGAAATGCCGCAAAGAAGACCTTCTTCTCTCGCCAACCGCCGAGCCATTTCGAGAGATTCATCAGATGTTGTGGTAACGATTCCGTCTAACAGTTCAAGATGCAGATTTTTCGGAACGAATCCATCCCCGATCCCTTCTATCTTATGCTCGCCCCACTCTCGCCGAGAGAGTAAAGGACATTCGGAGGGTTCGACAGCGTAAAGCTGAGCGTTTGATCCTACGCTCTTGAAATATTTCCCTATCCCTGTAAGAGTTCCGCCCGTTCCCTGCGAGGCGACAAATATGTCGATATCGCCTCCCATCTGCTCCCAAATTTCGGGACCCGTTGTCGCCTCATGAGCGGCGATATTGTCGGCGTTATCGAACTGTCCGGGTACCCAATATTTTTCGGGGTCAGCGCTTCGAATTTCCTCCAATTTTTCGAGGGCAAGATCGACATCGCTCTCACCGCCCGGTGTATAGACCATCTCCGAACCGTAAGCGATATCCAGTTTTTTGCGCTCCTCGCTCATGCCGACAGGCATAACGATGATACATTTATATCCTTTTACGGCTGCCAAGAACGAGCACGCTATTCCCGCGTTACCGGTTGAGCATTCCAATACGGTCATCCCGGGTTTCAGGTCACCTCTTTTTTCCGCCTCTTCAAACATCTGCTTGTATATCCTGTCCTTCAGACTCCCTGACATGCTGTACCATTCAATTTTAGCGTAAATATCGGCGCCCGCTTCTTCGCTTATTTTATTTAGTTTTACAAGAGGCGTTCGACCAACCATATCAAGAACAGTGTCTGCTGATTTCGATGCCGCATCCCAATTAATTTTTTCCGTCATTCATATCTCCTGTTATAGCCGATCCCAAAGCTCTTTCGATGCTTTTCGTGATCTCTCTAATACCGTTTCTTCATTGACTTTCGTTAGAATGAAATCCTTAACTATGAACTCTCCCTTAGCGATCACATTTTTGGGATGCTCCCCTCTCAAACCGTAAAACAAATGAGAGTAAATGTTTTCTGAATTCATCGGAGTCGGAGAGTCATAGTCGTACATTAAAATATCCGCTTCGGCTCCCGCTTCGATTATTCCTAATTTTACGTTTAAATAACCTGATGCGGCGCAAGCATTTTCACTTAAAATCAATTTGAGGTCATCGATATTCAACGGTCCGTTATTTTGCGTATCATGGTTCAAAAGCGCAAAATGTGCTTCTTCCAAAATGTTATGTGTGTAACTATCGGTCCCAAGCGCAACCCGAACACCTTTTTTCAGTAGATCGGGGATTCCAGCGCGCCCCACCCCGTTATTCGCGTTCGATTGCGGTTGATGCGTAACCAATACGCCGGACTCATTCAGCAATTCAGTGTCGCCTTCGACTATATAGACGCAGTGAGCGGCAATCGATTTTTCAGTCAGTATTCCTTTTTCGCTTAATCGTTGAACAACGCCCACATTATTTTTTCGGATCGCATCCTCCAAATCAAACCGATCCTCACCTACGTGGATGTGAAATCCGTGACCACTGTTAGCCTCTAACGCGGCATCCAATGCATCATCCGACAGAGTAAAAGACGCGTGCAGACCGAATAACCCTGCCAAATCACCTGACTTTGCGTTCAGAGCATCAAGAAAATCGGCATTTTCTTTTATAGCTTTATCTCTTGAAGATGCTCCGTCCCTGTCAGAAACTTCGTAACATAAAACTCCTCGTAAGCCGACCTCTTTCAAAGCGTCGCCTATCAGATTCAGGCTGCCGCTTATCGCGTTCGGACTCGAATGATGGTCTATTACGGTGGTTACCCCCCACTTAGCACTCTCCATCAAACCGACCATCGCCGATAGCTGAACGTCATCAAGAGTCAGCGCTTTGTCGAGCTTCCACCAGATCTTCTCAAGAATCTCAACGAAATTTTTCGGAGCCTCTTTCGGATAGGGCATCCCTCTCGCTAACGAACTGTACAGGTGCATATGAGCGTTTACCAGACCGGGAGTAACGATAGACCCCTTTGCATATAAAATTTCATGGGAATCATACTTTCCGGTCAACTCGGCGCTCTCCCCAACTTCTACAATTCTCGTACCTTCTATCGTTATCGCTCCGTCAGAAATAAACGGATTATCGATATTTCCCGTAATTATGCCCGCATTGGTGATCAACATCAGGCTACTGATTCCTCTAAAACCGTGCGTACGAAATTTGTGCTTCCGCTTTTTCTTACAGACTCTAACAGCAGCTTCATTATATGATATGTTTTTAAGGAAAGTTCATGACCATCAGGACATTCATTCCGGGTTGTAGAAGAAATAACAGTGTCGTCCTCGCCGTCCAGTTCAACGGAAATGTACTTGTCGCTAAAGATTGAATTGCCGTTCTCTTCTAATTTCAGTTTGTACTCCATTCCAGAACCTCGCGCCAAGATAACGCTCTTTCCGTTCTCTTCATAAACGACATAGCCGTCTTCATCGGAATAAAGTTCAAACGTTTCGGGAGAAGTGAAGAACCGAGGCTTTTCAATAAACGGACCTCCGTCTTCGGGACAAAAAACATCACAATTTCCGCATTCATTACAAAAATCAGCGTAGTTGGCGATCTGATGCTTCTTTTCGATGACCAACATGCTACCCGGATGTTCCTCCACTTTGGAACCATCATATTTCAATATCGTATATGCTATTTCACCCGGCTTAATTTCAATGTAGAAATTGGAGACATTAGGACAAACAGGTATACACTTATCGCAATTTATGCAGTCAAATAGATGAAGTTTCGAGCCTATTTTTTTCGGCTCCAAACTGTTTTTTTCACTCCTATATCGAACAGCTGCCGTCACCTCTTCGACTACCGACTTTGTATTGGTAATGACCGCTTCTTCGAAGTCCGTATGAGTGTTGGATGACTTTGAAATGAATTCCCCAATATTGATTGCGCCTATCTCTTCCATTTCAGCACTGAGACGACTGAGATATTTGCTCATTCTTCCATAACCGCCCGGCAGCAATAAATCGGTACATACCGTGACGGGAACAAGCCCCATAGATACCGCATCGCAAAAATTATGCTGATCGATGCCGGCTGAAAAAGAGATCGGAAGGGTTCCTCCCACAGTTTCCCTGAACCTGCCGACAAGATTCATGGTGATAACGTGCAGAGGTTTTCCCGACATATACATGACTTCTTCATCTTCAAAGTAGCTTTTATGATTCTTTACTATAAGCGTGTTGCTGAATTTGACTCCGAAAGATCGTCCTTCTCTTTTAGCGGTTTCCTCTAATCGTCCTACCATATCTATCGCTTGCTCAAACTGCATATCAGAATCAAAGAATTTCTGCTCTGTTTTTATATCGTGATATCCCATGACTTCTTGCAGCAGTTCATCTACTCTCTCCTTACCTAATAGCGTAGGATTCATCTTCACAACCACATCTATCCCCATCTCTGTCATTAGAAACTGTGAGATAGATTCTATTTCATCCGCCGGACACCCATGAAACGTGCTGAGCGTAACTGAACTGCTGACCTCAGGCGGATAATCCAAATCCTTATATTTTGAGAACTCATTAGGGATTTCATTTCTAATCTCATCAATCAGCTTTTTCGAGTTCTTCATGGAATTGATCCAATCCCGAATCTCGGACGTTTGGATACCCTTAAGATCATATCCGACACTCATATCGAAAATCGTATGGGAGGAAGCGCCGTCATCTCCAAGGAGATCTTCGTTCTTGAGGATCTCTATAAGCATCATGGCTGAGACATATTCTTTTAGCGATTGTTCCAATAATAATTCCTGTGACCATTCTACGTTATATCCGACATTTGTTGCATCAATACATGGTCTCGGAATCGTTAACCGGTCATTCAACTGGATCGTTTTAAGTTCCATTATCCTGCCTCCGCCTAACCAGGAGAGGACAATATTTTGAGCCATCTGCGTGTGCGGTCCTGCTGCCGGACCAAGCGGCGTCGATGCTTTTTTACTGTTAAAAATGACCGTATGATCAATCCCCTTTGTGGCTTTGTACCATTTTTCTTTCGGAAGGCTGAATATACTTTGATGTTCTTTGTACTCTGTCAGCATGGAACGCAACAGTGCTCCGAAGGTAGCGGGATGAAGCTCAACCATTCTTCAACACTCCAATTCCTCTGAGTATTCGTTCAGGAGTCAACGGCATTTCTCTGAATTGAACACCGAGCGCATTTGAAACAGCGCTGACAACGGCTGCCCCTATCGGTATAATAGGAGGTTCACCCATGCTCTTGGCGCCGTAAGGTCCATCGGGTCCTATCTCTTCTACGATGAGTGTAGTTATTTTTGGCGTCTCTTCGGGATAGGGTAAAATATAGGTGGAAAAATATGGATTCATTAATTTACCATCTTTGAACTGCAGATCCTCGTAAAGCGCATATCCTATGCCCTGCACTATTCCCCCTTCAGATTGCGCTCGAACTCCTTCCGGATTGATAGCTTTTCCTACATCGTGAGCGGCAACAACTTCCAACACTTTAGTTTTCCCTGTGAGAGTGTCCACTCGAACTTTTACGGCATGTGTTGCGAAGGAGTAGGCGAAATATGTGCTGCCCATCCCTGTTTTGATGTCCCACTGCGAATAAGGGGCGACCCACCAACCGGCTGCCGCTAACTTTTCGTTATTTATGAATGCGTTTTCCGCAACGGCTTCGAATGTCAGACTCTTCCCTTTACCCGAGGCATTATATGCTCTGTCGTTTTTGAATATTACTTTTGACGGAGCGATCTTCAGAAGCCTGCCAGCCGCCTTCGATAACGAAGGTCTCAATTGCTCCGCCGCGTTGAGAATTGCGTTACCGCTCATTATCGTGCTGCGGGAAGCTACGGTAGGACCACTGTCCGGCACATAACTTGTATCTACTTCCAATACTCGAATCCGTTCCGTTTTAACGCCGAACGCATCTGCCGCCATTTGCACGAGAGTTGTCCCCGAACCTTGACCCAATTCCGTTATTCCAACGGCCACAGATATCGAACCGTCTCTGTGGACTTGAACGTGAGCGCCCGCCGCGTCAAGATACCACCCCATCGCTCCGAGTGTGTTTCCGTAATGCATGCATGCAGTTCCGACTCCTTCTACATACCTGCCGGTTTGTTTCTTTCTTTTCTTATTTTTAATTAAACTCGACTCTTTGACTAATTTCAGTGTCTCGGGCAGACCGACGCTTTGACTCAAAAGTTGATTAGTAACTGTACGATCACCGGCTCGAAGAATATTCCGTTCACGGAGCTCGATCGGATCCATTCCTAATTCGTCAGCAAGAAGATCCATTGTCCGCTCGATCCCGAATGCGGATTGCGGTGCGCCGAATCCACGAAAAGCCCCGGATGGCGGATGATTGGTATAGCAGGCGTATGTATCGACCTTGACATTTTGGATAACATAAGGACCCGCCGCGTGAATAACTGCTCTGAACATGACCACAGGCGACAATGTCGCATATGCACCGGCTGCGGCGTACTGCTCGGCGATGACACCCACGAGTTTTCCGTTCTTTTTCGCCCCAATCTTATAACGCATTTCAAACGGATGACGCTTGCTCGAATAGATCGCATCCTCCGCCCTGCTCATGATCAATCGTACAGGTCGCCCCGTGACGACAGCGACTAGCGCAACCCGAGAACAGATCTCGGATGGAACGTCTTCCTTTCCTCCAAACGCTCCTCCCGTTGCCGCTTGAACAATTTTTACCTTGTTAAATTTTATCCCCAACACTTCCGAAACGGATCGTTGAACATAATACGGGCACTGGATACTGCCGTAAACCGTGACAGATCCGTCTTTATGCGGGACAACGACGGTACCTAAAGTCTCAAGATATGCATGTTCCTGGTGTGGAGTTTTCAAGCTCGCTTCAACTGTTACGGCTGCGCTTTTAAGAGGATTCGCATGGTTGCCCCTACGAATTTTCAAGTGCGAAAGTACATTTCCTCCCGGATGAATCAGGGTGCGTTTAGAATTGAAACTCTTTTCAGCCGAGTAGAGTGTTCTAATAGGTTTGAGGTCGATTTGAATTTTTGATTCAGCGCTTTTTGCCTCTTCCTCCGTCTCAGCGGCTATAATTGCCACTGCATCTCCCGCATAACGTACTTTTTTATCTGCAAACAGAGGCTGATCTTTGATTATCAATCCTACTTGATTCTCATGAGGCACATCCGACCCCGTCAAAACACAGACAACACCGGAGGATCTCTTCACTTTTGACACATCTAAGTTTTGTATATGAGCGTGCGGGTGCGGACTCAAAACCATTTTCGCGTGAAGAAGATTTGGGAATTGCATATCTTTTATGAAGTCCGTCCTGCCCGTAACTTTTGAGCGGGCATCTATCCGCGGAATTGAATTCCCAACATATTTATATTTAAATTTGTCTTTCTTACTCAAAGCCTAACAATCACTGACAGTGACAATTCTCACCGGTTTTATCGATAAAATAACAGTCGTCTTTCGTTCAATTTATATTCTTAAAATTAGGTTATGAAATTACCTTGAATCGCTTTAACAATCAAGATTATTGTCATTGGAGCAATCTCAAACGTACCCAAAACCTAATAAGCGGGATTGCCACGTCACTTCGCTCCTCGCAATGACAGTAATGGATAAACCCTGACTCGCACAATTTATCCACTCTTGACTTTTTGAACAGTCAGACTAAATTACTTTTCCCGCCGCGGTGGTGAAATTGGTAGACACGCAAGGTTCAGGACCTTGTGGGCGCGAGCCTGTGCGAGTTCGAGTCTCGCCCGCGGCACAGATTAGATCATAATTTAAATATTTGTTTTAGGGCTAAGGCTTCGACGGCGCTTCATTGTTGCTCTTTAGACGATTTTTCTTATTTGTATGATAGACGCCTGATTAATAATTACGTTACAAACGGAAAACGTCTATCCTCTTCCACCCTTCTATCTTCTCCTGCACGTCTTTCAGGTATATATCTTCTGTTGGCATCAATGCGTCGCTCCGGCTCGGTTCTCCTATCAAGATCAACAAAGAGACTGACTATTTCCTCTTCGCCGGTAGCGATTCTCCTTGGAAAATCCCTGCGTTCAACGGTGACCCTCCTAACAAAATCAGTTCGCCTTTCCAAACCACCGCGTCTTTCTAAGGAATCTCTCCGATCATACAATTTTAGCGGATTCCCTTTAAGGGGTTTTCCTTCGAGTAGTTTATAAGCCTGGAGCGCTGCCGATTCATCTGGCATATCAACGAATCCGAATCCGGTCGGTTCATTTGTGGTCTTGGTTCTAACAATCATTGCTGAAGATACCTCTCCGATGACTTCAAAATGTGCTTTCAAGTCTTCGTCGGTAACTTCAGCCCGTAAATTTGTTACATAAATTCTCATTAAGTTCCCACTCTACCCCTGTAGACGTTAGGTATTGCTAATTCTTAGAGACTTCTACCATCCAATATCCTCCTCACTATAAAGTTATTAGGATTCACTATATTGTTATTATTAGTGCACACCTTGTGCCATAAACGCTTATATTTTAAATTAACAATTAGTTCACATGATGATCAGAACATAATGCAGTTGTTATATTATTATTACAGCGTTTATGCAATCTTTACTTCTTATACGTTTTAAATATAATATCTGTTCCACCTCTTTCAGAAGTATTTAATAACGAAAATATAGGGGTATATAGACCATAACAGGTTATATACCCCTATTTAATAATAAATATGTTATGGTATTTGGAAGGATCAAGCTTCATTAATTAAAGCGGAATCAGTACTAAGGGTGAATTAAACACTCCGTTTTCATTTATATTCAATCGGTCATCCGTGAATATTTCATAATTCTATTGCAAATGACTATTCGACTTTTACTCGGAAATACTCTTCCAGCCCCTTCGATTCAGATCCCATCTAATAAATGAGAATGCGAAAGCCGCAAGTATAAGTAAACCAATGCCGAGCAGCGAATGTCCGAGCAGTATTTTACCGACTCCAAAAAGAGTAGAATAGATCATAACCAATCCTGCAGCCCAATCCGCGAGGTCCCATGATAATCCTTTATCGGTTTTAACCTCGGGAGCTAATTCACTGATAGGCTTCCAAAAATTTCCGCCCGGACGAACTTTCCTATAAAACTTCAGCAGTACTTCCTCACTCTCCGGCGCGGTCAAAAATGTAACACTGAGCCATACGATAGTACTTGCGCCGACGGTTATCAGCATGACTTGGGCGAAAACGTTAGCATCGGAAGTGTCCATGCCAAAGATCGTTTGTAAACTGATCGCGGTAATAAATGACATGACCATCGCGGAAATCTCCGACCATGCATTTATACGCCACCAGAACCAGCGTAATATATAGACAGAACCCGTTCCAGCGCCAATGGCAAGTAGGAATTTCCATGCGCCGGCGATCGTATCCATCTGCGAAGTAACAAACGCCGATAGAATTACTAAGACAACAGTTGATAATCGCGCAATCATAACATAGTGTGAATCGCTCGCATCTTTATTAATGAACCGCTTATAGAAATCATTAACAAGATATGAGCTGCCCCAATTGAGCTGAGTGCTTATCGTGGACATAAATGCCGCGGCGAACGAAGCCAAAAGTAATCCTTTAAATCCTACCGGTAAGACATTGAGCATCACGAGGATATAGCCTGTCTGTTTATCCTCTAAATCAGGATATAATACTATACTTACTAAAGCGACAAGTATCCATGGCCATGGACGAAGCGCATAGTGCGCTACGTTGAACCAGAGCGTTGCGAGGAACGAATGCTTCTCATCTTTGGCGGCAAACATCCGTTGAGCGATGTAACCGCCGCCGCCCGGTTCGGCGCCCGGATACCATGCAGCCCACCAATTCACGGCAAGATAAACAAAAAAAGCTGTCATCGGCATCCATACCGAGCCTATATCAGGCATAAAATCTAACAGTCCATGGTCGGGTCCGTAAATATCGATCAGCCCCGTTTTCAATCCGTCAATTCCACCGACCGCATCGATTGCGAAATACGCTAAGGCTATCGAACCGACCATCGCGATTATGAATTGAAGCATGTCTGTCATCACTACCCCCCACAATCCGCTCATGGTACTGTAAAGCAGAACTACCGCCATAGTTATTCCAACCGCGATCCATTTATCAACGCCGATACTCAATTCGATTATCTTGACCATTGCCAATGTTACCCAGCCCATGACTATCAGGTTTATAGGTATAGCCAGGTACAACGCTCTAAATCCCCTCAAAAATGCCGCGGGTTTACCCGAATAACGTAATTCCGTAAACTCCACATCCGTTATCACTTCCGCCCTTCTCCATAGTCGGGAGAATAAAAATACAGTCAGGAGACCGCTCATCAGCATGTTCCACCATAGCCAGTTGCCTGCGATGCCATGGTTCGCTACGAGCTCTGTGACCGCTAACGGAGTGTCAGCCGCAAAAGTGGTGGCGACCATGCTCGTACCCGCCACCCACCATGGAAGGCTCCTACCTGAAGTAAAATATTCTACTATGCTCCCCGATGCTCTTCGAGAATAATACAGCCCTATTCCCAAAGCGAAAACGAAGTATAAAATTACCAATGCCCAATCGAGAGTTGATACGTTCATTCAGTCATCTTATTTGTTTTAGATTCACTGCCAAATCCGAATTTACTTGACATCAGACCGACTACTATAACGGTTGTCGCTCCCACCACTGTATATAAAGGCCAGGCGATCTTCAGGGTGGCTATCACCACCGTCATAACAATAAGAGCTGTAATGAAGCCTATTATAGCATCAATCTGCTTTGTTTTCTTGTCTATAATTCCAATTAAAAACACTCCGAGCAGCCCGCCATATGTGTATGATGCTATACCGAGAGCCACTTCGACTACGGTACCTTTCAGTCCGATAAAACCGATAGCGGTGGAGATCAGGATCACCCCCCATCCAAGAGTAACTTTACGGGAGATGCTCAGCAGTTCGGTTTCTGACTTATCCTTTCCGAAGAGCGGTTTATATATGTCTAAAACCGTTGCGCTTGAAAGACTTGAAAGGCTGCTTGAAAGTGTGCTCATAGCTGCGGCAAACAATGCCGCCACTATCAATCCGCTTATCCCCACGGGCATCTCCTCCACAATAAATTTAGGGAAGATTCCGTCAGCGCGGGTCAATCCTAATTGTTCAGGGGACAATCCCTCGTAATATGCGTAAAGCATTGCTCCGAGAAGTAAGAAGATCAAAAATTGAAAGAATATCACTATACCGCTTGACGTAATCGCAAGCTGACTTGAACGTTTATCCCTGCACGTAAGTACCCTCTGAATAATAAGTTGGTCGGTGCCGTGAGACGCAAGAGAAAATATTGAGCCGGCTATCACTGCGGTAAACAAAGTATACGGCGCTTTTATAAATTCTCTTAAGGAAAGATCAGTTCCGAAATAAAGCCACCGAAGTTTATTTTCATCGGCAGCCCATTCGATGACACCGTCAAATCCGCCGGGAAGTCTGTTTAGAATAAGCAGAACGGCAAGCAGCGCTCCACCTATATAGACACTCATTTGAATAACGTCCATCCAGATGACCGAACGAATTCCTCCTATATAGGTATATACCATCGTCAGGATACCGATAAAAACAATAGAGAGAACGTAAAATTGACCCTCGGTTAATCCGCCAAGAAAACCACTTCCCTTGATTATTATCGTTAGCGGGATCGCGGTAGCAAATAGCCGCACACCATCCGCCAAAAGACGAGTGCCCATAAACGTTATACTGGCTATGCTCCTCATTTTCTGTCCGAACCTGTTGCCGAGAAAATGGTATGCAGTTTCGATCTTTCCTTCAGAATAAGCCGGAATCATGATCAGCGCTACCAATAACCGACCTATCATATAACCGAATACTATCTGTAGAAACGTAATATTTCCCAAATAGGAAATCGCCGGAATACCGATAAAAGTAAGAACACTTGTTTCCGTTGCTACTATACTGAACGTTACAGCCTGCCAGGGAATATCTCTGCCACCGAGAAAGTAATCTGTTGTGTTGGTCTGTTTTCTGCCAATCCACGAACCCAAGCCTACTGAAGCAGCCATATACACTACTACGATTATCATATCAATTGAGGTAAATCCCATTCACTCTCCCATTAAGAATTATTCAGATTGATAATCTTGTGTATGGAAAATGAAAAAACTGTCTTTGCGAGTCCGGCTTTAACCGGACGCGGCAATCTAAAATATTGTGTCAACTGGCGATAATTATGAGATTGTTCCATAGGAATCCCTCTGGGGCTTTGTCGATTCACTCCTCGCAATGACTATGATCATCAACTTCTGACACACCCCGTCTTTTGGCTTCGCCAAAATCCTCCGTAGGAGTTCCTTTGAAACGAGTCCCGATTCACCCAGCGAGAGTATAATCTGCTTCATTAAATAATTCAGAGAAATCAATTTAATTTTCGGATAGATCATTAAGATCAGGAATAGGCTCTCCCATTTCTGTCAGAAGCGCTCTCATCACAGAATTATGGAAATCCCTTCGTACCTGATATATTCCGCCCCGCTCGCGCGTCGGATGTACCCTGTTAGTAAGTAATATTAGCGCTATCTCACGATTTGGATCGATCCAAAAAGTCGTGCCTGTAAATCCTGTATGACCGTAACTTCCCTCCGAGAAATAATCGCCTGCTGATGATCCCGGCGCTGTGGGCGTTCGCCAGCCGATAGCTCTATCGCTGTTTGGAGTGATATTTTGAGCCGCAGTCCAATATTCTATCGTCTCAGGTTTGAAAAACCGCCGATGCTTGTATATTCCCTTATTTATGAGCATTTGCGCCATTGACGCCAGATCTTCCGCTGTAGAGAAGAGTCCCGCATGAGAGGAAACGCCCCCTAAGAAGAAAGCATTCTCGTCATGCACATCCCCGTGTATGAGCCCTCTGTCCATGCTCCCTCCGATCTCAGTCGGAGCTATTCTTCCAAGCAATCCTTTTGGCGGATTGTACATTGTATTCTTCATTCCAAGCGGTTTGTAATATAACCTATTTGCCAATTTATCCAGCGTACTGCCCGTAACAGTTTCAATTATATCCATCATTAAGATCAATCCTAAATCAGAATAGATCATCGAATCGCCGGGAGTAAAATCAAGCGGAAGCTCATAAATGTGCTTATATGCCGCTTCTTTATCGGTGGCTTGGTTCCAGAGGTCTGTCCACCAATGGGCGCCGGAAGAATGTGTCAGGAGGTGACGGATAGTCACTCTGTCTTTTTCACCTCCACCGAAACCCGGAAGATAGCTCTTTACAGGAATATCAAGCATTATTTTTTTCTTCTCCCACAGATTCATCGCAACAACTGTGGTCGCAACTATTTTAGTCACCGATGCCAAATCATACATCGTCTCCGGCGTTATCTCCGGCGACGAAGCGTCGTATGTCTGATGCCCGAACGATCTATTAGAAACGAGTTCACCCTTTCTTATGATAGCAATTTGCGCACCGGGGAATACCGAATCAGCTATCGCTGCATTTATGACAGCGTATGTTTCCTTAAATAATTCGTCTTTAATATTCCCGACGAGTTCCATCTTGCGTACATTCCGTTCAAGTCCGTCTCCAATCTCGTAATAACCCGGGATTGATACAGGTAATTTCGCTTTGATCGGAATCTCTCCGAACAGCGCCTTTATCGCAGCTCTTTGCGCTAATGAGACCGTTTCATATGCCACGAGATAAGACGGCACCTCAGGGATCTGTCTTAACGTATATGGTGAACCGAATGCTATCACTGCCATCGGTTTGTCTATCTTGAATACGTTTTTAAGCAATTCTACCGTCGTGTCAGGCAGCGAGATGGTACCTTTCCTGTCCCGCCATTTTACATATACACCGACTATGATCGCATCTACAGAATCAGCTTCTATGATTATTTGGGAGATCTCTTCTTCCGTAGAACGTGGGTCAACAAAGACTGCTTTCATATTGGGTACTCGAACAGCAGCTTCCCTGTTCATTGTTGCTCCCCTCCAAGCAGTCCCATCTTCATCAGTCACCGTAAGCACAAGCAGTTTTCCGATCTTCTCGGCTTTAAAAGGTATCACATTCTTATCGTCTCTGAGAAGGGTCATTGAGGCGTTTGCGATCTGCTCCGCCTTCCATGCTGATTTTGAATCAGACATTATCTTTTCAAGGTTATCTTCGCTATAGAGAGGCTTTTTTTCAAGTCCATGATCCGCTTTTGCTCTGAGAATTCGCCGCACCGCTTCGTCGAGTCGTTCCATACTTATTCTGCCTTCTTTTACCGCTTGAAGAACAAACTTATATGTACTTTCGAAATTCGGCGGTAGAAGAACCATATCTATTCCAGCATTTATCGCCATGACAGCTGCTTCGCCGGACCAGTAATTATCGGTTATGCCGCCCATATCCATTGCATCACTGACAACGAGTCCCTTAAAACCCATCTCCTCTCTCAGAACGGTTTTGATAAAATAAGGATCTAGTGTCGTCGGTCTCCCCTGCATTTCCTTTATCTGACTAAAAGTAATATGAGCAACCATTATACATTGTACACCGGCATCAACAGCCGCCTGAAATGGAGGCAGTTCTAAATTATTTATGCGCTCTCTTGAAGCATTAATGGTCGGCAGCGACATATGAGGATCAACATCTGTGTCACCATGTCCGGGAAAATGTTTTGCTGTGGCATAAACACCCTCTTCCTGCAGTCCGCGAATGAATGCAGTTCCCATTTTTGATACAAGCGCCGGGTCCTCGCCGTATGAACGCGTATTTATAATGATATTATCTGGATTATTATTAACGTCCATAACAGGCGCAAACCCGATATGAACTCCAATGGCACGAGCTTCTTTTCCTGTGATTTTGCCGATTTGATACGCGTAATCTTCATTCCCGGCAGCCCCCGTAGCCATATTCTGAAGAAAGCGCGTACTTTCGTCGACCCGCATAGGAAGTCCCCATTCCATATCTGCCATTACAAGTAGCGGAGTTTTCGCCGCCGCCTGTAACCGATCAACCGATCTTCCGACTGAATACGGATTTCCTCGAAAAAACATCACACCGCCGACATAGTACTTTTCCACCAATTTGAGCAATCTGTTAAATTGCGCATTCCCTTCATTGAAGAACCTCGGGGCATAAGCTGGAACCATCATCTGCCCAACTTTCTCCTCAATTGTCATCTTTGCTATCCTGTCATTGACCCAATTTTCTCCTGTCTTAACTCCCATAGAGGAACAGCCAAGAATGAGTGTCGACCCCAACAAATAAATATATTTTTTCATTAAACTTATTTTCCTTATTTGTTCACGTAAATTCGCGGTACCCTTTTCGAAATTAAACAAGTGATCTCATATGAAATCGTGTTCAATTTCAGCGCAACATCTGCAATCCTGATAGATTCAGATTCTTGATTCCCGTATATCACTACTTCATCTCCTATTTTAACATCAGAATTGCCCACGTCCACCATTATCATGTCCATGGTTATCGTTCCGACGACAGGATATCTTTTCCCCCCTATCAACACCTCCATATTGTTTGAGAGTAACCTGCTTATTCCGTCCGCATAACCGATAGGAATGGTGGCAATTATCGTCTTCTCTTTTGCTCGCCATCTTTGACCATAACTTACAGGACTCTCCTTCTCAATTTTTCGCAGCTGTGAGACTGTTGATTTTAAGGTCATCACCTGAATCAATTCCTTTTCATCCTGTCTGCCCGGATTTGGATGATGTCCATATAATGCAATACCCGGTCTTACCATGTCGAAGGTCCGGGAAGAATCTCCAAGCAATCCTCCTGAATTGCTGATATGAGTCAATCCCGGATTAATTCCCTCCTTTTTGACAGCGTCAACTATATTCATGAATTTCTCATATTGGTTATCAGTAAAAGTTTGATCCAAGTCATCGGATGAAGAAAGATGAGAATAAATTCCGGCGAATACAAGTTGCTCTTGTTCAGCAATTTTTTTAGCGGTCTCAACAGCATCTCCGATCGTTACTCCGAGACGACTCATTCCCGTATCAATATTCAAATGGACCCTGGCTTTGAGAGAAAGTTTTTTTGCTACTTCAGAAATAAGCGTGACATCATCGGGGTCCGTGACCGTCACATCAAGAGAATTTTGCAGTTGAATCCCTATGCTCTCTTCGTTCGGTCTGGCGAAGACGAGAATCGGTGTCTTAATCGCCGCATCACGCAGCTCGACCCCTTCGGTTACAAATGCGACAGCCAGATATGAAACCCCTTCCTCTATGAAAACTTTGCTCGATTCTATAACCCCGTGCCCGTAAGCATCAGCTTTCACTACGGTCATCATTGCTGCGCCAGCCGCTTTATTTTTGAGTATCCAATAGTTATGCCGAAGAGCGCCTACATCTATTTCGGCCCAGGTGAGATGTCCTCCTTTACTCAAACAGTTATTCCCTTAAGAGAATTTAGAAGCTGCTCCGAAGCTTCTTCTCCTGAACTATTAATCGCATATAAAACTCCTGCGGCAGCTGGCTCGACAGAAATGTTTACAAGTTCATAGTCATAACCGGTGTTCTCTAATTTTTTGTTGAATAAATCAAGCACTGGAGAATCATTGCTTAAAATAGAACCCGCACATGCTATTTTTATGAAATCGTCAGCATCAAATTTTTCAAGAGCGGTTTTGAGAAGAGAAAATAAATGAGTCGCCGCATCTTCTACAATAGTCATTGCATCGGAGTCGCCTTGATTAGCCAGCTCGCATACCGTGATTGCTGAAGAGGAGATGATTTGCTGAGCGCTGTCGGCAGCATAAACTATATTCATAATTTCTTCCCGTTTTTCCACACCATAAAAATTCACTATTGCTTTTGAAAGATTAGAGTCCGGCAAGTCATGCTCTTCCTCTGCCAATGTGTTTCTAATCGCATCTCTACCAATTTGATATCCTCCTCCCTCATCACCTAAGAGATATCCCCATCCCCCGATCTGCGTCAACAAATTATTTTTCCTGCTGACAGCTACGGCGCCGGTTCCCGCTTCGAGAAGAATTCCATCGCTCTCTCCGAACGCAGAGTAATGTAACAGTTCTCCATCGGTGAAAACTCTAAAATCAGTGAAACCGATTTTCTTTATCTCATCCTCGACACTCTTCCTGATGTCCGCCCGTCCAACTCCTGAAAAGCCGAATGCAGATGCTTGAATTTTTTCTAAGGAATCAGACAGATCTAATTTTTTTAACAGATCTGTTATCAGAGATTTGACACCATTTACTCCTATCGCGGATATTGCGCCGGGAGCTCCCTGAGCCGTGCGCAGCTGCTCGCCATTCAGATCAGCTGCTACCGCAGTTGTTTTTGTGCCACCTGCATCTATTCCTAAGAAGATCATAATGCTTTACTATAATAAAAAAACAGCGGACGAAGATCGCCCGCTGTTTTCATTAAAGAATTGGTTAGAGTTATAAGCCTTTGATAGCCGCTTTCAATTCTTTTCCTGCTTTGAACTTTGGAACTGTTGTTGCAGCGATGTTGATAGATTCGCCTGTTCGCGGATTGCGTCCGATCCTTGCGGCACGGTCTGATGTTGAAAAAGTGCCAAATCCTACGAGAGTCACTTTGTCTTTCTTTGTCAGTGCAGCAGTGATGTTCGAAGTTACCGAGTTTAGTGCCTTCTCTGCTTCTACTTTTGTCAATCCACTGTCGGTGGCGATCGCCGCTATAAGTTCTTGTTTGTTCATTTGAGATCCTCCTTTTATTTGTTTGATGGGTGAAACTGCTGTAACTATTGCTGTTACTTACTATTAGAAGGAATATAAGCTCAGAAAATGGAATGTCAAGGAAAAAATACATTTTATCTGATTTAAGACATTCTCTATAACTCTTTAATTAAGAGAGTTTGCGGGCATTTTACGCTAAGCTGACACGAAAATATGTATACCGTAACATATTATTTATATTGTAATTAGCCAATAATATTTAATTCACTTTTTATACCGAATTTCGAGCTCTAAAAGCAGTGATTCTACGTCAAAAAAAATATTTTCAGAACACCCCAAAATCCAAGAACTTATGCGGTTTCTGGGCATTTCGCTGAGTAAAAACACCGGTATTTTATGATAGTATGCCACCGTAATTTCTCCATGAGTACCCCCTCCTTTGACGGCATATTCGTCCCATTTGCATATAACATAGTCGGATTTTTCTGTAAGATGCCTCAAATCCCTGTCTATTATCCTATTCATAATGGTTTTGAACTTTTCTTCGTCATTTTCTTTCCATTCTCTGAAGTGGAGCTCTTCTTCATCGCTAAGAATTTGATTTATCTCTTCGTTCGGATTGAAAACCTCGTGCCCAAGACGCTCTTTCAGGAGCAAAGAGACCTCCTGCCGCCATCCTCTTCCCTGATCGGGAGAATACTCCATTGCGCCGGATAAGTAGGCAGTCATAATTCTATTTCTCGGAATGATCACTCCCAGTGATGTCGTTGATCTGCTCTATTGTAATACACCAACTCGTCATCTTTGAACCAGACCGCTATTTCGTATTTAGCTGCTTCCTTATCGGATGATGCGTGGATCACATTTCTTACGGCAGTTCCGGCTTCGTCGGCATAACCATAACTATGATGAGAATAATCCCCACGTATTGTTCCCGGTAAGGCAGCTTTCGGTTCAGTAGCGCCACACATTTTTCTAACAACTTCCACAACCTCGTCACCCTCGAGCACTGCGGCTACAATTGGTCCTTCAGTCACAAAATTTATTAAAAGATTTCTAATATCTTCGCCCAACCTCGCTCCAATATCTTCTTCGGTATAATGGGTTCCGGCAATTTCTTTTCCAGCCTGAAGCATCTTCAAACCGATAATTTTAAGTCCGGCTCGTTCAAACCGAGAAAATATTTCTCCCGTAAGCGCCCTCGAAACACCATCCGGCTTTATGAGCACAAGTGTTTTTTCAATCATTCTGTTTGTTTCCTTAATTCAATTACTAATCAACTTTAATGAGACCAATATTACGCTTTAAAGGGGTAATATTCACTTAAAAATTACGTATAATTTCGGTGTCCTTCTGCTCCCATGATTTAGATTTTTTCGGATAATCACTGTTGAAGTGCAAGCCCCTGCTTTCCTTTCTTTTTTGTGCGCATTTCGTTATCAGAAAGGCGACTGCGGCAAGATTCCGAAGCTCGACCAGTTCCTCTGATACTTTCGTCTTCTTATAATACTTTTCAATCTCTCTATTAATATACTGTATCCTGCCTAATGCTCTTTCAAGTCGTAAATTTGTTCTTATTATACCTACATAATCCCACATGAGCTCCTGAATTTCAGTTCTGTCGTGCGAGATCAGTACCCACTCCTCTTGATTATATGTTCCGGATTCGTCCCACTCAGGTACCTCGGGATTATCATGTGATTTGAAATCTTTTAACTCGATAATTGCCTTTAATGCCCTGTTGGAGAAAACTACACCTTCAAGAAGACTGTTGCTCGCTAACCGGTTAGCGCCATGTACTCCTGTACAGGCGACCTCACCGATAGCCCATAGATAATTTATTGAAGTTGCTCCATTTTCATCGGTTACGACTCCGCCGCACATATAATGAGCCGCAGGAACGACCGGAACCGGTTCTTTTGTTATGTCGAATTTAAACTCCAGACATTTTTCGTATATATTCGGAAACCTTTCCTTAACGGAATCACCGTTAAGATGTGTCACATCAAGATATACGTAATCATCGCCTCTTGTTTTCATTTCGTTATCGATAGCTCTTGCGACGATATCCCGCGAAGCAAGTTCTTCGCGCTCATCATATTTTTTCATAAAACGTTCACCCGATCGCGTCCGAAGAATCCCGCCGAAACCTCTTATCGCTTCGGACAGTAAAAACGGTTCGCCCGATGGGTTATATAGAGCTGTCGGATGAAACTGCATAAACTCGAGGTTTGCCAATTTCGCTCCTGCCCGGTATGACATCGCAATTCCATCAGCCGTAGCTATAGACGGATTGGTCGTATGCAGATATACCCTGCCCGCGCCGCCGGTACAGAGTAGAGTATTTTTAGCAAGAAATTTGTTTACGGTTGAGTTGTGAGTGTCAAAAACATAAGCCCCATAACAATTTAAATTGTCTTTATGTAATTGAAAATCCGGTTTGAAATGGTGTTCCGTAATAAGATCTATCGCTAAATGATGCTCGAACACTTTAATATTTTTATGAGAAGATATTGCTTCTATAAGAGCTCTTTCAATCTCTCTTCCTGTTATATCTCCCGAATGAAATACTCTGCTCTTAGTGTGTCCACCTTCCCTTCCGAGATCGTATTCCTCTTTTGAATTCTTCTTCATCGAGAATTCTACCCCCCACTCCTGAAGACTTTTAACGCTCGCCGGTCCTTCTTTTATCATCATGCTCACAACATCTTCATGGCAAAGGCCATCCCCCGCCTTTAAAGTATCTTGAATGTGAAGGTCTATCGAGTCTTCCTTCGTAAAAACCGAAGCGATGCCGCCTTGAGCATAATTAGTAGCAGAATCTTTGTTTTCTTTTTTAGTGATTATGAAAACTGTGCCGTGCTCCGCGGCTTTGAGCGCAAAAGACAAACCGGCGATTCCACTGCCGATAACTAAAAAATCAGAGCTGAATTCTTTAGATTTCATCAGTGCGCTTCGAACCAATCTTTCCCGATACCCACATCGACCTTTACAGGAACCTTGAGTTCCATGGCGCCGACCATCTCGGATACCACGAGTTCCTGCAGAACTTCAAGTTCTTCAGACGGAACCTCAAACACCAATTCATCATGAACCTGCAGTATCATCATAGATTTGAGATTCTCTTCTCTAATGCGCTTGTCGATTCGTATCATCGCTATCTTTATCATATCAGCCGCAGAACCTTGAAGTTGGGTATTCACGGCTATCCGCTCGGCGCTTTGTCTCAAATTAAAATTACTTGAATCTATTTCATTCAAATATCGTTTCCTGCCGAGTATTGTTGTTACAAACTTGTCCTCTCTTGCTTTTGCTATCGTGTTCACGATAAAATCATTCAATCCCGGAAACCGGTTAAAATATTCATCGATCGTGTCGGAAGCGTCTTTCATGGAGATTCCCAATGCGCCCGAAATCCTAAATGCTCTTGCGCCATACATAATCGCAAAGTTTACGGTTTTCGCAGCATTTCTCATTTGAGCTGTTACTTCATCGAGTCCGACTTTATAAAGCCCGCAAGCGGTAATGCTATGAATATCCTCATCGTCCAAAAACGCCTGAATCATAGTCGGATCATCGGACAGATGAGCCATTATCCTGAGCTCGATCTGCGAGTAATCTGCCGCTAATATTTTCCAGCCCGTCGCTTCCGGTATGAAGGCGTGCCTGATCCTCCTGCCAACATCGGTTTTAATTGGAATGTTCTGAAAATTCGGATTACTACTGGAAAGTCTACCTGTCGCGGCAACTGTCTGACTAAAAGAGCTGTGGATCCTGCCCGTATTTGAATCCACCAATTCCGGTAATGCTTCCAAATAAGTCGATCTCAATTTTGAGTACATTCGATACTCAAGCACATTTCTGACTATCTCGTGCTCCTCTTTGAGAGATTCCATCGCCTGGTGATCGGTAGAATATCCCGTTTTGGTTTTCCGGGACGGTGGAAGACCGAGTTTTTCGAACAGTATTACGCTCAATTGTTTTGGTGAATTGATACTGAACTCTTCGCCAGCATGTTTGAATATATTTTTCTCAATTTTCTTTATTTCTTTGGTTACCTCAGTGGACATTTTATTCAAATGTTTTATGTCTAAATAAACCCCGCTCTTTTCCATTCGCAGTAGAACATCGATCAACGGAATTTCTATATCATGCAGTATTCCACTCATCCCTTCAGCTTCAACTACCGGCTGAAGTTTATTCACCAATTGGAGCGCCACATCCGCATCCTCTACAGCATAAAATGTGATATCCTCTAATGGAACGTCCGCCATTGATCTCTGGTCTTTGCCCGTACCTATCAGATCGGTGATCGGCTGCATTTGATATTTTAAATGTTCCATGGACAGATAGTCAATTTTATATGAACGCGCATCCGGCTTTAACAGGAAAGCCAGTATAATGCTGTCAGACAGTACTCCCATTACATTTACTCCATAGCGGGATAAAATCAGATTATCATATTTGATGTTTTGTCCGCATTTCGGAATATCGGGATCTTCTAAGATAGGTCTCAACTCATCCAACAATTTTTCGAGATCATGACCTTCCTCTCTGAATAAATTGCCGTCTCCTCCCGAATAAACGATTGGTACATACCAACCCTGATCGGGCTTAATGCTGAATGAAAACCCAACGATCTCCGCTTGCATCGGATTGATAGAGGTCGTTTCAAGATCAAAGGAGACGAGTTTTGATTTTTTCATAGTCTCGATTATCTTTTCGAGTGACTTTTGGTCTAAGACAGCTTCATAATTCTTCTTGATCTTTTTGTACTCAACACCGCTATCTCCCTGAATCTCTTCAAGCATGTTCCAAAATTCCAATTCCTTCAGGAGATCGGTCAGTTCAGTCAGGTCGAACTCTTTGCGAATAATATCTTTCATCTCTACACCGACGGGCGCATCTGTGCGAATTGTTACGAGGTCAAGCGAGAGCCGGGCGACTTCCGCATCGTTCAGTAAACTTTCTTTTAGTTTCTCTCCACTAATGTCATTCACATGGTTCAAAATTTCTTCGAGAGAGCCGTATTCAGCTAAAAGTTTCACTGCTCCCTTGGGACCGACTCCTCTGACTCCCGGAACATTGTCGGAACTGTCACCCACAAGCGCCAAGTAATCTCTGATCTGACCGGGAGAGACACCCCATTTTTTCTTCACGCCTTCAATATCAATAAGGTTTGATTCATCCGCTTTCGCTCTTGTATTGTACATCACAACTTTTTTAGTGACGAGTTGAGCAAAATCTTTATCAGCCGTAACCATGAGAACCTCAAAGCCCTCTTTTTCTGCTTTACCCGCCATAGTTCCTATGATATCATCCGCTTCATATCCATCAAGATCAAGGCGGGGAATATTGAGCGCTTTAAGCAGCTTGTCTATCATAGGAAGCTGAGAGCGAAGATCATCAGGCATCTTTTCCCGTGTTGCCTTGTATTCCTTATACATCTTGTGACGAAATGTGGGACCCTTAGGATCGAATACAACAGCAATATAATCCGGTTCTTTATTTTTAAGAATTGAATAGAGTGATCTCGCGAATCCGAAAATCGCGCTGATATTTTCGCCCTTTGAATTCGTCAGAGGATTTCTGAACATGGCAAAATAAAAGCGGTATATTTCCGCGAATGCGTCAATAAGATATACCGTTTTATTTTTCTTTGCCATTATCTGTCCGATGGTTATACGAAAAGATAAACTTAGTTTAAAGACTTGGGTTCTTCAAGTAGATTTTGTTTGAAAGTCTGTGAAAATCCTACTTCGTGCGTTTTATTTTTCTTAAGGTAGTATTTGACTTAATGATTATTTGAAACTACACTTAAGACTAAATCTAATCAAGGAGTGGTTCATATGAGAATTATAGCAGCTGTTCTGCTTTCGATGTTGATGATTGGCGCATGTGCCGAGCAAAAATCGGATATGCCTGCTGAAGTGAAAGAAGCTAATTTCGCAGACCTATCATTTGAAGAACAACACGCAAGTATTGTAAGTGATACCGAAACCGCCAAGAAAGGACTGGCTGCAAAGGGAGAATATAGTTGCTGCGTTATGCCACCTTGTAATTGGTGCCTCATAAATGACAAACATTGCAATTGCGCTACCCATTTAACTAAAGGCGAGTCTGTTTGTGGGGAATGCGGTCAATCTTGGGCTATAGGCAGAGGTATTTTAGCCGGAGTCGAGGCGGAAGATGTGAAATGGGGTCCGGATAACGTCCATTCGCACTGATTGACAGCGCTCATTTAAGCAAAAGCATTTTCTTCGTCACAGTCCGGCCACCTGAACTGAGACGATAAAAATAGATACCGGAAGCTATATCTTTTGGATTCCAAATTATTGAATGGAATCCCTGCTCGATCAGACTGTCGAGCAATTCGGCAACCTCTCTGCCATGCGTATCATAAATGTTCAATGTAGCTCTTCCTCCTAATTCAAGAAAAAAACCGATCTGCGTTGATGGATTGAACGGATTCGGATAATTTTGTTCGAGCCTCAGGGTCATCGGCAGAGATCCATCAACAGCAATATCTTTTAACTGTAGATAAAAATCTGCAACTACCGGCAGATGATCAGAAGCAAGGCGAGTATCTTCACTTAGTAATCCATATTTTGATAAACTGTCCGGTATCATCTCCTCAGTCCGAAGCACGTAAGATTTTTCTATATCGATGGCTGAATCAGTGAATATTATAAAATCAAGTCTTCCCGGACTGAATGGACTGAATTCATTCTGCCAGGTGTATGTTTGACTTAGCCTGCTATGTCTCGGGACGGCATCTCTGAGTAAAGTCCCGTCCCAATCAGGAGCAAAATCCGCTCCCCACGTGGCGTTATCCATAATGTCGCCCGTCAACATTGTTTCCAACTGTCTTTTGTCACCCACAAAATTAAAATCCCCTGCGAAAATTACCGGAGTACCTGGATCTAACTGAAATGCTCCACCCCCTTGCATTTCGTCTCGTAAGAAAGCCATCATGGCATCGATTTCATTCTGTCTTCCGGCATCGTTAGCGCAACACGGGGGATGAACGCCAACGACCAAAAGATTTTTCGTGTATACAGGAGACAAGTCGATGAGAAATGCCCTGTTACCGCTATTTATACTTGGCAACCAGTTTCCGATAATATTATATCTGCTCGCAAGCGCAATATCATTTGAATCTCTAAAAGTGAACCACTCTTCACCCTCCTCGGATGGCAGAATAGATTCCATCAGCGTCTTCAAATCTTCGGAGCTATGGTCATACACCTCCTGAAATGTGATTATATCAGGATCTATAGCCTTCAGAATACGACTATACTCATCAAAAAGTGACGGCTCAAATAAATCATCTACTCTGACATTCCAAGTCAAAAATCGCAAGAATTGAGAATCGTTTTTTACAAGCCCTATCATATCAAAAGGAACTCCGATAACCGGCTCAATTTGATACAATACGTTCTCCCCGAGTTCAGGCAGAACATCACCGCTATCATTGTCCTTTAGAAGAACGGAGATTTCTGATTCGGCAAAGAGTAAATTCGTACCATCAGGTCTTGAAGCTAATTCTAAAGATATTTCAAATGTTTCAGAGCTCATAGTCGGAGATGTAATAATCTTTAAATCAATTTGAGATATAACTGTAATAGCGCCGCCAAAATAAAATTTTCCACTTTTAGCCGCGAAATTCCATTCTAATTCTGCGCCAATCCCATCAATACTTAATCCGGTTGAGGCATTGTTGTCACTGTCTAAAAACAATGTAGAATTCAGTTCTGATTGAAGATTCACTTCATAGTTCAGCTCTATGTATAGGTACAAATATTCGCCGTCATTTGCCGCCTTTAAACCACCGAAGTCCACACCTCCCGATGGCACATCTCCTATCGAATCGCTATATATGAAGGATATACTATCCCAATCGGAGAATTCACCTTCCATCAGTATGGGATAAGATTGACTGAATAAATTGGAGGAGATCAGGACAACAACTACCAACGTATATAGTTTGAGAACGATCATAACCTGAACTTAATTATCGGGACGATTTTTCCAAATAGAAACTTAGCAATTAATATTTATTAAATTGTTCATGTAATTTATTGTAATTTAATTTGTAGTGTATTAAAATAAGACCTTGAAGATTGATTTATTAGAGATGAAAGTCTCCACTCAACTTAAGTAAAAGGGAGTTCATAACATTTATGATGAGTAAGATGTTAAACTTGATTTCGTTCGTTGTTATTTTTATCACTCTCTTTCTGCCTCTTCAGTCGTTTGGTCAGGATTCCGACTCTGTAATTACTACGCCGACCGGAATTTCTCCCGAGGAACTGAATAAACAGCTTGAAGCTCTCAGCAATGAATTGAACAGTAAGTATACAGCTCGCGAAGACTCGTTGAAGATGCTTCAAAAATCAGAGATCGATTCGCTGACACAAAAAATGTCATCAAAACATCTTCTGATCCTGGATTCATTAAGAAGCGCTATTACCCAAGAATTGACCGACATGTTCGAAGAAGAAAAGAAGGCTCTGACAGAATCCATGAAATTTAAGATGTCTTCTTCCCGTTCTTCTGACAGTGAAACGGCTAAAAACTATTTCGGGTTCATAAAATTGCTCGTAGAATCAGAGGAGAAGGATCTATTTGACGATGCAATAATCGAGATGGACAATTTCACGAAATTATACTGGTCTGGAAAGCTATCAGAAGATGTACAATTAATGATGGCTGAAATGTATGAAAAGAAGAAAATGCAATTCGAGGCACTCGCTTCTTATATAAAATTTATACACCTTTATCCCTCCTCCTCGAAAGGGGATCAGGCTCGTGCGGACTTAGTCAATTTCATTTCCGGTAAGGTCAATAAACGTATTTCGGAAAAGCAATCTGACATATCCAGGATAGTCGGTATTCCTCAGCAGGAAAAGCCATATCAAGATAAGTACTTTGCCTATATTCAGACTATTTATAATCTTGAGATCTCAAAACTAAATGATTGGACTCTTAATGAAATAAAATATTTTAACAGTATCTTACCTGATGATGAAAGACAGCCGCAAATAGCTTATTGGTACGCAAAACTTCATGAACGACTCAAACATGAGAAAGAATCCTCCTTTTTTGCTTCCAAGGTAATCATAGGATATCCGAACAGCCCGTTAGTACCGGATGCTTATTTTTTAAAAGCTACTATTCTAACGGGAAAGTTGGGTAAACATGACGATGCGGCTACTAATTACCTTATCGTAGTAGATAAATACCCCACGCATGGGCTGGCAGCCCTTTCTTTATACAATGCTGCCACTATTCAAACAGAAAGACTGAAGGATCATTCAGAAGCGGTACGAACTTTCAGAAGATTAGTCGACGAATACCCCGCCGATACTTTAGCAGTACCCGCACTGTTGGATGGAGCAAAAGTACTGACCAACAAAGTTAAAGATTATAAAGATGCCCGCCGGTTCTATCACCTTATCACGACGAAATATCCGAATGATCCAAGAGGTGGAGAAGCTCTTAAATTGTCCGGCAATGTAGCAGAATCAAAACAGAAAGATGTCGATGCAGCAATTATAGATTATATCGGAGTACATGAAAAATATCCGACCGATCTAAAGGCGATCGAATTGCTTATTAAAGCTGCTCAACTTCAAGAAAAAAAGAAAAAGGATTTAAGTGGAGCTGTCAGCACTCTTCAAATAATAGTAAAAAAATATTCGTCGTATAAAGATGTAGGTAAAATTCAAAAAAAGATTGACAAATTGAACGAGAAGATCAGTAAGGGATAAAAAAACGCCCCGATATGATCGGAGCTTATCTATATTCGCAAGCTTTACTCAGCTTAATGATGTTTAACCAATTTTATGTTGAACAAACTCCGCCAAAACTTCTTAGAAACTTAAATCAAATCTCCTTTTAGACAAAGAAGATTCCCGCAACTGCAGCTGATATGATCCTCGTTCTTCAACCAAGGATAATCATTTGCGTCAGGGCTCCAGTATGTTCCACAAACGTCACAAACAAGATATTCTAAGACTTCTGCTTCGGTCTCATGCAGCTGTCTTGGTAGCGTCCAACTCTCATCTTTGTGTCTTAATGCAGTTACCATGTCTTATCCTCTCTAATCATTTTAACGCATCAAAAAGCAAAAAGTTTAGTAATTTCTCTATAAATCCCTATTTGCATTACTTATATACAGAGCAATTATTGTGCCATTTGGACATTTAGTTACATTATTTCCGCCTTATATTCTTAATAAATAAATAGATAGGTCGATTTTTTCTTTCGATGGCTCACTACTAATTTTTTATGATTATCGGTATTGAGCTGCCGATTTTGAGACACTTCCCCGGATATTTCGAATTATCTTGCTTATCCGGCGTTAATGAAACGCTGTTTTGATTAAACTTGACATCTGATTTTCAATGGCTTATAATTACCCTAATATTTATTCATTTAATATTATATTTTTGTAACAGGGATGAATAATTATATCCCGTTGGGATATGCTAACCGTTTTTTAATTATCAATTAGCGGAGGATTGAATGAGCGAATCAGATCAAGGTGCAGTACAATTGGATAAAGTAGTACCTTATATATCAGCGGAGACCAACTTACCTGAAATAACAGTGAAAGCGGTAGTGCTCGGCGTGGTTCTTGCCGCTGTATTAGCAGGGGCAAACGCATATTTAGGTCTTTTTGCAGGACTTACCGTTTCTGCTTCAATTCCTGCCGCAGTTATATCAATGGCTGTGCTCAGACTTTTTGCAAAATCAAATATTCTCGAGAACAACATCGTTCAGACAGCCGCATCTTCAGGTGAATCCCTCGCCGCAGGAGTTATTTTCACTATTCCTGCATTGATAATGCTTAATTACTGGACTGAATTCAATTATCTCCAAACTACTCTAATTGCAGGGCTTGGCGGCGCTATAGGAGTATTGTTCACAATTCCTCTCCGCAGGGCGCTTATCGTTGAAGCGCGGTTGAAATATCCGGAAGGAATTGCTACCGCCGAAATTCTCAAATCGGGAGCAGAGGGCGGATCAAGGATCAAGTATATTGTCTGGTCGGCTATTGTCGGAGCGAGCTTTAAATTCGCCGAAACGGGATTGCATCTTTGGAGCGCCACTTGGGAATCGGCACGGTATGTGTTAGGAACCATCGCATATTTCGGAGTTAATCTCTCACCTGCATTGGTTTCGGTCGGTTATATTATAGGTCTGAACATCTCCTCGCTTGTCTTTTTAGGAGGTGTTCTGTCCTGGATAGTGGCAATACCGATTTATGTGTGGATCAATGGTATTCCCGCAGGAGAAGCGGTTCAGGAAGCCGGAACGATTTGGAGCACTCAAATAAGGTATTTAGGCGTCGGTGCAATGGTTATAGGCGGATTGTGGGCATTGATAAATCTTCGTAAACCGCTGATCGATGGCATTAAAAGCAGTATGGAAGCGTATCGCTCAAAGAATGAAGATGGCGGTTCGACAATATTACGAACCGAAAGAGATGTATCTATGAAATGGGTTATGATTCTCCTTTTGGCATCCATCGTTCCGCTGTTCTTATTATATTCCTTTCTTATGGATAATATCGCCATCGCAGCTATCATGGCAGTTCTGATGATAATAGCGGGATTTCTTTTTTCCGCAGTTGCTGCATATATGGCGGGGTTGGTCGGCAGCTCGAACAATCCGATTTCGGGTGTCACGATAGCTACGATACTGACAAGCGCACTGTTGCTTGTTGTCTTATTGGGAACTGACAGTGTCATCGGTCCTGCCGCTGCCATACTTATCGGCGCGGTGGTCTGTTGTGCCGCCGCAATCGGCGGAGATGTATTGCAAGATCTGAAAGCAGGTCAGCTTCTCGGAGCAACGCCGTGGAAACAGCAAGTAATGGAAGGAGTCGGTGTACTTGCTGCTGCACTGGTAATGGCGCCCATTCTCACCCTTTTGCTAAAAGCCTATGGTATAGGAATTGCCACAGCAGCCCATCCCAATCCTCTCGCTGCTCCGCAAGCAACTTTGATGGCAAGCGTTGCTCTCGGTGTTTTCAGAGGCGGCTTACCGATGAATTTGATCTATATAGGCGGCGTTGTTGCTGTAGTAATTATTATGATCGATAAGTATTTAGAAAAGCAAGGCTCGAACTTTAGAATGCCTGTTCTCGCCGTGGCAGTAGGAATTTACCTTCCTTTAGAACTTTCTTCAGCAATATTTATCGGTGGACTCATTGCTCACTTTGCGTCAAAGCATTTTAAAAATAAAATCTCTGTGGCGCCCGAAGCTGAAAAAGAATCAATAAGAAAAGATAAGAAAAGCAGCGCCGGTAACGGTCTTTTATTCGCTTCAGGATTGATCACCGGTGAAGCTTTGGTTGGGATTTTGATGGCAATTCCGATCGTCGTCTTCCAGGATAGAAATGTGTTCTCTTTGGTTTCAGAGCCGATGGCGCTTCCCGGAATAGCTGTGCTTGGCGGTGTTTGTTATTGGCTTTATAAGGTTGCAAGCACACCGGATGAATCATAATTTGCTTATATTATGATCTGAATTTTTAGACCTGATTTAAGTCGGAACGCCCGGGTTTCACTCTGAAGATTCCGGGCGTTGCTGTAACTTAAACGTTTTAGAGACAAATGTGAATAGAGACGATAAAAAAAGTAATAAAGAAACGAATTTACTTGAACTCATACCGATGAGAGTTTCAGATTGGAAAAATAATGATGAAGGGCTTGTAACTTTGATCCTTCCAAAATTCAAGAGCAAAATCGGTAAAATGTTTGCCTCAAGATTTAAAAATCCTAATTACGAGGTAAAGTTGGATGTGATCGGAGCCTTTCTATGGAAGGAGTGTGACGGGCGGAATAATGTGCATAAAATTTCAATAGAATTGGTGAAAGAGTTTGGTGATGAGATTGAACCGGTTTATGAAAGGATTAAGATTTTTTTTAATATGCTAAAAAACTTAAAAGCAATAGAGCTCAATTGATAATCGCTGTCGCTACTGAGCGAAAACCAAAATTGGATGCTCTCTCGGCCGCTATGGAGGTTATCTCCAAGCAATTCAACAGTTCCGATTGGTCAATAATTTCAAGGAAAACAGACTCCGGAGTGAGTGAAACGCCCATTACTATGGGAGAGATCGCCAACGGCGCGCTTAATAGGATTAAGTCACTTAAAATTCTTTTAGACAAACAGAATGAAGAAGCAGATTATTATGTCGGGATGGAAGGTGGATTCCATCAAACGAAATTGAACGGCAGAACTATCACATTTATACAGGGCTGGGCAGCAGTGTCCGACGGTAAAACGATCGAATTCGGTTCTTCACCGAATTTAAGCGTTCCGGGAAAATTAGCTCAGGCGGTGTATGACAATAATGAAAGTTTAGCGGTTGCAATCGACAAATACTCCGGACAAAACAATGTTAGGAACAATCAAGGCGTATTCGGCGTTTTAACCAATGATTTACTTACGAGGGAGCTAAGCTTTATATCAGCCTTAATAACAGCTTTTGCACCTTTTTATAATAGGATTACTTATGAAAAAGAATAATACGGAGATTACAGAAGAGCTTGTAAGGGCATTACCGAAGACTGATCTACACTGTCACTTGGACGGCTCATTAAGGGTGGAAACCCTGCTTGAACTTGCTCATGAACAGGGAGTGGATCTTCCTGCCGATAATGTTGAAGAATTAAATAACATCATACATGCCGGCAGCGAAAGAAACAAAAGTCTTGCAGAATATCTGAAAGTATTCGATTACACTCTCAGCGTACTTCAAGAAGCGCCCGCATTGGAAAGAGTGGCATTCGAGCTCGCAGAGGACCAATGGAATGACGGTGTGAGGCTATTGGAAGTTCGCTTTTCTCCTGTGTTGAACATCGAGAAAGGCCTGACTTTAGCCGAAACTATCGAGGCTACCAAGGCAGGGTTAAAAAGAGCGGAAGCAAAATACGGTATTAAGACAGGAATAATCGTCTGCGGTATAAGAAGTATAGGCGCTCAAACTTCCCTCACGCTCGCGGAACTCGCCGTTGCTTTTAAAAATCGAGGAGTTGTTGGGTACGATTTGGCGGGACAAGAAGAGAACTTTCCGGCAAAAGACCACATGGAAGCATTTTATCTGACTTTGAATAACAATCTGAATTTGACGATACACGCGGGCGAAACGTATGGTCCGGAGAGTATCCATCAAGCGATACATTATTGTGGAGCGCACCGGATCGGACATGGCACCCGGACAAGGGAAGATGGTGATCTGCTGAACTATATAAACGATCATCGGATTCCCCTTGAAATGTGTATTACATCAAATGTTCAAACGGGAAGCGTCAACAGTTTTGAAACTCACCCCATAAGAAACTATTACGATCTCGGATTAAGAGTAACGATTAATACCGATAATTTACTCGTCTCCGACACTACAATAACCAAAGAATTTCTTACAGCACATAAGTATTATGATTTCGATTTGGATGATTTTAAAGAGATGATCATTTTCGGCTTTAAAAGCGCATTTTTGCCATATAAGGAAAAACGAAAATTAGTGAAAGAAGTTGTGGAAGAGCTGGCTAAATTCTAAATGCTATCTTCGTATGACCGCAATTTTTGCTGTTGCCTTAAGCTCTAAACTTGTGTAAATAAACGCAATGTAAATTCCGCTGGGGACAATTCTTCCATCATCATCCCTTCCATCCCAAAATCCCTGGCTACCCCTGATTTCGCGGCTCCCTGAGGTAAGATTCCTGATAAGATCACCGTTTATATCAAGTATTTTTACTCCTGTATTATCCGCTAATCCATCAATAACAAGGTCAGAATTTGCCGGAATAATAAACGGACTCGGATACGTTTTTACTTTTTCCAATGTAAATAAAGGTTCTGAATACTCCGTTCTTAAAATTGATATGCCTTTGAGAGTTGCAATAAATGCGTCACCGTTTTTTGGATTGAAGGCGATCGATTCAATGCTATTTGAAAGAAGAGGACTGTTATCCACTGTAAAACCTTCGTTCCCATTCAGCCATGTATTATCATTTAGAAGCACTTTAACCCCGCCTGTTTCAGTCGCGAACCACTTATTATTTCTGGAATCCACCTCTAATTTTCTCACATCATGATCTGATACTATGGGAATTATACCGGAAAGATTCGCTCTTAAACTTTCTCTGGTCAATTCCTGTGGTATCACAAGTCGGTGTACACCCCCCACAACAGCAATCCACAAAACATCATCACCATCTACCGCAATATCATTTACGTAATTACTTTCTAATCCATCAACTTTGGTCAACCGTGCCCATATGTCATCCGATTTGTCAGAGAGGGTACCCGAATAATTGAGAACCTGCAAACCTCCTTCCGGCAATAATATTTCAGAATCTGCTTGCATGCCCAACCAAACGTTTCCTCTGCTGTCATGTGTAATAGCTCCCAATACCCCATTTATCAGACCGGTGCTGCTTTTTTGGAAATAATGCCATTGATTAAACGTGTCAATAACTGCAAGATGTTTGTCATCTTGCGCAAACGCATTGGCAATCCAGATATTTCCGCTATTGTCCTCAGCAATATCTCTTATTACCACAAAATGAGAAGCCCCTCCATGCCCTTCCGAACCCGATAAAAAACCGTTTGATGCGTCATATAACGTAAAATCCGCAGGAGATTCGGGATCAAACTCGAGCATTCCTCTGCCACCATAGCCAAAATATACCAACCCATTTGATGCAGCTAACGAAACATGAATACCTGATCTCGGAATTGTGAGTGTATCGGCTATATATCTGTCTAATTCAATCTCTGAATCATTTAGTCTCGTCTCGCCGTCGGTCGAATGCAGATAACTTTTCCATCCATCAGGTGATAATTTGCTAAAACCCTTATTGCTCCCTATCCACATCGTTGAATCAATTACGTTTGAGATGGCGGATAAGATGTTGTTGAACGGAGAATTCAAAGCTCGGGAAACAAATTGGGAACTTGCCTCATCATATTCTGCAGGCCCGTTTATACTATATCCCGCCCATAATATGCCGGCGCTATTCTCGGCCAAATCAGCCGTATCAACTCTTCTGCTGGTAAAGAGAGTCCAGCCTCCACCGACATCCCGTTTATAAATACCCACATTCGTCGCCATAAGAGTAGCGTCACTTGTATTGTAGAACGCTCTAACCACCAAAGAGAGAGGAGAATAAGTTCCATCCTGCACCCATGATGCTTCATCACGCCTGAAAACTCCGCGTTTGAGAGCTACTATTAATTTCCCTTCGGTCAATCCGATCGCATTGACAAATTCTTCTTCCCCGGTATTTAATTTGAGATGCACCCAATTTGCCGGATCTTTTAAATTATCCCCCAATATAGAAGCTGATAATAAACCCCCATCTGTTCCCAAATAAATTGAATCTTGAATAACCGAAATGGCTCTGACTTCAGAAAATGAAATTCCCTCTGGAAAATTCTGAAACGAATCTCTAAACTGATATCTTCCGCTGTTACCATCGAATGTAACCAATAAAACTCCAATTTGGTCGAGTGCGATAAATCCGGCATAGATCGAATCACCAACAACAGTAATAGAAGTAATTTTTGTTAAATTTTCATCGATGGAGTATATTGAACCATCGGTAGAAGAATAAAAATCAATATTACCAGTGGGAGCATTCATTCCGAGAATCACTATTCCCGTCTCATCGACAGCCATACTCAATATATCCAATGAAGATAAACCGTCTAATACCGTTATAGTCTTCGTTCCGGTTGGAGAGTATATGACAAGTCCGCCGCTTGTACCGGCGAAAATTTCATCTCCGAACGAATTCATGGCGCGAACTATCAATTTGCTTGTTTCTACACGCCATTCATCCACTCTATAGTTTATCTGAGCGGTAGATTCAGAAAATCTCAAAAAGAGAGAAATAAACACAATGGGGAAAAATTTAGGCAATTGGAAGCGTTTAGCTGACCTTTTTAAAGAGATTATGCATTTCTATAGCTGCTAACGCCGAGTCCCAACCTTTGTTCCCTATTTTCGTTCCTGCCCTCTCGATCGCCTGCTCGATAGTGTTGGTAGTTAAAACTCCGAATATCACAGGAATTTTGGAATTATAAGCGAGTTCCGAAATCCCCTTTGAAGCTTCTTGCGCTACGAAATCAAAATGTGAAGTCGCCCCTTTTATCACTGCTCCTATACATATAATGCCGTCATATTTCCCTGTTTCAACTAATTTTCGGGCGAGAGTCGGTATTTCACGAGCTCCCGGCACCCAGTAGATATCTTGCATATCTTCTGATGCTTCGTGCCGTTTAAGACAATTCATTGCTCCTTCCAGCAGCTGTTTTGTGATCATCTCGTTAAATCTTCCAGCCACGATCGCAAATTTCAACCCTCTTGCAATCAGATCCCCTTCTATAACATTTGCCATCTCTCTTATCTCCTAACCCTTTAAAATCATGTGTCCGAGTTTGTCTCTTTTCGTTTCGAGGTACTTTTTATTATTCTCCTGCGGCTTGATTTCAATGGCAACGCGTTCACTGATCTCTATGCCGTACGCATCTAATCCCACGACTTTTTTAGGGTTGTTCGTCATCAACCGCATCTTCTTAACTCCAAGATCGACTAAGATTTGGGCGCCGATTCCATAGTCACGCAAATCAGGTTTGAATCCCAAAATCTCATTCGCCTCGACAGTGTCTTTTCCCATGTCTTGGTAATGGTATGCAAGAATTTTATTTTTTAAGCCAATTCCCCTCCCCTCTTGTCTCATATACAGAATTATCCCTGTTCCTTCTTTCTCTATCCTTTTCATCGCAGCATTCAATTGATCTCCGCAATCACACCTCAAAGAACCGAGAGCATCTCCTGTAAGGCACTCCGAATGTACCCTTACAAGAATTGGATTGTTAGGCGAAATTTCTCCTTTAACAAGCGCAACGTGTGTCTCCCCGCTCAATATGTTTTCATATAAGTGCAGAATAAAATCCCCGTTCTTTGCCGGTAATTTTACTTTCTCTACTAATTTAACCAACTTTTCGTTACGGCGACGATATTCAATTATATCACGAACGCTGATTATTCTTAAATTAAACTTCTTAGATAGCTCCATCAGTTTGGGTAGCTTTGCCATACTGCCGTCATCGTCTATGATCTCGCATAGTACTCCTGATTGGTTCAAACCCGCCAATTTTGCCAAATCAATCGACGCTTCTGTGTGCCCTGCTCTACGTAATACCCCACCTTCAGCAGCCAATATCGGAAAAATATGCCCCGGTCTGGCTAAATCAGAAGGTTTCGATTCAGGATCAATCAGTACCTGCACAGTCTTCGCCCTGTCTCGGGAGGAAATACCGGTAGTTGTATCTTCTATAGCATCCACCGAAATCGTAAATCGTGTTTGATGCAACGCAGTATTGTCCCGAACCATCAGTTCTATATCAAGAAGATTAGCCCTCTCTTCGGACAATGAAACGCAAATTAAGCCTCTTCCTTCTTTCGACATAAAATTTATCGAATCGGCTGTACAGTGTTCAGCCGCCATTATCAGGTCACCCTCATTCTCTCTGTCCTCATCATCTACAACGATTATGATCTCGCCGTTTTTATATGCTTCAATTGCGTCTGTTATATTATTGAATTCTTCCAATGGTTACCTTTTATTTGAAGTTATTTAATACCCCATATCTTGGAGTTTCTCTAATGTAAGGGAACTTGGTTCTGTGTATCCTTTCATCATATTTTTCACGTATTTGGCAAGAACATCAACCTCCACATTCACTAAATCGCCCGACACCGTTGTTCCCAAAGTAGTGATCTCCAAAGTATGAGGGATCAATGCGACACTAACCTCTGTATCCTTCACCGATGCGACGGTAAGGCTTATCCCGTCGAGTGTGATCGAACCCTTCTCGACAACAAATTCTCTGAGCTCTTTCGGAATATCGATGATCAGAAGGGAGCCGTTATCCCCGTGTTCATGAGATATTACCGATGCAACTCCATCAACATGCCCCTGGACGATATGACCGCCAAGACGATCAGAAAGCATCAAAGCACGTTCAAGGTTTACTTTATCATTCACTGTATATCGCCCTATATTTGAACGTTTTAGGGTTTCAGAAACTACATCAACCTCAAAATAATCAGTACCGGCTTCAACGACCGTCAAGCATATGCCGCTTACGGAAATACTCTCTTTCACCTTAATATCTTCAACTACTTTTTGACAGCTTATCCTGATTTTTCTTCCGTCTCCACTCTCCTGGATATCAGATATGATGCCAACCTCTTCCACTAAGCCCGTAAACATGGTTAATCCCCTCTCACGGGGACGCCTTGAATCATAAAATCTTCCCCTACTAATTCAATTGATTGCTCTTTTAACTGTAAGCGCTTTGAAACTTTAAAGCCATCCGATTTAAAAGTATCCAACCCGTTACCCATCAGACTGGGATTTATGAAAAATATATATCTATCCACACTGTCCGAGCTTAAAAATGAAGAAAATATCCTTGAACCGCCTTCGACCAAAAGCGAAGATATTCCGAGCGACCCTAATTCCCGTAACATCCAACTGATATCCAAGCCGTCTGAATTCTCATAAGTTATAACTTTGACACCACTTTCAGTAAGAATGTCAATTTTTTCCCGACCATTTTTAGCTGCTGTAAACAATATGGTTGAAGCATCGGTCTTCACTTGATACACTTTTGAGTTCAGATCGGCGGCAAGATCCTCATCAATGATAACTCTTACAGGATTTTTCCCTTCAACGTTCCGAACGTTCAATACAGGGTCATCTTTTATAACTGTTCCCGCTCCCACGAGCAGAGCGTCATGAGTTGCCCGAAGGGAATGAACCGTCTTGCGGGAAGATTCCCCTGTAATCCATTTCGAATCTCCATTCATATCGGCAATTCTGCCGTCAAGCGTTTGGGCGGCTTTCAGCGTCACCCACGGAACAGATGTAGATGCGTATTTAACATATTTTTCGTTTAATCTTGAGGCTTTCTCCTCCAATAAACCTATATCTACCTTAATTCCCTTCTCTTCCAATATTCTTATTCCTGCGCCGTTTATTTGAGGATTAGGGTCTTTCATCGCTATCACCACTCTTCTAATTCCGGAAGATAGAATTGCATCGGTGCATGGAGGAGTTTTACCATGAATCGAACATGGTTCGAGAGTCACATAGAGAGTGGCTCCCTCTAAATTATCGCCTAAACCCTTAAAGGCGTTTACCTCAGCATGCTCTCTGCCATACTTTTCATGAAATCCTTCACCGATAATTTTATTGTTCGAGGTAATAACGGCTCCAACCATCGGATTAGGAGAAGTCCAAAGCTTCCCCCTCTCCGCTAAAGAAAGAGCATAAGTCATAAATTCAGTATCTTTATCTGTCATAACAAAAAACCCGGCATAATAGCCGGGACGTTCCGAATCATACTGATTCGCAATTTCAACTTCCTCCTATCCGGACTCTGACCGTCGGCGTAAGAGTTTCACTTACTCAGTCCCCCCAAAATTTTGGAGGGAGTCGCGGGCTTTTCCTATTCGGAAATCACCGCCGGTGAGGAATTCCGCCTCGCCCCGGAAGTAACATAAAAAGTATACCTGAGAGTTAGTATTGTCAACCTTATTCGTTATAAAGTAATTGCTTGATCTAATTGCAAATTTAAAATTGACCAATATTCATAAAATATAGCTCGTTGTAACATCATTTTTTTATTATATTTTGCTTGATACGTAAACTTAATAAATAATGAATTCCATATGGTAGAACCCGATAGGCAAATTTCCATTCTGATCATCGATGACGAACAATCTGAAAGAACATCACTTATAAAATTGCTATCTCCAAAATACGATGTAAGTGAAGCGCCAGACGGCGAGCAGGGTCTCGAGCTTGCCATAAAAATTGAACCTGATATTGTAATTACCGATATGATGATGCCGGGTATGAACGGATTGGAACTTCTTAAACACCTAAATAAACTCGATTTTAATCCGGTCACAATATTTATTACCGCATTTGGAAATGAGAAAATTGCCGTTGATGCAATGAAATCCGGCGCTTTTGACTATATTTCTAAACCTTTTGATATTGATGAACTTCGGATGGTAGTTCGCAACGCTTCTGATAAAGTAATGCTTTTATCTGAGAATAAGACTCTCCGCCGGCAAATTCAGAAAATGAGCGCTAAGAACAAACTTATCGGTGAAAGCGAAGCGATTAGGAAGATACTCGAATTAACAAAAAAAACCGGAGAGGTTGACATAAGTGTCCTTATTACCGGAGAAAGCGGCACGGGCAAGGAATTGATCGCTCAATCCATTCACCAACAGAGCGCTCGTTCAGCTAATAGATTTGTTACCTTTAATTGCGCCGCTCTTCCTACCGAGCTGATAGAAAGCGAGCTCTTCGGACATGAAAAAGGCGCCTTCACCGGCGCTGTAGAATCAAGAATGGGTAAATTTGAAGCCGCAGATAAAGGGACCTTATTTCTTGATGAAATCGGGGACATGGCGACAGAAACACAAGCAAAAATACTTCGTGTACTGCAAGAAGGCATGTTTGAAAGGCTCGGTTCCACTACTACCAAGAAGGCAGATGTCCGCATCGTAAGCGCAACAAATAAGGATCTTGAATCGGGGATAAAAGAAGGCTGGTTTAGAAGCGACCTATATTACCGTATAAATGTTGTACAGATCAATCTCCCTCCTTTGTATGAAAGACGTGATGATATTCCGCTTCTTATTGAGTATTTCTTAGGAAGATTCAATAAAAAGCACTCAAAAAATATTGAAAGTCTGACTCCGGATGCAATGTCGATGCTGATAAATTCAGATTGGCCCGGAAATGTCCGTGAATTGATGAATGCAATCGAAAAAGCAGTTGCTCTTTCCGATTCGAATACATTGACGCTGTCTGAGTTTGAATCTAAAAAGCCTTCAAAAACTTACTCGAATCTCTCCTCAGATGATCTCTTGTCATTCAGAGAGCAAAAGAAATCAGTGGTTGATGGTTTTGAAAAAGAGTTTTTTATCTCCGCCTTGTTGCAACAAAATGGTAATATCAGTCGAGCGGCAGAACAAATCGGCTTGAGACGTCAGTATTTGCAGGATAAACTAAAAAAACTTGGGATCAATGCTCAGGAATTTAAAGAATAACAGTATTTTCGGTGCATGTTTTATCGTTCGGTTTATGCCCTTTAACGAAGGCATATTTTATTACAATTCGCAAATCGTTTATAATAATCATTCCTATTTAAACCTTTATTCACAAGAGTTTACGGGCATATTTTCACTCTTTTCAATTTATTGGCACACCTATTGCCATTACAATAGTGAAGGCATCCTTGGACGATGACTTTAAAATACTCAACAAAAAGCGAGGGCGATGAAATGAATAACAAATCACAAACAGCGGCTCCAATGGTTGTCCTGATTCTAATAGGATTTCTCATTACGGGCGCCGGAGATCTATATGCTCAACCAAAAAATATAATTTGTCCGCAATGCGGAGAAGAAAACGTTGCCGGAGCAAAATTCTGTTGGAATGACGGATTTAATCTCTCAAAAATCCAAAAACAACAGGCTGCGATCAGACCGGTTGAAAAACCTGCAGCAGTTAAAACCTTCATTCCTCAAACTGAAAGTCAACCGAAGTCGGTAGGTCAACCGGAGCTCTCATTTGAAAATGTGAGCAGCGCTGAGATGGAGCTGTTTTTGATAAAATTGACAGAAAGGCTAGAGGCTGCCAATGTGAGAAAAGTAAGAAATCCGAATTATATCGGTGATCTGACACAGGCAGAATTCAGAAGATTGTTGGAAAATACATTACGAGACCAAAATATCGTGAGAACGAAAGTTATTAATAAAAAAGAGAGCGGGTTTGGGAGCTTCTTAAAAGCCGTTGGGGCAACCACACTCATAATATTCGGCATCGGAATTTTAGCGGCAGGATAAGTTAAATATTAACTCACAGAAGGAGTTGTCAAAATGAAAATAATTCAAAATATCAATACTACTCTGCTCACGTTCGTATTATTGAGTTCACTGTTTATCGTTGACGCTTACGCTCAAGAGATAAAGCATCCGGAAACGGTCGTATGCCCGACTGACGGCTATGTAAACAAATGGTCAAGCAAGTTCTGCATTCGCGACGGTACTTCGCTGACCGCCGCTAAAAATCAAATTCTTGAGAAGCTTCTGGCATCGGTGAAACCGAAAGAAATCAGAAAATCCAAACCGGCTGTTCTCGAAGTTGGAATGTCCCGCATCTTTCACTTGAGAGATGAAAACGTAATTATCGGAACAATTGTGGCAATGGAAGGGGATTCTATTGCGATCATAGAAACTGCAGAAGGAAAATTACGAGTCCCCTCGATTGAAATATTGGAAGAAATGGCGGACCTCGTGAAACAAGATGGAACTCATTTTCTCGGTCCTATTCTATCTGAGGATGATTTTTCTATCTCGATCAAGACTCCCTACGGAGTAGCGGTAGTTCTCAAAGAAGATATTCGTTCTATGGATAGATACTATGGAGATAAGAAAATATCATGGACAGAGGAAAAAAGGAGATTTCTGTCCGGGGAAGATGTTATTGACATATTCTTGGATCCTACTGCATTTCCTTTACAGCCAAATGTAGTATATATCAGCGGATTTTCGGTCGGCTATGGGTTCACCGAGAGCTTTATGCTTAGGACAGAATTCGGAAGAGATATCGTCGGTGATTTGAACCTCCATCCTATGTTCAGATTGTACCACCGCTCGACGGGAAAATCGAAAACAGCTCTTTCATTGGGATTTAGAATATTCACCCGACATGATGATCACGTCGAATCACAACGGTATAGCCATTGGATAGTGAATGATGCTACCGGACAACGCTTAGATGAAGCGGGCGCGGTAGATTTGGATTCCGTCTTTGTAAACATCGATGATAGAACGTTCTTTGCCTCGACTTATTTAGTATTGAGCAAGAAACAGTCCCTTAAATCCGGTCGCGGTAAGTGGGGTTGGCATATGGGATTCGAAACAAATACTTACCTGATAAGCAGACCTGATCCTATAGAAGGATACGATTGGGACTCTGCCTTCAAATTACCCTATAGAATTTGGGGTGGAATGGACTACGATCTTACCAAAAGATTGAAGTTCCTGATCGAAGTTTATGCTGATAACGGCCATAAATATGTTTCTTTAGGAGAATCGATCAAGTCTTACTGGGATTTCGGAGGAACGCCGTTTACAGTTGATTCTCAGATCGGGGATTACAGACCGGTTGACCTTGATTTCGGATTTACGTATGCGGTCAATGATGCTCTCAGGCTTGGCGTGCATTTCCAGACTCCATATTTGACGCTTTACTGGAAATTCTTCCAATTTTAAAGAGGATGGCGATCATGAAACAGATAAACTACTTAATATTGCTGCTTACGTTCAGCTTGCTTTATGATGCCCAAGCAATATCAGGACAGGAAACTTCTGAATACAATCAGCAGGTAAAATTGATCAAAGTTAAGCGTATGTCCAGAAATTGGACCAACAGACAAATGGAAGTGCATGGATTCGACGGACTAATATCGACCGGTAAATTCCTCGGTGTTAAAAACGAGTATTTTAAATTGGAGTCATCCGGTAAAGAATTAAAGATCCCCGTTAGGAATATTGAGTCAATAGTTCTTAAACGGAAATCCACTGATCTCTTCCTTGTCGGAATAATGAGTGTAGGAGCGGGAGCATTATTTACAGGAGTTGCCTCACTTGGTCTTGAGTCAGAAGGAACAAATTTATTAGGATTCGCGGCTGTCGGCTCCGCAATCGGATTCACGTTCGGTTGGAAAAGTTTTTATGTGGATAGTATGATTCCGATTCGCTGATCAAATAGGACGTTTCGCCCAGGGTAAGGCAGCCTTATCAAAAGCGTTGCCATGCTCGCAAAGAGAGAATACCGGGCCCTCCGTGTGTTCTCTCTTGCTTATTTTTACAAAGCGCGTTAAGAAAACGGTATAGGAATAAATGTGAGAATAAAAATAGCTATGGAGATATATCCAAGCCATTTTTGAAACACATTTAACGGAGCATCTTCATCCACAACCGGCGGATGCTTCAATTTAATGAAGACAAGGATCAAGATCGCCCATAAAATCCAATTTATAGAATAATATCCGAGAGGAATCATCGGAAGAAACGCCCATTTAGCAATGCTATCATGCTTTTTGCCAAACAATGCGTAGGCTATATGTCCACCGTCAAGTTGTCCGATAGGGATTAAGTTCAGTGAGGTAACGAGCAGTCCAATCCATCCGGCAAAGGCTATAGAACTTAGATATATGTCATATCCGTCAGCAATATTCGGATGAATTATAGAGGTGAGAATCATCATGATGATCGAATCCCCAAGATGTATACCCGCGCCTCCCACAGATTCAAGAACTTCACTTGTGGATAATCCATAATATAGCGCCGGGACTGCTACAAGAAAACCGGCAATAGGACCTGCCGCACCGATCTCGAGAAGACTTTTTCTATCTATTATCGGAGATTTCATCTTTATGAATGCGCCGAACGTTCCTATAAATGTCGGCGCGGGAATAAAATAGGGCAGGGTTGCGGTGACGTTATTTCGTTTTGAGGCAAAGTAATGACCAAATTCATGAAATAACAGTATCGAAAGTAGCGTAATAGAGAACGGCAAACCTGAAATTATTCCTTCGAGTGAAAACGGATCAGTTACTCCTTCCATCATAGCGCCGGCTAACGTGGTTGTGATGATCGTAGCGACAAATAGCAGAATATTAATTATGGGGATGCCGGCTATTTCGTCACTCTGAAGTTTGATCCTTATTTCAGCATCACTTCCCTGCAGTGTTATTGATCCTTTAACGCCGTGACTTGTCAAGGCTCTTGAAATATCCTCTAGAGTTGTGTTGCCAAAGATTTCCCCGTTTATCGTGATATTGGGTCCCAAAGTGGTTATACTTTTTATCAACAGATGATCCGTCAATAAATTAGCTATTTTTTTGCCGTATTCTTCTTTCTCTTGTTTATTCAATCTTTTATGATCACCTCAATATCGTAAATTGTCATAGTAATTTAATATTTTAAAATTCAACCTTCGGAACAATATCCGCCCCTGTCGCAGCCTCAAAAGGAGTAGCCGCGTCAAACCCAAATAGTCCCGCATAGAGCCTATTCGGAAATGAGCGGATCATCGTGTTGTAGGATAACACTACATTGTTATATCTTCTTCTCTCGACGGCTATCCTATTCTCAGTACCCGCTAATTCGTCTTGTAGGCGTATAAAACCTTGATCCGCTTTAAGGTTAGGGTAATTCTCCACAACTACTAAGAGACGCGAGAGTGCGCCGCTGAGCATGTTATTGGCTTCTATTGCTTCCGATGGCGCTCCGGCTCCTCCTACCCGCGCTCTCGCATTCGTTACCGCGGTAAGAACTTCCTCTTCGTGAGACGCATAACCTTTGACAGTTGCGATCAAATTCGGTATAAGATCAAATCTCCTTTGGAATACGTTCTCAACCTGTGCCCAGGCGTTTATAACTTGCTCATCACCTGCCACCATGCTGTTGAACGTGCCCTTGATCGAAGAATAAACCGTTATAAGTAAAAGTAATACTACACCTAAAATTATCCATTTTTTCATTACGTTCTCCAACTGTTTATTATGATTTTTCTCATTGTCTTATTTAGCATTACATTTTATCCACATTTCTAAATATTGAGCGAATCGCAGTCATATACTCTTCCATCAGCTCTATCAATTCCGAGGTCGTTCTTTTACCCACAGCTAATTTGACATTCAGCAGATCCCGGAATAGACCATTGCGCAGTTTGAATGTTTCCTCAACCGCAGTGTACAATTCGGACAGTTTTTTACCTTTGATCTCTATTTTCTTAAGATGCAGCGTACCGTTGAATATAGCTGAAATTGTCGGGAGCGATTGAGATATCAGATCAATAAGTTCGTTTCGATTCCCTTTAGTGTTCATGAATCCCTGACGAAGACTAAGTAATTTTGCCTTCAATTCATGTTCAACCTGCACCCGCAGATCATTATCGTTTATGATTATATTTTCGAGGAGGTCTTTGCCGAAAACCAGATCATTTGCCTCTTTCATATTATGAAATTCAAGCGGGAATGTATCAAGCGAGGAACTCAGATAAGACTCGGTTAAGATCAGCGGGGTTGAAATTCCCCGTTTTTCCCACTTATCTAAATACTCCCAGACTCCTGACAAGAATTTTAATCCTTCAGATTTTATTACGACCAGAAAGTTAATATCTGACTTTCCCTGTATGTATTCGCCCCTTGCGCCGCTTCCATAAAGATAGATCGACAGCAGATTGGAGCCAAATATTGACTTTATGCCGGATGAAAATTCTTCATAAACTTCTTCTGGTTTTACAGGTTTCTTGAACATAATTATATTACTCCATAAATCATTTAATAACCTCCTCCGGCGCCGCCTCCACCGCCCATGCCTCCCCCAAATCCTCCAAATCCTCCTCCCCCAAAACCGCCGCCAAATCCACCTGAATGATATCCTCTTCCTCCACCGCCGAGCATACTCATCAATAAGATGCTGCCGATCAAGCCACCTCTTCCTCGACCTCTACCCTTTCGACCACGACCTAAGAAACTGGAAATGACAAAAAACAGAATCATTATCTGGAATATGCTGACCCCTCCCCCGCCTTTACGTCCTCTCTGATGTCTATTTTGAGTCAGCGCGGAATAATTTCCGGTCAACTTTACATTCGCATCGGATGCGATTATCGAAGCTATTGCGGCTAAACCGAGTGATAGACCGGTGTCATAATCGTTTTGCTTCAGCGATGGAATTAGATATTTATCTCTGATCTCGCCTGCCAAACCGTCAGGAATTATCCCTTCGAGACCATAGCCGACTTCGATTCGTATCTTTCGCTCCTCTACTGCATTTAACAGCAGTATACCGTTATCTTTCCCCATCTCCCCTATTCGCCATTTTTCGAAAAGTCTGACGGCATAATCTGTATAATCCATTCCATTTAAACTTTTAACTGTTACGACAACCACCTCAGCGCCTGTCTTCTGCTTCAATTCTCGTGAAAGATTTTCCATTGCGCTTTTTACTTTTGGTGACAGCACATTTGCAAAATCATTTATAAACCCTGTAGGATTGGGAAAATTGTCCTGAGAATAAAGGCTATGAGGGATCAACATCGATAAAAGTAAAAATATGTAAAAAATATTTCTTTTCGGTTTCCTTGATAAATTAAATCGGTTTATCACTTGCTGACTACCATTATTGCCGTATGACCGGGTTCGGTAACTTTGCCGATGATGGCTGCTTCAGGGGAATCGTCCGACTTTAGCTCCTTCAAAAGATCATCAGTTCTCTCTTCAGGGATCGAGATTATAAGTCCACCGGATGTCTGAGGGTCGACCAGTAACCATTGGTATGCCTCACTTACAGTTGAATCAAATGAAACAGATTTTTCGAGAGACCTCATCGTATCTTTTGACATTCCGGGTTTGTATCCCTGTTCTGAAGTCTCGATCGCCTTCTCGAAATATGGGACAGATAACGCGTTAATCTCCATAGATAGATCATTTGAGGATACCATCTCGTTCAGATGACCGAGCAGTCCGAATCCGGTAAGATCGGTGCAGGCATTTGCGTCATATTTTAGCATTAGCTCCGATGCCTTTTTATTCAGTACGACATTACGTTGAACTGCGCGATCCAACCATTTTGATTCGAGTGCGCCTTTCTTAACACCGTTAAAGAGCACACCTGTACCTACAGGTTTACTGAGTATCAGAGAATCGCCGATCTCGATGGAAGAATTTCTGACTACCTTATCCGGGTGCACTATACCGGAAACTGATAATCCATATTTCAGTTCATCGTCTTTAATCGTATGCCCGCCTACCGTAACGGCACCCGATTCTAATACTTTTGAAGCTCCTCCGTTTAATATTTCGCTGAAAATTTCGTTTGGAATCCCTTCTCCCGGGAAGTTACACAAATTTATCGCTGTTATCGGTTTTGCTCCCATTGCATAAATATCACTTAAAGCATTAGCAGCAGCGAGCTGCCCGAATAAATAGGGATCATCCGTCATAGGCGTGATGTAATCCGCCGTTTGAACGAGAGCTGTTTCATCCGTAATGCGATAGACAGCTGCGTCCTCGTTGCTGTCAAACCCGATTATCAGATTCTCGCTCGAGCCGGTCGGCAAGTCTTTGAGAAGCTCCTTTAAGTCCGCCGGACTTAACTTGCAAGCTCAGCCGCCTGACGAAGAAAACTTGGTAATTCGTATTTTTTCTTTAATAGTATCTATCCTTAATCAGTGTTTAGTCAATACAGAATTTAGCTCTCAGAACCATTGATTGTCAAGATGAAACGATTATGTTTTATATGATTTAATGAAATTATTATATAAAGTTCAGCAGATAATCAAATTTTAGAATTAGAAGGATTTTTGTTTCAAACGTAGCGATGAAACTCCTTTCGGTTACAATTTCACTTTCTAATTCAATTTAAACTTTTATATCAGCTCACTCGATTATCGGGATAAGCGAATGAAATGTAAATTATTAAACTTCTAATAGCAATATAGAACTTCTAAAAAAACATCCCTTCATATTGATTGAAGGGATGTTTTTTTCTTAGAGCTGCTTTCGTTTAATTAAAATAGATTTTCAATTCTATCAAAGCATTTCTGCCAGCCATCATAGTGTAAGTCACGTTGAGCTTCATCCAAGAATAACTCATGGATCAGAATCAGTTCGGTACCGCCGTCGGACTCCTTAAACGTTATGGTTAATAGAGTTTCCTGATCCAAATGACTCCACAACCAGGTAGATTTTATGAGTTTGTTCGGTATTATCTCTTTATATATTCCATGAGCGTAAAATGCATCGCCTTCCGGCGGTTGCATATGATATTTAAATCCGCCTCCCACTTTTAGATCCACTTCATTCGGCATAGGTTCTGTAAATCCCTCGGGTAACCACCATTTTGATATGGTAACCGGATTTGTCTATGCATCCCAAACCTTCTTCGACAGTCGCTTCAAATTTTCGGTTCATGTTTAATACTACATTTTTCTCTTCTTTGACGTCATTTATACTCTTACTCCTTCTCTTTCTCGTTATTTAGATAATGTGTTAAAGAATCAAACTGCCCCTCCCAGAAGACTCTGTATTTATTCAGCCAGTCGATGGCGTTTTTCATAGGTTCCGCCACAAGATTGAAAGTATGCACCCTGCCGTTTACCTCTCTTTTGACCAAACCGGCTTTTTCAAGAACCTTTAAATGCTTTGACACGGCGGGTAAAGACATTTCAAAAGGCTTAGCTATTTGAAGAACCGAATGCTTTCCTCCGGCTAATCGCTCGACTATAGCCCTGCGAGTTGGATCAGACAAAGCCGATAGAGTTCTGTTCATAGAGTTTGCAGTATATTTAACCATATGGTTTAATATAATTTGGTATGTTGCATTTGTCAAGGATTTTTTACAGCAGCCCTGCTGTTATTTTACAGCCGTCCATTATTCATATCAATAAATTCTTAACTTTCCCCTATATATCCTAAACTCTTGTCTGCATATTCATCATATTGTATAGCTACCATAGTTTATCCACATAATAATCGAACGGATAGATTGAATGTTGATAACTTGTGTATAATCGCATAAAAAATCAAACTTATTATTGGAATACTTAAAATATATTGCAACGTATATGCCTTGAGAGCAGTCTTTTCCGGTTATTCATTAAATCTATACTTTAATAACATCAGTGTTGATAACTCAGAGGGTTCAATGTATTGACTTCTTTATATTTCAGTATGATTTTTACTCTAATCATGCAAATAAAGTCAATTATCGCGCTTGTATTATTTATTACAGTAATATCACTCTCTCTGTTGTATACTTGATCATGTTTATTTGGGTTTTAAGTCTTATAAGATCAATCAAGACCATGAATTTGAGTTCTATTACTCTTCTAATTATCACTATAATCGTGTATAACGTAAATATTGGTTATTCACAAAGGGGTTCTTACGAAATGATAGAAGGCGCTGAAATGTATAAGATTCTCCCCGCTGACGCAATCCCCGCTATAGACGATCCGCAATTTAAGACAGTTCCTGAAGCCGAAAAGTTTATGAATGATGACGAGCTAGTCCTGGGTTTAGTCGTCAACGGCGACGCAAGAGCTTATTCCACCTGGCATTTGGACAGGCATGAGATAGTCAACGATTATGTCGGCGGAGTTCATGTTTCGGTAACTTGGTGACCTCTTTGTTTTACCGGCATCGTGTATGTCCGGGAATTTGAAGGAAAGATAAACAGTTTTGGAGTGTCCGGAAATCTATGGAGGGACGCACTTGTAATGTACGACAGGGAAACTGGGAGCTATTGGAGCCACGTTACGGGGAAAGGCATTAAGGGAAAATATAAAGGCACCCAACTAAAATCATTACCCGTTCAGCATCTAAAATGGAGTGAATGGAAAAAAATCCATCCCGGCTCTAAAGTACTTCAGAAGAGTAGATTCACGACCAGATCGAGTTATGATAGATATAACCGGTCAAGAGAAAGGCTCGGTATTGTTGGAACAGTGAATTTCGACAGGAGACTCGATGGAAAAGATAAAGTCCTTGGTCTCATCGTTGACGATATTCCTCTTGTATTCCCTCACAAATATTTCGTCGGGATAAACTCTGTAAACTATTCAATCGCCGGAGTTAACCTGCTGGTCGTATTCTCTAAAGACGCTGATGCGGCAACCGCCTTTAACAGGCAAGTCGGCGAGCAGCTGTTATCTTTTGAGACAGCCGTATCCCCGGAAGGGCATTACATCAGAGATATTGAGACGGGTACACTCTGGAACGGCTTGAGCGGCGAAGCTTTAGAAGGAAAATTAAAGGGTCAGAAACTTGAACCTTTTGTAAGCACTCAGGCATTCTGGTTCGGGTGGAGAGGGTTTTATCCGAGAACAGCTATTTGGAACCCATCGGAATAACTCAAGGCAGTCGGTTTAAAGCTGATTTTATACGTCGCACCGAAATCTCTTTTCCGAGCAATCCCATTATTTCAAAGAGGCTCGGACTTACTGAAAAGCCGGTGAGAGCTAACCTTACCGGATGAATCAGTTCAGCGGCTTTGATTCCAAGTGTTTCAGCGGTTGACCGTAAGACTTCCTCAATCTTTTCTTCTCCGAATGAATTTAATTCTTCTAAGTTTTTAACAAGTTGTTGGACATTTGAAGTAACGCTGCTGTCATTCCAATGCTTATTTCTTCCCTTCTCGTCGTAGCTGTCGGGATCTTCAAAAAAATATTTCCCAAAATTTATCAACTCTTCTCTGGTCTTTGCACGCGCTTTAACCAGTTCCAAAACTTTTTTCAAATAGACGTCATCGAGTTCCGTATCCGGAGTTATTCCCCAATCGGCTGAAACAATCGGCAGAAGCTCTTCTGCGCTTTTCGAGGAGAGATGCTGCCCATTCATCCATATCAATTTTTTATAGTCGAAGATCGCGCTTCTCTTTGATACATCGTTGATCTTAAAGCGGCTTATCAATTCATCAATAGCCATAAATTCAGTGTCATCTTTGGGCGACCATCCAAGTAGAGCGAGATGGTTCAGAAGCGCCTCCGGGAATATTCCTTCATTTTGAAATTCAGCCACAGAAACAGCGCCATGCCGTTTCGAGAGTCTCTTACCATCTTGCCCCATAATCAGTGGAAGATGGGCGTAAAGAGGCGGTTTGACAGCCAAAGCCTTGAATATGAGCAGCTGCTTAGGAGTATTTGAAAGGTGGTCGTCACCCCGTATTACATGAGATATTTTCATATCTTTATCGTCAGCCACAACAGCTAACTGATAAGTGGGTGTTTTGTCTCTTCGCACGATTATGAAGTCGTCTATCTCATTGTTGTTGAACTGCACAACGCCATAGACAAGATCGTTAACAACTGTTTCCCCTTCATTGGGAACAGCGAATCTAATTGCGAACTTATCGTCATTCTTTAAACGATTTTCCACCTCAGCTTTTTTAAGGCTGCGGCATTTTCGGTCGTATTTATACTGTTTTTTCTTCTGCTGCGCTGTTTTCCGTTTTTCGTCCAACTCTGCCGGTTCACAAAAGCAGTGATACGCATTGTTGGTTGCTATTAGCTCAGATGCTGCGTTCAGATAAATTTCCATTCGCTCGGATTGGTAAACCGGTTCTTCGTCCCAATTTAAGCCCAACCACTGGAGGCTTTGATTTATTTCTATCACAAAACTCTCTTCGGATCGCTCCCTGTCGGTATCTTCTATGCGAAGAAGGAATTTACCATTATGATTTTTGGCAAAGAGATAGTTAAAAAGGGCTGTTCTTGCTCCACCGACGTGCAGGTGTCCGGTGGGGCTTGGCGCAAACCGCACCCTAACTTGTGCAAGGCTTTCGGTCAACTAAGGGATTCTTCCTCTTCAGGAGCTTTGGGCGCTTTCGGTAACAGTTTCGTCTTCTTCAGCTGCGAAAGTTCATTCAGATCGACTTCGATTCCCCCTACAATGCCAGACATCTTATTATAAATCAGTGTTACAATGGCTGACAAAATCATGTACCCGAATGATAATCCTATCGAGATCAGAAAGATGAAAATAATAAGCAGCGGTATTTTTGAATCTTCCGGCGAAGATTCTTCATAATAGGTATCTGAATCATCCCACACTGAATTCATCGCATTTACGCCGAACATAATTAGAAGCGCTCCTGTTAAGCCGAAAAGCAGATGAATTATCAGCGCAATGATAAATACTGTCCTCGCGACTGTCCAGACATCGAATGATTTCAGTTCATAGATCAAGAGATATCCAAATTATAAATCTATTCAAACTCCGATGACTCCTCTTCAGTTAGATCGCTTCCGCTCTCCTCATCTGCTAACCTAATATTCGTCGGCATCTCGGCTTCCTCTTCTGAGCGTATCCGCAATTGAAGGTCCGTAGGAGAATCTGAATTTGCCAAAGCCGTTTCTACGTCTATCCTTCCCGCTTTATACAATTGATATAATGATTCATCAAATGAGATCATTCCTTGACCCGCTGAACGCTCGATGGCATTCCTAAGCGTTTGAAATTCCCCTTTAAGTATAAGATCGGATACACGTGAAGTCAGCGTCATGAACTCCACTGCAACAAAGCGTTCATTTCTTCTTTTAGATTTTATCAGCCTTTGCGCAAGAACAGCGTTGAGATTTTGTGATAATTGAAGCCTCAGCATATCATGCATGTCATGCGGGAAAAATCCCATGATCCTGTCCAAAGTCTGAGGTGCGTTATTCGCGTGCAGCGTTCCGAGGACAAGATGACCCGTCTCAGCAAATGAAATCGCTGCCTCCATCGATTCCCTGTCACGTATTTCACCGATCAGTAAAACGTCCGGCGCTTGCCTCAGAGCGCCTCTGAGAGCGGTGCGATACGATTCGCTGTCCGACCCGATCTCCCGTTGCGTTATAATGCTTTTTTTATTCTCATGAACAAATTCCACCGGATCCTCGATAGTAATAATATGTCCGTCTTTGTTGCTGTTTCTGTGGTTTATCATTGCTGCTAAGGTGGTTGATTTCCCGGAACCGGTGCCTCCTACGACAAGAACAAGACCTAAATTCATCATTGCGACATCAGCAAGTTGCGAAGGTAATTCCAAACTTTCTAAAGTGGGAAGCTCGGTGGAAATCCGCCTTGCCACCATTCCCGGCATTCCCTTCTGGACAAAAAAATTCAGTCTGAACCTTCCGACTCCCTCCACGAACAAGCTAGAGTCAAAGTCCTTTTTTTCTTTGAACGTTTTGTATGCATCGCCCGTAATGAGATGGGAGATCATTTCCTCTATCTCGTCCGCCTTCAAAATCCGGTCCGCTACGCTATGTATTGATCCCTTAATTTTAAAATATACAGGAGAGTCTACAGTGATGAACATGTCGGAAGCCTCCTTCTGCGCCATAAGGTTGAACAGCGGAGTCAAATCCATGACAGCATCTTCCGTGAAATGTGATCTATTTTATTCAATAGTTGCCAGTCCCGCAAGTTTTGCGACTGATTTAGCGTCACGAGAATGCTTATATGCGTCTTCAGGCTCTATCAATCCCTCTTTTATTAGGTTAGCCAGCGATTGGTCCATAGTAGCCATTCCTATTTTCATGCTAGTTTGAATGATCGAATCGAGCTGGAATATCTTATCTTCTCGAATCATATTTGAAGCTGCGGGTGTGCAGAGCAGAATCTCAAACGCGCCGACTCTCCCCCCTCCCTTTTTAGGCAGCAATATTTGAGCAACCACCCCCCTCAGCGACTCAGCCAACATAGTTCTGACCTGGCTCTGTTCTTCCGCCGGATATTGATCGATTATTCTGTTTACCGTTTTAGCGGCGGAATTGGTATGGAGTGTTCCGAAAACTAAATGCCCCGTCTCCGCTGCAGTTATTGCCAATGAAGTTGTTTCAAGATCTCTTAATTCGCCCACGAGGATCACGTCCGGATCTTCCCTGAGAGAGGACCTTAAGGCATTGGAGTAGGACAATGTATTCGTATGAAGCTCTCTCTGGTTGATCAGAGACTTTTTCGGCTTGTGGATGAATTCTATCGGATCCTCTATGGTAATTATGTGATACTCAAAGTTGCTGTTAATATAATCTATCATCGTGGCAAGCGTTGTGGATTTCCCCGAACCGGTAGGTCCCGTCACCAATACCAATCCTTTGTCCATCGATGCAAAATCTTTTAAGATCTCCGGTAAACCAAGCTGGTCAAAACTCAGAATATCTGAATTTATCACTCTCAATACGGCACCCTTACCTAATCTGCCGTAAAAGACATTGATCCTGAATCTGCCAATACCCTTCAACTCTCTTGAGAAATCCAACTCCAGAGTTTCCTCGAGAATTCTCCTCTGGTCTTCGGTCATCACATCATATATCAATCTGTCCACTTCTTCTTTCTCAAGAGGCGGGGAATCAACTTTTTTCATTCTACCGTCGAGTCTTAACATCGGTGGAACGCCGACCGACAAATGAAGGTCAGATCCCCCCGAATCTACGGCAAATTTAAGTAGTTCGAATATCTCCACTTATCGTCTCACCACGCCATATCGAGTTTCAAAAATCACTTTGAAATCAGATCAGGGAAATACTGGATTCGAGGAGTGATGAATATCAATAATTCGTTTTTATTCTTTTGCACAGACTTGTGGATGAACAATCTCCCCAAGATAGGTATAGAGCTTAAATAGGGAACTTTTTTATAGTTGATGTATTCATCTTCCTTTATCAGACCACCGATCGCCGCAGTATCGCCTGCTTTTACCATTATCTTGGTATCGGCTCTCCGCTCAGAAGTTATCGGTCTGTCATTATTAGGACCGGTAAATCCCGTTATCGCTGACACTGATGTGGTAATCGAAAGAAGCACATAATCTTTTTCCGTTACATGAGGGATTATCTTTAAAGATATTCCAATATTCTTATCCTCAAAAGTCAATGTTTGGATGGCAGACCCACCGGTAAGACCACCCGTATTCTGCGCTTGAGGAACAGCAATCGGAACCACCGTGTTGACCTCCGTGAATGCCTCTTGATTGTCTAAAGTCGAGAGCGTAGGATTATTAAGAAGCTTTGAATTCCCACTTGTGCGCAGCATCTCCATAACCACTGAAAACTCCTGGAACGTCAGGGTTGCAAGATTCAAACCGCCCCAGGTGCCGAACAACGGAAAACCGCTAGATTGTCCTGCTGCACCGGCTGCACCGGTTGAAGTCCCGAGTGATGACGATGGACCACCGGTAGCCGATGCCTTAGTAGTCCAATTTATTCCGATATCTTCATTTTCAGAGATAGAAGTTTCAACAAATTGAACTTCTATGGTTATCTGTGGAATCGGCACATCTAATTGTGCGATCACACTGCTCACTTTGGGAATATTTTGCGGAACATCGGTTACGATAATGACATTCGACGCGCCAGTTTTCTCGGAATCACCTCCCTTTACAGCCATTCCAAAAGTAGTGATCTTCCCTTTTGAACTAATAACACCCGCCAGCGCATCTTTGACTTTATCTGCGTCAACATAGTTGAGTTTGTATACTTTGGTCAGCTTGTCACCTCGAATCTCCATGTCGGACGGCTTTACCATAATGATGTTACCTTCCTGAAACCATTCATAACCATTCATTTTAACTATAGCATCTAAGGCTCTTTTGACTTTCACATTCTTCAGTGATACAGTGATTTCTCCTGTAACTTCCGGGCTTGTTATAATATTCAATTTGTGTTTTTTTGCTAATAGCCGTAATACATCTTGAATCTCAGCATTCTTCAATTCCATACTTACAGCTGTAGTATGGCTTTGCAGTATTAAATTAGCATTAGCTTTGTTTCCAGTCATCGCTATCAAGAATAACAGTAAAAATGGAATCGTCTTCCAATAATTAAATCTATTTTTATTCATTTTCTTCTATGCCTCCTAATTCAAGCCTCAGTTTTGTATTCCCCAATTTTAAGATCGCATATTCCTCGCCGATCTCAACTAACTTGTACCCATTAACTTCACTATTTAATTCATAGATTCCCCCACCTATTATAGCCCATTCGTCCACTATACCGGATAATATGAAACTACTGTCCTGCGCATCGATCTCAACAAATTTCCCGTCGGAAGTTTGGGATAGTAACTCTAAAAACTGCAGATTGTAGAATGGATCATTGAGTAATTCACCTATATAACTCACCGACAAATTCCCTTCACCAGGAGATAACAAAACCGCCTGCTTTACCTGTTCCGTTTTATCCAGCAATGGTAATATGGAAACGGGGAAATTTTTAACTACGGGAATGTTAGATATTCCACCTTCACCATCGCCACTTAATAGGTCATAAAAATAATAAGACGCGGATAATCCGAGCAGTACTAATAGTATTTTTTGTCTTGTTGCCAATCTCCTACACCTTTTATGTTTTACTTAATTCTGATTCATTCATAATGAGATAAAGATACATCACTACTTGAAACGATAGTACGGGCAGTTCATCAACTTTTCGTCTGATACGAAGATCTTCGACAGAATATGAAATTCTTTCCTCATTCAGCGAATCCATAAACTTTGCGAAATTCAAATATTCTCCCCTTAATCTCAGCTCCAAGGGGAGCTTCACCAATCCTTTTACCGACTCTTTGTTGTACTGCTGTTCATCATTAAATGAATTTAACGATAATTTCGGCGCAAGTGTTTGTACTTGTAATTCATGCTTGAGCGCCTGCACGCGTATTTTCATTAAAATGGAGTCCACGGTGAGTGTTGAACCCATTTTATACTTCAATAACATGACCGTATCCCTCGCATCCTCGAGGTCATCAATCAGTTCACTTATGCCACCCTTCATTTCTTCTACCTTAACCATCTGATTTTCAATGAACTCGATCCTCGCATCAATGGGTTCGAGTTCAGCCGATATAGGAAAATGAATGAAGAAGTACCAACCGGCTATGATTGTCAGTAATGCTCCAATCAAGCCTATCAACTTTCGTTGTACATTATTCATCTACCAATACCCAATATTATAAAAAGCAGTTTATTACAAAAAACATCGCCCGTGATCCTCCGGTTCCTGCAAGATTCGATTCGACAATTTCTACATTTGCGTAAAGGTTGGTGCCTAAAAGGGAGTCGTGGAAATCCTTAATTATCTGGCGAGAGAAGAAATCGTCGGCAAAGATAGCGCCTGTTAATTGTACAAATGGGACACCCTTGTTTTGATCCGCCTGGCTTACGGTTGTTCTTATATCCACATGCGATAACATCATCTCCGGAGGAGAGAGGGCGCTGAGTACTCTAAGCTGAGATCTCAACCATTCAGCCTTCTTTTCTTCTTTATCCATTATCTGCACTAATCCCCGTAATGCCCCTATCTCTTTACTCGAGGTTAAAAATTGCTGCTGGATTGGAGAGAGTGACACTAAATCAGCCTCCTTCAATAGAGCTTTCTGTTTCTTCGCATCCAACTCCCATTTAACCGAGAAAGTGAATGAAGAGAGCGCTAACGAGAGAATAATTGCCGATATCGCAAATAACCGTTTCGCCACGCCGAAAGCAATATCATCTTTTGCTGACGCAGGTGCAATATTCGGACCTTCAAAAAAATTTCGAGCCATGCCCGCTGCCACAGACAATGATGAAGCGATCTTGTTGAACATTATCGGCAGGACAGAATCTTCATCGATCTCTATTCCCAATAAAGGATTTATTCTTTCGATCCGCTTATTGGTGGTTCTTTTTAGCAGCAGACCCATGTTATACAAATCTGCGCCATGCCCGGAAATGTATAAGATGTCCGGCTCATCAATTTCAGGAAATTTCTTTTTGAAATAATTCAATGAGCGAAGTACTTCTTCAACTATCCTATCCACAGAACCGCTCATTTGTTGAGAGATACTATTTATCTCTTTATCTTCATCGATGTATGAGTCTATCAACTCGAGAGGTATTCCATACTTATCAATAAGTCTCTTCGCCATTATTTCGCTCACATTGGCTGTCTTTCCGCGAAACGTGATGCTTCCCTGCAATCCCTCGATCAATTCCTCTACTCCAACCGGTACCTCTCGTATAAATTGAATCATACCTGCACTTACGAAGGTTATCGACATCTTATCCCAGCCGATATCTATGATGACAGAAGTAGATTCACCGTCCTCCATCCCATTCTGTTTGAGAATATCCAAGAGCGCAAACGGCGCTGCTGTAACCTTACTTATCTTAATTCCGGATTTCTCAAACAGCGCAAGAGTTCCATCCAAATATTTATTCTCCGCCGCGAAGAGAGTAATCGGAGATGCCTCTGATTTATCATTTTCATTCTCATGGACGATGTAATCAAATTGAGAACTTTCTAACGGGAATGGGAGGGTTTTTTTCGCTTGCCATTGAATAGCCTGTATGATCTCTTTCTTACTTAATTTCGGAAGCACTATTTGCTTGATGGCTGTGTGCGGACCAGAAACCGATAGAACGACACTGTTATTTTTGAACTTTTTCTCTTTCATTATTTCACGGATGACATTCGCCACGTCCTTACTGCTCTTTACACCGGATTCCCCGATTATTTCGCAGGCTACGCAGTGAGTAAGAACTCTCCCTTTCATCCGGTTGGAAATCCTAATAATCTTTATAAAATTGCCACTGATATCTATACCTATGACATTCTGTTCACCCTTCAGCCATCTTTTGAAATAAGAGACAGCTCTATTAAGAAAAGCCTCCTTTTTCACCGTTGAGAGGTTAATAAATTGAGTTTGTATCTTTGTTTCTTCTAATTCAGAGGATGTTGTTTGAACCGGTTTTTCTTCTGTCGAGCTCTCCTCTACCGGAACTTTTTCTTCAGGCTCATTCGCAGCATCTTCCAAATCGTCAAACGGGTCAGCGGGAACCGTGACGACTTTGCTGCCTAACAGCTCCTCTTCGATCAGCGCTTCGGATTCTTCGACAAAGGAAGCTGCCTCACGCCCGACAGGCGACTGCAACTTGTCCCGCTTCCGCAGCGTTTCTAATAATTTGATGCTGGGGTTATCTAAATGTGGATCGCTAGACATGCCACGGACTCTCTCTTCTAATGACTGAAACCACCGTCTCTTCCTTTACTTGTTTATCTCCGTTCCGCAATATTTCAACCAGCACATTATGACAAAACTGAATAATTTTTCTCGGATATCCTTGAGTATATTGATGAATCTTAGATACTGCCTCTTTTGTAAATAAGGGCTCTTTTCCTCTATAACCGGCTTTTTTCAGACGATACTGAATCATACCTACCGTATCTTCCTCGTTTATCGGATTTATGACGTAACCCAAGCTGATCCTGTCAAGAAAGTTCGGTTGCCGTTTTATCTTATTCATGAATTCCATCTGAGCAAGAATGACTAACTGCAGCAGTTTAAATTCATTCGTTTCGTAATTAAGAAGCGTTCGTAACGCCTCAATGTGCAGCGGAGTCAGTTTTTGTCCTTCATCGACGACCAACACGACAACCTTGTTCTCTTCAACAGCCTTCTTAAAAAGAAAATTTTCCACAAGCATTTTGTATTCGAAAGTTGATCTCGCCGTATCCTTAATATTAAAAACTGAGGCGAGATTCTTAACGAATTCGAACTCCGATTCGAATGCAGGGTCCAAAATCAGATGAAAATCATACTGACTTGAAAAAGTATCAAACAGTTTTATTATCATCCTGCTCAGAGTCGTTTTTCCTGTACCTACATCTCCGAGTATAACGCTCAATCCCCGTCTCATTCGTATATTTATTTCCAAGCGCTGAATACATTCTTTATGTTCCCTCGTATAAAAGAAAAAATCAGGGTCAGGTGAGGTTGAAAATGGCTCTTTTCTTAGTCCGAGTTCTTCATAATATTCCATCTTCAATCCTTCTTTTTATATAGCGTATCGGCACATGTTTAGCCCTCTGTTCCTTGATTTTATTTAATAATTCTATTGTCTCGTCATCAAAATATCGGTAACCATTGTGCATACTTCTTCCCTTTGCTTCAATCAACCCGATTCTCAAATAATAGTTTAGCGTATCGATCGAGAACCCAGTTAACCGTGCGAGATCGCCGATTAGGTAGATTTGATCCATAATATTTTTTTTGCTCATTTACTATCACTCAATGGTTAGTGAGTATACTCAATGGTTCAGGAGTTGAATATAGAGGTTCACACCACGTTTGTCAAGTAAATTTTCAATATCAGAGGGGGAATACTTTATTTATTGAGATAATATAAGGGTTAAAAGCGTGTGGTGGCGCTGCTTTTTAATGTATATACTTACTCTTCCCGATAGCCGAGTATCGGAATTAAAGAGACCGAACTTTACTACATCCAGCTGTAAATCATGTAACTCCCCGCTGCGATAAAGAAAAATCCGGTAGTTTTCCGATAAACCAGCGTAATTTCATCGGTGGCTATCACCTTCCCCCCTACTTCATTCAACTTTTCCATTAATCGGGGGCTGAAGACAAGAATGGCGGAAATCAGTAAAACAAATACGGCAAGCAGAAGCGAGGTTATCCCTAATGTTTCATTGGTCTGCATTAACGTGCGTGAAATATAGTACAAAAGGAACGATGCTATCAGCATTAATGCACCGACAAGGTACCGATGCTTGAAGAGTTGTTGATCAACAGGAATTATAGTGTTCGCAGCGCTCGTAAGTTTCAATAATTGAGCGGGAAGTATAATGAACATAATTCCAAACAGAATAAGTACGCCACCGAGAATTGGGAAGGCTATCAAAATTTTCTCCTCCTATTAAATCAATAAAAAAAGCATTATAAGCTATAAACCGAGTCGTAAACTTAATTCACTCATAGACTAAAGTCAAAAGAATATTGTTTTCCGTCTGAAGAATATAAAATAACCGTAAAGCTTGTGACGGTCATATCCTGAAGAACCGCCGAATTATCCTGGAAACCGCTCATCAAAAAAGTTCTTGTCTGACTGTTAGGCAAAATAAAATTCGCCATTCCGCTCCCTTTAAAATCAATTTGCTCTAAGCTCCCCGCCATATCCGCAAATAGCGCCTCTGAAAAGACAGTTACGGCGTTAACGTTCAATTGGTTGTATTTATAGCTACTATGGCTACCCGGGTAATCAGCTCTATAATCCGTGATTGTAATGCTCTGACCCAGAAGATTTCGTAATTGAAATTGTACCTGTTCGTCCGACGATCCCAAAACTGTTGCGCTTCCCGAAACGAAAATCAGATTTGATATGCTTGAAACTCTTGGCACAGCCACGGCACTCTCCGCTACAAGTATACTTTTTATGTTTGTTTCTATACCGCCTACAGCCTTAAATGAAAGAGTTCTGGCGCCTCGAGACACTCCGCTGAATGAATAAGTCCCCTGTAATCCGGTAACAACAGAAACTATTTTGAGTGAAGCTGTACCATTCGGTTTCCGGAGATAGACCTTACCGGATACCATCGGATTTCCATCAATAGTATAAGCGCTTCCATAGACGGTGCTGACCACTTCACGTTTAAGTATTTCAAGATCAATATCCGCATCATAGCCTTCCCCATCTACTTCTCCGTTCGCGCCTCTGCTCGTGATCTTACCATATACGCTGTCACCGGAGGCATTTATTGTTTTACTATTAGAATATATATAAGCATTCCTCCAACTATCTTCGATCGCTGTGTTCGATTCTCCTTCGAACGATTTTGATAAATAGGGTCCTCCCCATCCATAGATGATAAAGTAGGTTGTATCGTTTGTCAGGGCGGGTTGAGACCCTTG
>SORT01000004.1 GCA_004402895.1 Fidelibacterota bacterium MT.SAG.3 | reverse complement strand
CCAAAGAATCCGCAATGGCAAAGTTATTTGCGTCTCAGACGGCAATGAAGACCGCAAATCAGGCGGTACAGATATTCGGCGGATACGGATATATGCGTGAATACGAGATCGAGCGATTTATGCGGGATGCTAAGATCACGGAAATTTATGAAGGTACTTCGGAGATACAAAAAATAGTTATCGCACGGGAAACATATAATAGCTACAAAAAAGCATAGAGGATAGATAGATGGAAGTTTTTGAATCGATGGAGAGCAGAGGCCACGAGCAGGTAGTTTTTTCTAATGACCCTATCACCGGCTTGAAGGCGATAATAGCAATTCACGATACAACGCTCGGACCCGCCCTCGGCGGATGCAGAATGTGGAATTACAAAAAAGAGAGTGATGCGCTAAAAGATGTTCTCAGGCTTTCAAAGGGAATGACGTATAAAGCCGCTGTAGCCGGTCTCGATTTAGGAGGAGGAAAATCTGTTATAATCGGTGATTCGAAAACAATGAAAAATGAGTATCTTTTTCGCTCGTTCGGCAGGTTCGTTCAAGGTCTCGGAGGAAGATACATAACCGCTGAAGATGTGGGAACAAGCGTAAGCGATATGGAGTGGGTTCGCAGAGAAACGAAGTACGTGACCGGAATTTCACGCGCACTCGGTGGCAGCGGAGATCCTTCACCGGTTACAGCATTGGGCACATTTATGGGGATGAAAGCATGTGTAAATAAAGTTTTCGGTTCAGATTCTCTTAAAGACAGAAAGATAGCCATACAAGGTATTGGGCATGTCGGCGCACACTTAGTCGAGCTGTTACATAAAGCGGGAGCGAAGTTATATATTTCTGATATAGATGAAGAGAAACTCAAACCGGTAGCAAAAAAATATAGGTGTAAAGTCGTCAATAATGATAAAATTTACGAATTGGATGTCGATATCTTTGCTCCGTGCGCAATGGGGGGAATCATTAACGACGAAACTATACCGAAACTTAAATGCGCTATCATAGCGGGGGCTGCAAATAATCAGCTGGAGAAGGAGAAAAAACATGGAAAAGATCTTCTCGACTTGGGAATACTTTACGCTCCTGATTATGTAATTAACGCAGGCGGTCTGATCAACGTTTATAATGAGCTTCAGGGATATAATCGTGAAAGAGCGTTGACACAGGCAGAAGATATATATCAAATACTAACGGAAGTGCTCAATTCTGCTGAACGGGAAGGAGTGCCTACTCCCATAGCTTCAAATAGATATGCAGAAGAACGTATCAAAGGAATAAGAAGTTTAAAGAAAACGTTTATCGGAGAGAGAAAATTAAACATTGAGAGACGCAAAATTACCGAAGCAAACCCCGAGAAAAGATAACTCTGCATGAAAAGCGACAGAAGAAAATCCCGTGAATTAGCGCTGCAAACGATTTATGCGTACAATATGCAAGTTGAAGGCGAAGAGTTACAAAAAGTCAGTATTAATGAGATAAAGAAGAATTTGATTTTTGGACTGAATGTGAAAAAAAGCGTAGCGGAGTATGCTGAAAAGCTTGTTGATCTTACATTTGCAGACAGAAATAAAATAAACAAAAAGATTAGCAAAACATCGGATAATTGGGATATTGATAGGATTTCACATGTGGATAAAGCATTGCTTCAGATAGCGACTGCGGAGATGCTCAACTGTCCCGACGTACCGATCAAGGTTATTATAAATGAGGCGTTAGAACTCGCTCGTTCTTTCAGTTCCGATGAGAGCATTCCTTTCATTAATGGAATACTTGACGGTATCAACAAAAAATGGGGGAAGAAAGCGCGACGGATCGGGGAACTTTCAGACAAGTGAAAACGGCAGTAATCTCTGATGTACATTCAAACATAGAAGCGCTGACAGCAGTATTCTCGGATTTGGAAGATGCAGAAATCGAACGAGTTATATGCCTTGGAGATATCGTAGGGTACGGCGCAGATCCGGAAGAGTGTCTACGCCTTATCAAAGAGAAATGCGATGAAGTTGTTGCGGGTAATCATGATTGTGCGCTGCGCGATTTAGAAGAATACTCTTTACTTAATCCCTATGCCGCTGAAGCAATGGACTACACTCGTTCTGTATTGTCTGACGAATGGAAGAATTACCTTGAATCATTACCGATGAAATTTGTGGAAAACAATATCGTTTACGTTCATTCATCACCTCACAAACCTGAAAATTGGAGTTATATTGTATCAAGGGAGGATGCGCTTTACGAATTTCGGTATTTTAAAGGGAGCGCGGCATTTATCGGGCATTCTCATAAATCAGGCATATATTGCCACGACGGAGACACTTTTGACGATGAGGTCATACTCAATGAAAATAAACGGTATATTATAAATGTAGGGAGCGTCGGGCAGCCGCGTGACGGAAACTCTCATGCAGCTTACGCCGTATATGACGAGGAAATGAAAAAAGTTAGTATTAACAGGGTGAAATATGACGTGGAGGCGGCAGCCGGTAAAATCAAAGAGGCAGGATTGCCGGACTTTCTTTCAAGCAGACTGGCAGCAGGGATTTAATTTAAAAAGGATGATTCAGACTTAATTCAATGATAGGAAAACTGATAACAAATATAATCGGAACGAGTTCCGAACGGAAAGTGAAGAAGATGAGCGTCGACGTAGATAAGATTAACGCAATCTATGAAGGCTTAAAAGATGTTTCTGATGATTACTTCCTGAAACGGACAGCCGAATTTAAGGAGATTATCTCTGAGCGACTCGAAGAAGTTATTCAGGAATTAGAAGAAGGACTTTCGGATAAAGAGATTCACGATGCCGAAGCGGAGGCGCGGGCAGAAATTTTAGAAGAGCTGATGCACGAGGCGTTTGCGAATGTAAAAGAAGTATGCCGAAGACTGGTCGGAGAAACTTGGAGCGTGGTAGGCCAGAAGGCAAAGTGGGAGATGATCCCGTTTGATGAACAGCTTATAGGAGCTATAGAGCTCCATCGCGGAAATATTGCGGAGATGAAAACGGGTGAAGGGAAAACATTGGCGGCTACGATGCCTCTTTACTTGAACGCGCTGACAGGTAAGGGCGTGCATCTTATTACCGTAAATGATTATTTGGCTCAGAGAGATTCAGAATGGATGGGGATGGTGTATAAAAAACTCGGATTAACGTCCGGCTGTATGCTGAACTCAATGAATAACCCGCAGCGCAGGGCTGAATATGCTTTGGACATTACCTACGGTACCAACAACGAATTCGGGTTTGATTTTTTACGTGACAATATGTCGATTCAGCTCGAAGATCAGGTTCAAAGGGGTCATGCCTATGCTATAGTTGATGAGGTCGATTCAGTTCTGATCGACGAAGCACGGACACCGCTGATTATTTCCGGACAGGTAGAAGGCGATTCCAATGACCAATTCATGGAGCTCAAACCGAAGGTCTCATCATTGGTTCATGCCCAATCGCAATTGATCGGAAATATGATCGATGAAGCAAAGGAACTTTTGGAGACGGATGAGTACAGGGCGGGAGAACTGATTCTCACAGCCAGACGCGGTATGCCTAAGCATAAGAAGCTGATAAGCCTTTATGAACAAGATGGTATCAAGAGGCTTGAGCAGCAGGTTGAAAACGATTACATCAGGGATAAAAAGCTCTATGAGATTGATGAACAATTGTTTTTTAGCATAGAGGAAAAAAATAATATCATAGACCTTACCGAAATGGGCAGAACTCAAATATCAGCTCATGATATGGACGCTTTCGTAATTCCCGATATAGGCACGGAGTTTGAGAAAATTGAGAATGATCCTAATTTGGATGAATTAGGTAAATCGCAGAAGCAGGCTGAGGTACAGGAGAATTACGCAACCCAAAGTGAAAAGATACACAACATAAGTCAGCTGTTAAAAGCGTACTCGCTTTTCGAAAAAGATAACGAGTACGTCGTCACTGACGGAAAGGTGATGATTGTTGACGAGTTCACAGGCAGAGTACTGCCCGGCAGACGTTATTCCGACGGGCTGCATCAGGCTATCGAAGCGAAAGAGGGCGTAAAAATTGAGGCGCAAACTCAAACGATAGCAAGTATCACTATACAGAATTATTTCCGGATGTATGATAAGCTTGCCGGCATGACCGGAACCGCAGAAACCGAAGCAGGTGAATTTGCCAGCATTTATGATATGGACGTGACCGTTATTCCTACGCATGAAACTGTAATTCGTGAGGATCACGAAGACCGCATCTACAAAACGAGACGTGAAAAATTCCAAGCCGTAGTGGAAGAGATCGTCTCCTGCAACCAGAAGCGTCAACCTGTCCTGGTCGGTACCATAAGCGTAGAAATATCTGAAAAGTTAAGCAAGATGCTGACCAAGCGCGGTGTCAAACATAAGGTATTGAATGCGAAACAGCACCAGAGCGAGGCGGAGATTGTGTCGAGCGCGGGGGAGCCGGGCGCGGTAACCATTGCGACAAACATGGCGGGTCGCGGTACCGATATCAAACTCGGAGAGGGTGTTACAGATGTCGGCGGGCTGCATATAATCGGTACCGAAAGGCACGAATCAAGACGAATTGACCTTCAACTTCGAGGCAGAGCAGGGAGGCAGGGAGATCCCGGATCTTCGGTTTTTTATCTCTCTCTTGAAGACAACCTCATGCGCCTATTCGGCAGCGACCGCATAGCGCGGATAATGGACAGGCTCGGACTTGAAGAGGGAGAAGTTATTACGCATTCAATGATCACCCGTTCGATAGAACGGGCGCAGAAAAAAGTTGAAGCGCGGAATTTCGGGATCAGGAAGCATCTGCTTGAATATGATGATGTCATGAACAAGCAAAGAGAAATAATATATGACCGCCGTAACAAAGCCCTCAAAGGTGGTGATATGCGAGGGCAGGTCATGGAGCGGCTGGAGGAATACGTAGAATATCTTACGGACATCTACACGGCCGACTCACCTCATTCGGACGAATGGAACTGGACAGGTTTATCGAACGAAGCCATGAACACATTGATGGTCGATCTTCGGGATCTCGAAAAATCGGACATTCCTCTCACTCCTGAAGCGTTGGAAGAAGAAATACTTGAAAAAGCGATTGATAATATTGACCGAAAAGAAAATTACCTCGGCTCCGAGATGATGAAAAACTTGGAGCGGTTTGCCGTTCTGCGTGTGATAGACGAGCATTGGAAAAATCATCTCTTCGATATCGATCAGGTAAAAGAAGGTATAAATCTCAGGGCATATGGACAGAAAGACCCTCTCTTGGAATATAAAAAGGAGGCGTATGAGCTCTTTCTCGACATGCTCGAAGAGATAAATAAAGAGACGTTGAGGACAGTCTATCGCTTTACACCGGCAGGCGAGATGGCTCCTGTTGACGTCATGCGCGCGCGTAACGTGCAGACGACCCATGATGATACGGCCGGGATGGGTTTTGCGGGTGTACCGGCAGCCGATAACGGCGGTGGCAGAGGTCCCAACGTATCACCGGATGGACGACATGCCTCGCAGTCGGGTAAGCAAGCGCCGGTGGTGGTAGGAGAGAAGATCGGTCGTAACGATCCGTGCCACTGCGGTTCAGGGAAAAAATATAAAAAGTGCCATGGAAGATAGAAAAAAATGATGCTGATTAAATCACCAAAATCAAAACTGTTTTATGCGCTTATTATTCTAAGTTCGTTCTTAATCTCTTGCGAAGATGAACCTGAGGTTCCGAATCAACAATTTGCTGTATAGAGAGGCGGTGAAGCAGTTTCCGTATGGGTGGACGTGTATCGGTCGGGAAGCGTAGATCTGTTTATAGCGAATAATACAGGCGCACCCGACACAACAATGATGCTAAACGATGAGCAGCTGAGTGCGATGGATGCGATGGAAGCCGACTTTGGAAATTACCTGAGTGACTACCCTTCGGTCATATGCGATTTTGATGGTGATTTCACTTACAGGGTGATATTGACCACGCTGCCCTCTGATACGACTTGGACTTGTGGTACAACAAGCTCAACGCTGCCGGTTTCGCTGTCCACCGGGTTAACTATTTTAAAGGGCTTCATTGATAACAGTTTTTAGCACGGAGTTTAAATGTATGAATCAGGATTTTTCCTGACCGTACAGATAGGAAATATTACAATATGTTTTGGCATCAGGGCTACGTAGGAGTTCCTTCGGAGCTTCATCCGCCAACTGTCGGATTCACAATGACTACGCTTTGTGCGAGTTAGGGCTTGCCCTGACCGCTTTTATAATCAACACAGGTACTAATTAAGGAATATTTTATGGGATTTTCAACAGACGCAATCCACGCGGGACAGAAACCGGACCCTACAACGGGAGCGGTAACTCTGCCTATATATCAAACTTCAACATACGTGCAGGAATCACTCGGAAATCCGATTGATGGTCATGATTATGCGCGCGTGAAAAACCCGACACGAACCGCTATTGAGGCGAATATCGCCGCCTTGGAACAGGGGGAATTCGGAACGGCGTTCAGCTCTGGAATGGGAACGGTGAGCGCGCTTACTGTCTTCCTTAAAGCGGGCGACCATGTCATCGTCGGAAATAATACTTACGGCGGAGTGTATCGATACTTCGAACAAATGATACGCGGTTTTAACGTGGATTTTTCATGGATAGATACATCTGATTTAGAAAATATCAAATCAACGGTTCGTGAAAATACTAAGATGCTGTATATCGAAACGCCTACGAACCCTATGCTGACGCTGACCGATATCCAGGCTGTCTCTGAAATTTGTAAAGAGAATGATATTATATTCGTAGTGGATAACACGTTCATGAGTCCGTATTTCCAACGGCCGTTGACGCTCGGAGCGGATATCGTCTCGCACAGTTCGACCAAATACCTTGCTGGTCACAGTGATCTGATAAATGGAATACTGATTACGAACGATGAAAAATTGGACGAAAGGCTGAAATTCGTGCAGAAAACCGCAGGCGCAATTCCGAGCCCGTTTGAATGCTGGCTTCTGCTCCGCTCAACAAAGACTCTCTCTCTCAGGATGCGTCAGCATGACGCAAACGCGAGAGCGATCGCGAAATGGCTCGAAGAAAGAGACGATATTGGAAAAGTAAATTACCCGGGATTAGAAAGTCACCCGCAGCACGGACTCGCAAATCGTCAGCAGCTCGATCCGAACGGTGATCCCGGTTATAGCGGTATGATCTCTCTTGACGTTGGAAGTTTTGAGAAGGCAAAAAAGGTACTCAATGCGGTAAAGATATTCAGTCTCGCAGAAAGTTTGGGGGGAGTAGAAAGTCTGATAGGCAACCCCGCGATACAAACGCATGCCTCCGTCCCGAAAGAGGAACGCGAAAAATTAGGGATCACGGAAGGACTGATCCGCCTTTCGGTCGGAGTCGAGGATGTGGAAGACCTGATCGCCGACCTCGACCAAGCAATGAGCTGATTCGTCACGCTTGACTTGCTTCAAACGGGAATCTATATTTGCTGATAAGAGCCGTGGTGGCGGAATTGGTAGACGCGCCAGACTTAGGATCTGGTGAGCGATAGCTTGTGGGAGTTCGAGTCTCCCCCGCGGCACATTTTTCAATATCATTTATAATAATTGAATCTTCTAAAACTTTGCACTAATTTCAGACATAGGTTTTAAAAATAATCTGAAATAGAAAGGAAGGTAGAAATGCCGAAACGTGATGGAAATGCAGTATGGAACGGTGGTTTAAAAGAAGGCAGTGGAACGATAAAAGTAGGTGACGGACTCTTTGAGGGTCAGTATTCATTCAGCTCCCGCTTTGAAGAAGGGGAGGGAACGAATCCCGAAGAGCTTATAGCAGCCGCTCATGCGGGATGTTACTCAATGGCGTTTTCCGCTGAGTTGGAAGCGGCTGGTTTCACGCCTAACAGTGTGAATACTACAGCATCGGTCTGGTTAGAAAAAGGTGATGATGGATTCAGTATAACGAGGATTCTATTGAGCACAAAAGGTGACGTTCCGGGCATAGATGAAGAAAAATTTCAAGAGGTTGCAAACTCAGCGAAGGAAGGATGTCCAGTTTCACGCGCGCTTTCGGCGGTGGATATCTCTCTGGAGGCGACTTTAAGGTCTTAAGATAACTGTTCTTAAACAATAAATTTTAATCCGATCAAGAATAATCTTGATCGGATTATTATTTAAGGAAGTGTTGGTTAGGGCTTGCCCGTCTGGACGGCATAGCCGGATAGGCCCTGACCGCACTATTAGATAAGATTCAATTGTGATTTTGTTTTATCTAAAAGTTGACTACTATATCTAACCAGGGGAACCCAATGAATTCCATTTTTAATGTACGCATCAAACCGAAATCGGCGGCAAGTTTATCTCCGAACCAACGTATACCGAATGTGAATAACGGCTCATCCATTCCCGGGAACAACCAATTTTCGGTTAGAAATTTAGTCCTTTTACCTATCCGCTTTTCTCCTCCTATCATTATCATCGGTTTTTCAGCGAGATTTGATCCGACATATCCATATCCGATTCCCACCGTCAGCGCTTTGTCTGATTCCCCGAACGTAGTCGTCCCGTAAAGAATTCCAACATTTTCACTATCGTCACCACCGCTAATGATTATGTTCAGCAATCCGATCGCAACGGCACGGTCTTTTGTTTCCATGATCGTATACTTAGGGGTTATCCAAGCCAAGAAAAAATCTCCGGATGAGAACGGAAATATTCCGCCTCCAAAAGAGAATTTATCGGTAATACCGTAAGCGAATCCGGGGAAGACCAATTCGTAATCAGCGAAATAACCTGCTCCCTTTTTTAGAGCTCTTCCGGTAGGCGCGAAAAACAGTCTGGTGTAATTCGGATCAGTTGCGTAATATTCTCCATCCTTAAAGTGGCGTTCTTCGAGGAATAAGATATTCTCAATCTTATCGATATTAATATCCTGTTGCCCAAATTCGGTTTCGAACTCAATTGTATTTCCACTCCACCTTTCAAATTTGACAATAATAGTCGAACCTGATTTGAGACCAAGTTTAATGTTTAAATCTGCTGAAACAGCTAAATAAGAGTTCAAGGAATCTTGTTGAAAAAGCGAACGGTTCATTAATTTCTTGATTCCATCCCCAAAACGGAAGGATGATGTTTCCAGTTTACCTCCACTTCTATAGTAATATGTAAGAGTGTATTTATCTCCGCCCGCCGGGGATAATTGAAGCTCTGCGATTTCAAAACCAGCTATGTCAGAAAATAGACTATATTCAATCGCTTCTTCGGGGGTAATTCTGTCCCCAATAGGATGTGTGATAACGGTTTGCCCCCAGAGCATCATAGAGTTGAAAACAAACAGGAGCAAGAAATGGCTGATTACGATTTTAGCTATAATATTCATTTGTCATTCCTCTCGAATATAAAAATTGTTAAAATTTATTGATGAATCTAAAATTATGATATTATCCTCATCTTCCGGCAAGTTTTATTACTGTTATGAAAATGAACTATCTAATATAGATGCTGATATAAAATAAGGAAAATACGAATGAGGTCAAGCTTAAATCGTAACAATACTTCGTTATTACTTCATAAGCACCAACTTTAGTGTTTCGCTGCCTTGACACCGTAACTCTCAACAGTATTCTGCTTATTTACAGCGGGCAGGAAGCAGGCTCTGAATAAGATCACCCTTCTTTTAGATTGATCAATCCTGCTCACATTAAAAAAATGTAGTAGAAAAATTCATATGCACACCTTGATTATAAAATAGCACAAGCATACCTTAGTCTCATAGAATTTTTTGGGAGACACCGCAAATGTATAAAAGAGGAATGCGAATTACAGTATTTAATACAGCTCTATTTATCTTTTTGCTAATAGTTGTAAATTCAGTAGGATCAGCTCAAAGTTGTCCTGATGATATTTTATCTAATGGAAAATATTTTTATAAGGCGAATAGATACCAAGATGCAATTGCAACTTTCCATTCTATTACTTTGTTGTTTCCATCTTCCATGGCAGCGGAGGAATCGACATTTATGATGGCTGCGGCATATAAGGAATTAGCTGACAGGCAAAGGAATTCCCGGTGGTTAAGTAAAGCGAGGGAGAAGTTAAGAACTTATAAAAGACTTTATCCTGAGGGAAGGTTTACTGAAGACGCGGATATTTTATTCGAGAAGGTAGAGCGTATCGAAAATCAGCTCACGGGCATGAGCAAAGGGTTATTCATAGCGTTTACTTCTATAGCTATCGGATCGGTAATTATTTTAGGTGTAGCTTTTAGTTTATAAAGTAAAGAGCTCACTCTAATATCTATAAAAGACTTAAATCATCTTGACAACCCAACGGGCAGAATTTAACTTTAGACGATTTTTATAAAGAAGGATATGGATGAAAATAAAAACACAAATAGCTGAAGACAGTCTTGTCAGATTGGATATAAAAATCCCATGGACTGATCTTTCAGACGATTATAATGTAACAATTTCTGATTTCAAAAAGAACATAAAGGAACCTGGATTCAGAGCCGGGAAAATACCCACAGCTGTAGTCAAAAAGAAATATAAAAAAGAAATAGAAACCGAGTTTATCGATAAGGTCCTCCGCGAGCGATATCAAGATATAATAAAAGAGGCGGACATCGATCCTGTTGACAGCGGCAATCTGATCGAGGTTGATTTTCACGAGGGGGATGGTCTTGTAATGCTGATCGAAGTGCAGACCGAGCCTGAATTCAAACTTCATGATTATAAGAAAAACAATTTGGAAGCGTTAAAATATAAAATCGATGTAAGTGATGACGACGTTGACAAGGCAATGGATGAAATTCGTGAGAATTACGCGGAAGTGCTTAATACCGGAAAAGGAGCGGAGCTGGGAAATTTTCTCGAGGTGGACATACAGGAATTGGACGAGTCTATGACTCCGCTAATTGGAAAGAAGGTTGAAAAGAGAGTTATAAAACTCGGTGAAGGTGATTTCGGCATGCAGGCTTCAGAGCAGCTTAAAGGGGCTGTTCCGGGCGATGAAAGAGTTGTGAGAATCAGTCAGGAGCATGGCGATCATTCTCATAATTATGTTTATAGATTCAAAGTTAATAGCGTGGAAGAGCACATGCTTCCGGAAGTGGATGATGAATTTGCAAAAAAGGTCAACCCATCCTTAAAGAGTGTTGCAGAGTTGAGCGAACGACTCAGACAGGATATCCAGGCAAGATATGATTCCGAGAGTCTTAATCTCGTCAATAACGCTCTTGCAGACGAAATGGTACGTCTAACTAACATAGAAGTACCTGAAACGATGGTGACAAGTTACCTTGACGGGCTAATCCAGCGGGCAAAGAGTGAGAACAAAGGTGACGTAGACGAGGATTTTTTAAGGAAAAATTATAGAGTGGGAGCCATATGGAATATGAAATGGCTCATGATTAGAAAATCTTTGTTCAGAAAAGAAAAGCTCGAGGTAGCGGCTAATGAAATCGATGAACGGATGGAGAAGACAGCGGAGCTCTATGGATTGGATAAAACGGCTGCTATGAAACTGAAAAGTGATAATGATCAGCGAGAAAAGGTCAGGCAGGATATCATTGAATCAAAAGTCATGGAAGTACTTAAGAATAACTCAAAATTCAATGAACAAAGTATAACGCTGACGGATTTTAATTCGATGACGCATGCCGATCATCATCATTAGTATCAATTAAAAAGGAGTGATAACGGTTTGTATATACCGATGGTAGTAGAACAGGTAGGGAGAGGAGAAAGGGCGTACGATATTTATTCACGGCTTCTTAAAGAAAGGATTGTATTCATAGGCGGACCGATAGAAGACAATTTGGCGAGCATAGTCATCGCTCAGCTCTTGTTTTTAGAAGCGGAAGATCCCGACAAGGATATAAATATATATATAAACAGCCCGGGTGGCGCGATAACATCCGGATTGGCGATATACGATACGATGATATACGTGAAACCCGATTGCGCTACTATGTGCATGGGTCAGGCAGCGAGCATGGGAGCTATTTTACTCGCAGCTGGCGCGAAGTCTAAACGGTTTATTTTACCTCATTCGAGAGTGATGATCCATCAACCTATGGGAGGAGTTCAGGGGCAGGCTACTGACATCGAGATTCAGACTAAGGAAATTCTTGAACTGCGGAAACAGCTGAACAAGATTCTGTCGGTTGCAACAGGTCAAAAATTATCCAAGATTGAAAAGGATACCGACAGAAATTTTTTCATGGGTGCTGAAGAAGCTGTGAAATATGGATTAGTGGACAAAATCATGCACCGTTCAGATGACAAGGATTAGATGCCTAAATAAATGGTGAAAAAAAATAAAATAGAGCTGATCTGCTCTTTTTGTGGAAAATCTGAATCTGAATCGTTTCGCATAATTCAGGGTAGTGATGTAGCTATCTGTGATCAATGCGTGTTTGAATCTGTCGAATTGCTTAAATCCGATATCCAATTAAATGATGTCAAACATGAAGTTAAGATGCACCTTCCGATGGAAATCAAAAAGGAGCTGGATAAATATGTCGTTGGTCAGGAGCATGCAAAGATAGCGATATCTGTCGCGGTATATAATCATTATAAGAGGATATCAAGCAGAAAAATCTTTGAAGATGTTGAGATTGATAAAAGTAATATACTTCTGATAGGTCCGACTGGTACCGGAAAGACTCTCATAGCACAAACATTGGCTCGTTTTCTCGAGGTACCATTTACAATCGTGGATGCCACAATTCTCACAGAGGCAGGCTATGTAGGTGAAGATGTTGAGAACATACTGGTTCGCCTTCTTCAATCTGCCGATTATGATCTTCAAAAGGCGGAGAAGGGAATCATATATATCGATGAAATTGATAAGATCGGCAGAAAAACTTCGTCACCTTCTATCACAAGGGATGTTTCCGGCGAAGGTGTTCAACAAGCTCTACTGAAAATACTTGAGGGCACTATATCAAGCGTACCTCCGAAGGGTGGAAGGAAACACCCTGAACAGCCATTAGTGAATGTAAATACAAAGGATATATTGTTTATTTGCGGTGGAGCGTTTGACGGTCTTGAGGAATTGATAAAAGGAAGAATAAAAAGTAGCCTCATGGGATTCGGGGCGGAAGTTAGGAGTCCCGGAGAGATGAAAATAGGTGATATATTAACTAAATGCGAACCCGTAGACCTGATTAAATACGGTCTGATTCCCGAGCTTGTCGGAAGGTTGCCGGTATTGTCAACTCTTAAAGAATTAGACGAGGAAGCCTTAAGAAAAATCCTCCTTGAACCGAAAAATTCACTGATTAAGCAGTATAAGAAATTATTTAAGTTGGACGGCGTAGACCTAATATTTGAAGAAGGCGCAATACAAAAAGTGGTTGAGTTGGCGAAGGAACGCGGGACAGGCGCAAGAGCGTTGCGTGCTATATTAGAAGAGGCTATGCAGGATGTTATGTTTAAAGTTCCTTCTATGGAAGCTATAACAGAATGCGTAATTGATGAGAGGGTCATTACGACTAAAATCGCCCCCGTAATAAAACGTCGCCTAAAAAGGGCGTAGTGCCATAATCTGAGGCTTTAACTGACTTCTGACAAATCCAAAGCGGCAGAATTATTAAAAAAGGACATGACAAATTTTAAGGGCTCTATATATTCGGCAGTACGAAAGACAATGTCTTAATAGATAAACAACCGGTTTGGCTTATGCCCTTTCGGGATGGGAAATAGAGCCAAATCTCTTTATAAGACATAGATAAAGAGAAACTGGATAACATAGGGAGTACGGCATCTCTGCAAATACATTAACAAAAGTAAGGAGAACGACAACATGAAAAATGCTATTATTTTGATTGTAATATTAGCACTTGCCTCGGTTACGATTGCTGGAACGGGGAACCGTGATAAACGCGGCGCTTTCGTCAAACAGATAGCGCCGGTTGAGGAGACAGTGTCATTAAGCAGCACAGTCGATTTTAATACGGTTAAAAGATTATCGAGGGGGAGCGGCCCACGTCTGCAAAAATCGACTTCAGGTCACACACTTAATTTGCCCTTCACTAGCATATATGACTTCGGTTGGAACTCGGATTAGGGTATGAATTCTTGTTGGACGAACAGAATACTTTGACCCTGTCCAGTGACTTTGTGAACAATAATTTTTCTCTGGATGAATTTAAGTTCGGAGCTGAATACTCCTTAAATAACATCATATTTCTAAGGGGTAGCTATAACATTGGATACAACAGTGATGCGAGGGAGATGAAAACTCCTTTACAAATTCGTCAGAGGATTTCCTATGGGGTCCGAGTGCCGGAGTAGGGCTCTTATATGATTTAACGCCTGATATGGGTTTGAGCATAGATTATGCGTACCAATCAGCGGCAATATTCGATAACCGACAATGGTTTACAATAACGCTGTCATTTTAACATAAAGAGTATAGCGCAGCAAGATATAAAGCCCTGATTTAATAATCGGGGCTTTATCAATGGAGAATAATAATAATTAAAAAATTGGTATTCTTTCAGAAATATGTTACATTGAACACTTAAGAATCTGATTTCAGCGAGGTAGACTTATGCGTGTAAAATTTTGGGGCGTTCGCGGTAGCACACCGGTGCCGGAACAGGGATTCCTGCGTTATGGTGGCAACACTTCATGCGTCGAGCTGATAATTGATTCAGGTCATAAGATCATTTTTGATTCCGGGACCGGGATTAGAAATCTCGGTGAGCAAGTTTCGAAATCTAATCCGGATAAACCTTTAGAGTTCCACATATTTTTTTCTCATCTCCACTGGGATCATACTCAGGGGCTCCCGTTTTTCAAACCGATATTTGAGGAAAAAAACAGAGTGGTCTTTTACGGGAGAAAATACGAAAACTCCAAATTTTATGATAAGCTGAAGGTATTGATGGGCGACATATATTTCCCGGTGCCGTTTGATCGACTTCCTTCTCAGGTAGAAGTGATTGAGATAAACGGGAATGAGCCGATTATTATTGGTGATACTTCCGTCACCGCGAAGCATTTAAGCCATCCGGGCGGTTGTCTCGGCTTTAGGGTAGAGCACGAAGACAAGGTGTTTACATACGCCACTGATAATGAGCATCCCAAAGAGGGCTTTGATTCAAATATGATGGAGCTGGCAAAGGATGCCGATATTTTGGTTTATGATGGGCAGTATACGCCTGAAGAATATCTGGACGGGCACGTAGGATGGGGGCACAGTACTTTCGTCGAGGGTGTTAAAATAGCCGAGGAAGCGAACGTAAAAAAATTGGTTCTGTTCCACCATGACCCAAATCATACCGATGAATTTATAGACGAAAACATAGTTGCTCCGGCACAAGCGCTCTCTTCAAATGTCATAGCTGCTCAGGAACGACTTTTACTTACTTTATAGCGTTTCTTTTCTGATATTATTCCAATATTAGTTTAATTATTGCTAAATAGAGCTTGACTGAATATCGGAGTATTGGTATATTTATTGATGCCTCTGAAATTAGAGGCGTCCACAACTATGTTGTGGAAGTGTTCTTTGACAACAGGTATGTGCGGAACAAACGTTAATAATGAGCCCTTATTATAACTCAAAAGTGTAAAAAAACAACAATGGAGAGTTTGATCCTGGCTCAGGACAAACGCTGGCGGCGTGCCTAACACATGCAAGTCCTACGAGAACCACGGAGCTTGCTCCGTGTAGTAAAGTGGCGAATGGGTGAGTAACACGTAGATAACCTACCTCGGGGAAGGGAATAACCTTTCGAAAGAGGGGCTAATGCCCTATAATGCAGCGGGCTCTTTGGAGCATGTTGTTAAAGCTGGGGACCCTTCGGGGCCTAGCACCTTGAGATGGGTCTGCGCTTGATTAGTTTGTTGGTGAGGTAATGGCTCACCAAGACGACGATCAATAACTGGTCTGAGAGGATGTCCAGTCACACTGGGATTGAGATACGGCCCAGACTCCTAAGGGAGGCAGCAGTGAGGAATTTTGCGCAATGCTCGAAAGAGTGACGCAGCAACGCCGCGTGGTCGATGATGACTCTGAGGAGTGTAAAGACCTGTTGGGAGGGAAGAAAACCCCATACAAATAGTACTGGGAATTGACGGTACCTCTCATAGAAAGCTCCGGCTAACTTCGTGCCAGCAGCCGCGGTAATACGAGGGGAGCAAGCGTTGTCCGGATTTATTGGGCGTAAAGGGCGTGTAGGTGGATTGATAAGTCAGGTTTTAAATAGTACGGCTCAACCGTATCAATGGGTCTGATACTGTCAGTCTTGAGTTCGAGAGAGGGAAGCGGAATTCCTGGTGTAGCGGTGAAATGCCATGATATCAGGAGGAACACCGGTGGCGAAGGCGGCTTCCTGGCTCGTAACTGACACTGAGGCGCGAAAGCGTGGGTAGCAAACAGGATTAGATACCCTGGTAGTCCACGCCGTAAACGATGGATACTAGCTGTCGGGAGATTTTCGACCCTTTCGGTGGCGAAGCTAACGCATTAAGTATCCCGCCTGGGGAGTACGATCGCAAGATTGAAACTCAAAGGAATTGACGGGGGCCCGCACAAGCGGTGGAGCATGTGGTTTAATTCGATGCAACGCGAAGAACCTTACCGGGGTTTGAAATACAGACGACCGTCCTGGAAACAGGATTTCTCCTTCGGGAGCGTCTATACAGGTGGTGCATGGCTGTCGTCAGCTCGTGTCGTGAGATGTTGGGTTAAGTCCCGCAACGAGCGCAACCCTTACCCTTAGTTGCCAGCAGGTAAAGCTGGGGACTCTAAGGGGACTGCCTCGGATAACGAGGAGGAAGGTGGGGACGACGTCAAGTCAGTATGTCCCTTACATCCCGGGCTACACACGTGCTACAATGGCCGGTACAGCGGGTTGCAAAACTGCGAAGTGGAGCTAATCCCTTAAAGCCGGTCTCAGTTCGGATTGGAGTCTGCAACTCGACTCCATGAAGTCGGAATCGCTAGTAATCGCGGATCAGCATGCCGCGGTGAATACGTTCCCGGGCCTTGTACACACCGCCCGTCACGCCATGGAAGTCGGTAGCACCAGAAGTCGCTGGCCCAACCCCTTGGGGAGGGAGGCGCCGAAGGTGAGATTGATGACTGGGGCGAAGTCGTAACAAGGTAGCCGTACCGGAAGGTGCGGCTGGATCACCTCCTTTCTAGGGAGTTAGTTCTCGAAAGAGAACAGATAGGTCGAACAAAGTTATTGACGGATGTGAAGCACATACCGATGTTGTCAAATTAAGGGTCCGAAGGTCCCTCAAGGAACTAAACGGTGCCTTGCAGGTTTCGGGCTTTTTTTATTGTGCGAGCCAAGCCTGAAAAGTATAACTGCTCGAAATTATTTGGGGCTATAGCTCAGTCGGTTAGAGCGCACGCCTGATAAGCGTGAGGTCAATGGTTCGAATCCATTTAGCCCCACTTGACGTAGGGTCATTGGTTCTTCCGGAGGGAATTCCTCTGGAGCCTGCCCGACTAAGCTGTTCAGGCGGGGAATCCATTTAGCCCCACAGGTAATGCTCCCCAATTTATTGGGGCTGTAGCTCAACTGGGAGAGCGCCGCCCTTGCACGGCGGAGGTTGTCGGTTCGATCCCGATCAGCTCCACGAGAAAAAACTGCTCGAAAGGGCAGTTCTCTTATTAAAATATTACCCCAACTAAATTAGGCGGTAGCTCAATTAGGAGAGCGACGCCTTTTCGCACGGTGGTGGTTGTAGGTTCTTCCGCAGGTTATGTAGGACTCCTTTGAGGATCCCAATCAACTATACAAGAAAAAACTATTCAAATTGGGGTCTTAATTGAATTAGTGATATTCTATTTTTAAAATCGCCGAGAAAGTTGATTTTTCTGTCGCAATCCGTAAAATAATTCTTGACAGAAAGTTGAAATAGTGGTATACTTATTGATGCCTCAAATATTGAAAGTAGGGGCCATGAGAGTGTTCTTTGACAATTGAGTAATTTGTTTTAAGGGTAGAATACAGAAATGTAACTACAATTGATATGACTACAAGGAATTGTGGTCAAGCTACTAAGGGCGTATGGTGGATGCCTTGGCACCAAAAGGCGATGAAGGACGTGGCCAGCTGCGATAAGCCTCGGGGAGGAGCACACATCTTTAGATCCGGGGATTTCCGAATGGGGCAACCCCTTCCGAGTAATGTCGGAAGACTTACCGATGAATACATAGTCGGATAAGGGCAAACTGAGTGAATTGAAACATCTTAGTAACTCAAGGAAGAGAAAGTAAAAACGATTTCCCAAGTAGCGGCGAGCGAACGGGAAAGAGCCTAAACCAGTATCATGTAAGCCTGCAAGCGTTGTGCTACTGGTGTAGTGGGATATCGACGGAGGTCTTTGCAGAGACTTCGGAGAGTCAAAAACCTTATAATTAGTTGAATTGTTCTGGAAAGACAAACCGCAGAGGGTGAAAGTCCCGTAAGCGAAAATTGTAAGGCTCTTTGGTCGGTACTCCCGAGTATCACGGGACACGAGAAATCTTGTGAGAATCCACCTGGACCATCAGGTAAGGCTAAATACTCTTTGGTGACCGATAGTGAACTAGTACCGTGAGGGAAAGGCGAAAAGAACTCCTAGCGGAGAGTGAAATAGAACCTGAAACCATACGCTTACAAGCGGTCGGAGCCGCTCCATTGTTTTTTAACAATGGAAGGTGACGGCGTGCCTTTTGCATAATGAGTCAGCGAGTTACTCCTGTACTGCAAGGTTAAAGTTTAAAGACTGGAGCCGAAGCGAAAGCAAGTCCTAACTGGGCGATTTAGTAGTATGGGGTAGACCCGAAACTGGGTGATCTATCCATGGCCAGGATGAAGTCTCGGTAAAACGAGATGGAGGTCCGAACCAGGGTCGGTTGAAAACGGCTTGGATGAGCTGTGGATCGGAGTGAAAGGCTAATCAAACCCAGCGATATCTGGTTCTCCTCGAAATGTCTTTAGGGACAGCCTCGTATGAAGTGTGTCGGAGGTAGAGCACTGATTGGGCTAGGGCTCTCACAAGGGTACCGATTCCTGTCAAACTACGAATGCCGATTACATAATATACGGGAGTGAGGCTGCGGGGGATAAGCTCCGCAACCGAAAGGAAAAGAATCCAGACCGCCAGTTAAGGCCCCTAAATGTAAGTTAAGTGCGAAAGGATGTGTGGTCGCACAGACAGCTAGGATGTTGGCTTAGAAGCAGCCATCATTTAAAGAGTGCGTAACTGCTCACTAGTCAAGGGATCATGCGCCGATAATGTAACGGGACTAAGCTTACTGCCGAAACTGCGGATCCAAGTTAGGGAAAAGAGTACCCATCGCGGAGTGCAAAGTGGAAAGTATTCACTTCGGTGTTTACCGGAAGCGGCGGACAAAACGATGTTCAGACTCAGCTCCTTTTGATGCTTGGGTGGTAGAGGAGCGTTCCATTCACCATCGAAGGTGTCTTGTGAGAGGCGCTGGAGGGGATGGAAGCGAGTATGCTGACATAAGTAGCGATAATCCCGGTTAAAATCCGGGACACCGAAAGCCTAAGGTTTCCTGAGTAAAGTTCGACTGCTCAGGGTTAGTCGGATCCTAAGCTGAGGCCGAAAGGCGTAAGCGATGGAAAACAGGTTTAATATTCCTGTACCACCGGTAGTTTGTTTGAACTATGGGGTGACGCAGAAGTGAAAGATCAGCCCGGTGTTGAATGTCCGGGTTTAAGCAAGTAGGAGGGCTTGGCAGGCAAATCCACCGAGCCATTACTCCGAGATGCGAATAGGAGCGCTTAGCGCATAAACTGATCCTAATCATGCTGCCAAGAAAAACCTCTATGTTAGAACTACAGGTGACCGTACCGCAAACCGACACAGGTAGGCGAGATGAGAATTCTCAGGTGCGCGGGATACCCCTGGTTAAGGAACTCGGCAAAATTACTCCGTAACTTCGGGAGAAGGAGTGCCCTTATTAGGTGATTCCCCTTGCGGGAGGAGCCGAAAAGGGTCGCAGTGAAGAGGCTCGAGCGACTGTTTACTAAAAACACAGGTCTCTGCTAAGTCGTAAGACGAAATATAGAGACTGACACCTGCCCGGTGCCGGAAGGTTAAGGGGATTTGTTATCCTGACTTGTCAGGAGAAGCTTTGAACCGAAGCCCCGGTAAACGGCGGCCGTAACTATAACGGTCCTAAGGTAGCGAAATTCATTGTCGGGTAAGTTCCGACCCGCACGAATGGTGCAACGACTTGAGCGCTGTCTCGACCAGGGACCCGGTGAAATTGTAGTGCCGGTGAAGATGCCGGCTACCCGCGACAGGACGGAAAGACCCCGTGAACCTTTACTATAGCTTGGCATTGGACTTTAGCTTCGTATGTGTAGGATAGGTGGGAGACTTTGAAGCTCGGGCGCTAGCACGAGTGGAGTCATCCTTGAAATACCACCCCTATGTTGTTGTAGTTCTAACCGGCCGCCGTGAAACCGGCGTCGGGACATTGTCTGGTGGGTAGTTTGACTGGGGCGGTCGCCTCCCAAAAAGTAACGGAGGCGCCCAAAGGTTCCCTCAGTACGGTTGGTAACCGTGCGTAGAGTGTAAAAGCATAAGGGAGCTTGACTGCGACCCATACAGGGGGAGCAGGTGCGAAAGCAGGGTTTAGTGATCCGGCGGTTGCGTATGGAAGCGCCGTCGCTCAACGGACAAAAGGTACTCCGGGGATAACAGGCTTATCTCCCCCAAGAGCTCATATCGACGGGGGGGTTTGGCACCTCGATGTCGGCTCGTCACATCCTGGGGCTGGAGAAGGTCCCAAGGGTTGGGCTGTTCGCCCATTAAAGTGGCACGCGAGCTGGGTTTAGAACGTCGTGAGACAGTTCGGTCCCTATCCGTCGTGGGCGTAGGACATTTGAGAGGAGCTGCTCCTAGTACGAGAGGACCGGAGTGGACGAACCGCTCGTGTACCAGTTGTAGTGTCAACTGCACCGCTGGGTAGCGATGTTCGGAAGGGATAAGCGCTGAAAGCATATAAGCGCGAAGCCCACCTCAAGATGAGATGTCCCTATCTAATTTATTAGATCTAAAGGTTTCCTGAAGATTACAGGATTGATAGGTCACAGGTGTAAGCCCTGCAAGGGGTTAAGCCGAGTGATACTAACTAGCCGTGAGGCTTGATTACTTCTTTTTAGTCAGATCAAGTAGTTGCACGAAAACTACCCTTAAAACAAATTACTCTATTAGTCATGATTTAAGCGTTCCCGGCGATTATGGCGGAGGGGCCACACCTCTTCCCATTCCGAACAGAGTAGTTAAGCCCTCCAGCGCTGATGGTACTGCCCCGGCAACGGGGTGGAAGAGTAAGTCGTCGCCGGGTCTTTATTTAAAAAAAACCTCACTTTTCAGTGAGGTTTTTTTATCTTGATAAAATATTGATAATCCATTATATTCCACTGAACAGCTGAAACCGATAAATATCGGCAAAGTGACGGGGAGCACATTATAAAGGAACTTTTAATAATATGATGAGTCTCACAGTTGTTAAGAGAATTTGTCACTAATATTGACAAGTGGGAAAATATGTTTAGTTCATTAAAAAGGAGCGCATATGAAAATTGATACAAACTTTTTTAAAATACTCTTTCTGTCAATTAGCTTACTAATATTCTCTGTTCCCTTGATGGGGCAGGGAACGGTAATAGTTAGGGAAATCTTATCGCCTGATAATATTGTGATATTCTATGTTGGCGATTTTGGGGTGACTGACGCTTCAAGTAGTGCGCCCATTTTCGAGTACGAGCTGTCAGCGACTGAATATCCCCAGTCTATAAAAATTACGTTTTCGATGAATGCTACAGTTCCCTCCCTTGATCTAAACAACACAGAGATTATTTATGCTCAAACGAGTGAGTTTGAGATTAATGGATTTATCAGAATATCGAACACGCAACTCGTTGATGACATCAATAGAATTACCGATAGCAGTGGTGAAGAGGTTAAATTCAGTGTTCCCATACAAAGGAACATTGGAGATACTGATCCGGCTAAAAAAGATGCGCTGATTGAGGCTGTAACCCATTCGGGTAAGCTTCCTGCGGGTGCCTATAGCTTTATATTCTCAGTGCAATCAAGCACTGCTTTAAGTGTTGACAATCCATTCGAAAGTAAGATCATTGATATAACTAACCCGACAACATTGGATCTTATATGGCCGGGCGCTTCTCTTGCTGAAGAGATCGAAATTTTTACTACCTTTCCAAGATTTGAGTGGGAATCCGAAGGGTGCAAATATGGAGTTCGGGTTAGTCTATACGATCCGGAAAATCATAGTTCATTGCAAGAAGCTCTGAATGATGACGCATATCTCCCATTCGGCGGTGACGGTTACTATGTGGGTGATGATCCGTCAAGTAAAATACTTCTATATCCTGCAACGGCAGACGCCAAACAGTTGGAATATGGAAAAACTTATGTTTGGTCAGTGAAAAAAACTTGTCTTACGACAGGTGGTGAAGAAGATTGGAATAGCAATATTTTGGTATTCAAAATCGCCGATCTTACTGGTGAAGGGGATGATACCGGCGTAGGTGGTGTTATCACCGATCCTGTTTTATCCGCATTACAACTGATACTTGGAGAGACAGCCTTTGATATTTATTTTACAGGTAATGGAGAGTTGGTGGGTTATACGACGGTAACAAGTATATTGCTTAACGGTGAAACGGCAGACGCCGAAGCTGTAAATGACCTCGTAAGACTAATGGATAGTGGTGAGGTTACAGCAATTCGAATTGAAATTCCATAAATTTTACACCGTCAAGGAGAAGAAAATGAGATCAATTTATAAGAATATTTTATATTTACTGTTACTGAACCTTTTGATTAGCAGCTCTGTTTTTGCGCAGGGAACAAGATCTATAGCAGTGGCAGCCAAGGTCAAAGGAAAAACAGAATTAAAAGTTCCCGGTGGCGATTATACTCCAAATCTTAAGCGGGGCAAGCAGATCAACGATAGAGATTGGATTAGAACAAAAGATGACGGTTACATAGCCCTGATGTTTATAGATGATAAAACTCTTCTTAAGATAAGGGAAAATTCTGAATTAGAAATAAAGGCGGTAAGGTCAGGAACAGGTCTTAATAAGAGCATTCATATGGCATTCGGGAAAGTGAAAGCAGAGATATCGCCCCAGCGTAACGGCGAATTTACCATCACCACTCCAACATCGGTCGCGTCGGTAAAAGGTACTGTTCTTTGGATTATTTCTACACCGGCGGGTGACCAAATTATCGTAACAGAGGGTACTGTTACAGTAACAAACAATGAAAGCGGTCAGACTGTAACAGTTACAGTCGGTCAATCTGCAACATCAAATCCCGATGGAACAATAGACGTACAGCCTACGCCTCAAGGAGGAGTTCCGGCAGATCCGGGCGATGATGGCGCAGGGAACCGAATAATAATAAATTTGGAAAATCCGGCTGGAGACAGTAAAGAAATCATAATCGATTATTGAGCTAGGACAGAATAAATAATTTATAAGTTTATCCGGAAATCTTGACTTTCAATAGAGTTTTCGGATAAACTTATTAGTGTAGGGAGACACTATGCCACAATTTTCAAAACGACATCTATTTACCACGTTTTTAATTCTGATAATACCATCTCTTCTTTATGCTCAGGGAAGAATTATACATTCTCCCCCTGCGGGAGTGGAGATAGGAAAAGAGGTTGAGATCTTCGTGTCAGTTGAAAATTCTTCCGCACCCGTGACGGAGCTGAAAGTTCTTTACAGACAAAGGGGTTCTCAGTCGTACAAAGAATTCAGCATGTTTGAATCCTCAGGATTCTGGTCCGCTGTCATTCCTGCAAGTGAAGTGACGGACGCAGGATTGGAATATCTTATCATAGCGGAATTACAAGGTGGAGGACAGTTAGCCTATCCGGAAAACAATCCGTATGACCAGCCTGTATTCATTCCTACGCTGATAGTAAAAGCCGCTGAACTTCAGGAGGCAGCGCAGATGCAGGGTGCGGTTGCGGGAAGTAACATGATAATATTAAGTCCTGAACCTAATTCGCGGACAAAGGTGGAAGAGACTCTTATAGCGGTATCATTGTTTTATAACGATGATATTGATCTGTCCTCGATTGCAATTTATCTAAATGGTATTAATATTACGGGGAGCAGCATCATTTCAGAAGAGTTGATAACGTATGCGTCTGATGATCTCGATCCGGGATTAAAGACGGTAATTATCGAAGCATCAGATTTATCAGGGGAGCCTTTAGTGCCACTCCAATGGGACTTTACGGTCGTAAGTGACAAAGTGAGAACTGAAAGCAGGTTTAAGATCAGCGGTAAGGCGGTTGTCGATTCTCGTGGTGACAAGATTCAGGGAGTAACCGATGATGTGACAACGTCTCGTCTTTCGTTCAGAGGGAATTACGATTTTGTAAATTATAAAGGTTTGGCATATTTAACCTCTAAAGAGAATGAATTTTTGCAGCCGAAGAATCGATTTATGTTCGGGCTTAATACGAAATATTTAACGGTTAATTTCGGCGATCTTAATCCGAACGTAACACCGCTAACAATTTACGGAAAAAGAATTAGAGGAGTTGAGGGTATTCTCGATCTTGGATACTTTAATCTGCATGCTGTGTACGGTGAACTTGAGAGAGAGATACCTGCTGATATTATGCCGAAATCTGAGGTGCTTACTGACGAGAACGGCAACCGTGTTTGGGATAAGGCTGAGGCATTCGATGATTTTGGAATTGATAGTATAGCAGGAACCGGGGATCTGGGAGAAGGCAACGGAGTATATGACCTCGGAGAACCGTTTACTGATTTAGATGGTAATGGCGTTTGGAATGGTGATGAGAAATTCGATGATTTCGGAAAAGACGGAATTAAAAATACCGGAGACTCCGGAGAAGGCAATGGCGTTTGGGATGGAGTAGGAAAAGTCTTTAGGGGTGGGACTTTTAGTAGGAATCTTCTGGCAATGAGAGCAAGTTTCGGTCCGAATAGGCGTTTCCAATGGGGATTCACATTCGCGCAAGCCAGAGATGATTCGCTAATAGCGACCAACCTACCGGACAGAGTTGGTTTAAATCTTCAGAGTGGCAGGCCTGCGGTATTCGATTATTTATCCTCTGATGCTCCCGATGGAGAGAAAATTGAAGTAATTTTGGGACACGCACCGAAGGATAACATGCTGTTAGGAACCGACCTGTTCTATGGCATTGATAACAATCGCATCATATTAGAAGGAGAGGCGGCATTCAGTCTGCTCGCAAGGGATATAACAGGAGGTCCTTTTACAAAGGATAATCTGGATACACTGTTAGATGATGATTTTGACGGAAAGATTGATGGCAGAGATATACCGATTGATCCGGGAGATTATGAAAAGATTTTTATCTTGAATCAAACCATGATTCCGCTTGATCCGAGGGGTTTAAACTCTCTGACGTATAATGCCGGATTAAAAATGAGTTATTTTAAGAACTTCCTTCGCGCTAATTACCGCTTTGTGGGAAGTGAATATAATTCGTTGGCAAACCCGTTCATCAGAAAAGACATTAAGGGATTTGACATATCTGACAGGATAAGGATGATTAACAGTAAATTTATAGTCAGTCTGCGGTTTGAACGATTGGAGAATAATCTGGCTGAAGACAAAGAAAATACTACTACAACCACTTCATTTGACGGCGGTATCTCTTTATACCCCGGTCGTGATATGCCGCGGATAAGTCTTAATGTACGCAACATTATTCGTGACAACAGTGTCGATACAACAAGAATAGACGACTTACTCGGGTATATAGACAGGAGATTAAATAATGCTACTGTAACTTCCACATTTTCAATCGGATATGATGTTGAGGCTCTCGGCTTAAAGCATAGACTAAATCTGAATGTATCAAATTCCGAGTCGAAAGACGAGTTTGAACAGGAGCGACTGAACGAAAAATTTGAAGACGATAATTTGAATGGCCGCAGGGATCCGAATGAAAATTTCACAGATGAAAATGAAGATGGTAAGTACAATTCCTTTTCCTCGTCTAATAATACTTCAGCAGCAATTGCATTAGTAGTGAACACTGAATATAATTTCCCGCTTAAAACGCAGGTACAATTCTTGACTAATAATAATAAATCGGAGCTGTCCGAATTTGGTTACACTTTCTTCGGGGTAGGCGGAAAATATTTGATGTTTGCTGATAAACTCGAGATAAACGGTAATCTGAAATATACTTCTACTTCAGGTACAATAGAATTCAATGAAACCAGGCTCGGCGGTGGAGCACGATATTATATAACTCCAAAACAATCGATTCTTGCGAGCGCTGAATTTAAAAAACGCGTTCAACCGGAAAAGACATTCAATGATTATATAGTCAGGGCAAGATACTCTATTTCGTTTTAGTTGAAGGTAAATTTAACAATTCCTTAAGCTACTGTGCTCTACTTTGAAGGAAGTTTAATGAATTTTCATACAATTTAAGTAAACAATGAAATTTGAATTACCTAAAATTGAAGCAAGGAAAGTCTTCGTGGGTCTCATTATTACAGTGGTGGGACTTTTTATCGTTTTAGCATTAAGCCTTAACGGAACTCTTGAACCTGCGGAATTGAGTATTGTCGATTTCAGGTTCCTTACCAGAGGTCCATTAAGCGGCATAACAGCAGCTGAACCGATTTCAAAAGACAGTTTGGACGTTGTAATAGTTTCTCTCGACGATGAATCATGGAGATTGATACCGTACGCCTGGCCTTATCCGAGAGATGTTTGGGGAAGAGTTGTTAGGAACCTCACCCGAGCAGGAGCAGCGGTCATAGTATTTGATATCGAATTTGATTCGGAAGACAGTAAATCATTTGTTGGAGATTCTTTATTCGGGGAGTCAATAAAATACGCGAAAAGCCAGGGCGTGGACGTTATTTTAGCTGCGAAATATGTTCAAGAGAAGACACGAATTCCTCCTGATTATGTTAATTATCCGATTCAGGTTCTGCGTGATGCCGGCGCGGAGACAGGACTGATAGGCGAGATAAAAGACCGGGATGGAGTAACAAGAAAAGCGTTACTCTTTTCAATGGTATCCGGTGATCCGGTACTTCACTTATCATTGCCAATAAAAGCAATAAAGCATTATTTAGATATTCCCGACGACGAGAAATTGATACCTATAGAAAAGGGATTTGATTACGGAGGTCTTTATATACCCAGTTATCACCGATCAAATACATTTATGGTAAACTTTTACGGTCCTCCTTCAAATGCAGGTCCTGCGCCGCCATTAGGACCTTGGAGGACGTTTAATCGATATCCCGTTTCAGGAGTGCTGGATGACGGGGATTTCGAACTCAAAGAGCCGATGGAAGACAACGATTGGATGGAATTATTTTACGAAGACGGATTCATGGCATCTATAGGTATGTTGCAGGATAGTCCGTTCAAAGACAAGATAGTAATCATCGGCGTGGCGGTTGAAACACAACTCGATTTAAAGGAGACACCATTTTATAACTTCCTTGGAGTGCCTCAACTTATGCCCGGAATGGAGACACATGCTCATGCCATCCAGACGATTCTCGATCAGAATTATATCGAGGAACTTGGTTTCGGCTATGAATTGACATGGCTTATTATTCTGAGTATCATATCTTTCGGATTTTTGATGTGGTTAGGTCCGGTATTCGGTGGTATAGTACTGTTTTTGATCGGTGTTGCTTATGCTGACATCGGTATCGGTATGTTTTTCGGTGATAGTCTATGGATATTCAAAAAGATTATGAACGTATTGTTAACTGATAATTTTCTTAACACCCTGAATAATCCACAGGTGGTAGGAATACCCGTCATCGGCAGTTCTGTATTGGTACCTATAGTAACTCCACTTCTGGGGCTTTTAATTACATATGGCGGAAATATTCTTTACCAATTCGTAATAGAGCAACGGGAAAAGAAAAAGATCAATAATATGTTTTCCACTTATGTCAGCCCTAAAGTTTTAGAACATCTGCAGAATAACCCTGACGCGTTCGGTCTCTCAGGTAAAAAGATGTCGGCGACGGTGTTTTTCTCCGATGTAGCGGATTTTACTTCAATAAGCGAGAGATTATCAGCCGAGAATCTTGCGGTGGTTTTAAACAGATATCTCTCTCCCATGACGGAAATTCTTATGTCTTATGACGGATATGTGGACAAATATGAGGGTGATGCGATAATGTGCGATTTTGGAGTCCCTATGGAAGATCCCGATCATGCATGGAAGGCTTGTTTTTCCGCCGTTGACCAGCAGGCAAATCTCGAGGTGTTGAGAGGAGAGATCAAAGACGAGTTCGACGTGGAAATATATGTACGAATGGGTATAAACTCCGGTGACGTCAGCGCGGGCAACATGGGGTCGGCACAACGATTTCAGTATACAGTTATGGGAGATGCGGTCAATCAGGCATCACGATTTGAAGGAGCGAATAAACAGTATAACTCAAAGATCATGATCGGCGCTACTACATATCAGATGGCGAAGGATAAGATAGAGGTCAGGCCTTTAGACAAATTGGTAGTAAAAGGTAAAGCTATCCCGATAGATGTGTATGAGTTACTTGCGAAGAAAGGAGAGCTTTCTCCTGAAATGAGTAAAACCAGTAAGTTTTTTGAAGAGGGAATAAATTTTTATTGGGATAAAGAATGGGATTTGGCATTAGGTAAATTCCATAACGCCCTTGAGATTATTCCCGAAGATGGGCCCTCACTTACCTATGTTAAAAGATGCGAACTCTTCAAACAAACGCAGCCACCGGATGATTGGCAAGGCGAGTTTGTCATGACAACCAAATAATTTCTCACTAAAGAAATTCTGCCTATAGAAAATAAAGCTACCGTATGATCAGATAACCGAATCAGCAGGCTCGAAATTTGTTGACTGCTGATTGTAATCTGTTTACTTTTAAAAGCTTAGTAATAAAGTAACGGAGCAGAATTTGAGTATGATACGCGGCACTATTTTATGGGCGGATGATGAGATTGATTTACTTCAACCGCACCTTATGTACCTTGAAGAACGAGGTTACAAAGTAACCGGAGTTACCAATGGAGAAGATGCGATTTCGCATGTCAAAGAGGAAGATTTCGATTTAGTGCTTTTAGATCAAATGATGAGTGGTCGGGACGGTCTATCCACATTAGAAGAATTGAAACAAATATCTCCCGGTCTACCTGTTATAATGATCACAAAACATGAAGAAGAAAGCTTGATGGATGAAGCGATTGCAGGTAAGATATCTGATTATCTTACAAAACCGGTCAATCCAAGTCAAATATTGTCAGCCTGCAAAAAGATATTAGAAAAAAAACAAATATCTTCGGACAGGATGTCCAGAGATCATGTCAGTGAGTTCAATAAAATAAGTGATCTGCTTAACGATCAACCTTCGGCAAACACCTGGATAGACATACACACCAAACTTTCAGAAATGGAAGTGGAATTGGATTCAAATAAAGATTCCGGTCTCGAAATGATGTTATCGGAACAGCGGAAAGAGTGCAATACACAATTTGGTAAATTTGTTACTCGCAATTACGCTTCCTGGGTGACCGACGCAAGAAACGAGAGTCCTACACTGTCAACGGACATTTTCTCGAGATTTGTATATCCTCTGCTAAAGGAAGAATCTGAAGTTGTCTTCGTTGTAGTGGATTGTATGAGATTGGATCAATGGTATTCAATCGAGGATATTCTATATGAATATTTTAACATAACACGAAATTATGCCTATTCAATACTTCCGACAGCTACACCATTTTCAAGGAACGCGATATTCAGTGGTCTATTTCCGAATGAATTGTCGAAAGCGTATCCGGATATTTGGCGAAAAGCATGGGAAGATGAACATTCGATGAATCGACACGAAGAAATCTATCTGAATAATCAATTGGAACGGTTGAAAATTGAGCTGAAGCCCGCCGCAAAATATTCAAAAATTCTCAATATTAACGAAGGTAAAAAAATAGAGAAACAAATTCCTACTTATGGGAATGTTCCTCTGATAACTCTTGTAGTAAATTTTGTTGATATACTTACCCATACGAGATCCGAATCAGATGTGCTTAAAGAGATCGCGCCTGACGAATCAGGGTTCAGAAATTTGACTCGTTCATGGTTTGAAAATTCGTGGCTTTACAAAGTCCTCATACAACTTTCAGAAATGGGGAAAACAATTATTCTGACTACCGATCACGGGAGTATAAGAGTTACGAAAGGCACGCAGGTTTTGGGCGACAGGGCAACCTCTACAGGGTTGAGGTATAAATACGGAAGAAGTTTGAAGTGCGATGATAAGGACGCATTTTTATTGAAAAATCCCGAAGATTGGAATTTGCCATCCTCTGCGAATAATACCAATTTTATTTTTGCTAAAAATGAGCATTTCTTTTTATATCCGACTAATTACAACAAATATTTAAACCTTTATAAAAACACATTTCAGCATGGCGGCATATCATTGGAGGAGATGATCCTTCCCGTTTTAACCTTGAAGGCAAAGTATTGATGTCCATTTCACAACCCGCTATCGGTGAGGCAGAAATTGTTACACTGAGCGCTGAAGAGACATTTAACGAAGGGAAAAACTTTGCTTCACGGCTGAATGGTGGTGAAGTGATAGCCCTTGTGGGAGAGTTAGGCGCGGGGAAAACCGTTTTTACCAAGGGGCTATGCAAAGGACTTGATGTTAAAAATCCGGTGATAAGTCCAACGTTCACAATCGCGAATGAGTACGATGCCGACTTCAAAATATATCATTTTGACGCATACAGGCTCTCAGGTTCAGAGGATGCCGCTGCAATAGGAATAGAGGATTATATGATGGGAGATGGAGTCTGTATCATCGAGTGGGCTGACAAAGTAAAAGAGATTATCCCGGAAGACGCCATGTGGATATATTTTCGGCATGACGAAGATAGAGAGACCGGTCGAATTCTAAGAATAGTATCGGCTGGGGATAGTTAGATTGAAACTGTTGGCTATTGAAACATCGACCTCGATTTGCAGTGTAGCCTTGATTCAAAATGGCTTGATACTTGCTTCAAAGGGAGAACAGGTAGAATTTGGACATTCGACGCCACTCGCTGAAATGACGAAAAATGTTCTCGAAGACGCTGATACGGATATTGCTCAACTTGATGCGATCGGAGTTTCGATCGGTCCAGGCTCCTTGACGGGGTTACGAATCGGGTTGGCATTTGGAAAGGGAATATGCTCGGCGGCGACTATTCCGATTGTTGCTATACCTACGCTTTCCGGACTTATCCATAATATCCCTGAGGGAGGAGTTTTCATAAGACCAATTGTTCGAGCCAAAAAAGGACAATATCATACAGCGCTTTTTGAGTATAATTCAGAAACATATATGGAAATAGAACCTCATCAAATTATTTCATCAGATTTTTTAAATAAGGAAATTATCGGACGCACAGTTCTCATAGGAGAAACATTCACGACCTCTGAATCTGATTCTTTGTCGAAGATGTATGAATTGTATGGAGATGAGAATTCTCCTATTGCAGAGGGGATAGCCAGATTAGGCGAAAAGATGTTCTCAAAAGGTGAAACCTCGAACAGCGCGGAACTGGAACCCGATTATAAGATGGAATTTAAGGCTAAAAAATGGAACAGGGAGCAGTCCGGTGATGCTGTCATGATTTAAGGGACTCAATTGAACTGGTTCAAGAGGGTACAGAAGGGTTTACGGACATCCCAGAAAAGGGATATGCCTGATAATCTATGGACGAAATGTAAAGGATGCGGAGAGATACTGTTCCGGAAGGAACTTGAAAAGGCTCTTCATGTCTGTCCGAAATGCGGGCATCATTTTCGGATGGGAAGTAAATTATATATACCGATCTTAGCCGATGAAAACAGTTATCGGGAGATATCGCCCAATTTAATGTCTGTTGATCCATTAGGATTCAAGACTTCCAAAAAATATTCTGAGCAACTAAAGGAAGCAAAAAAACGTACGGGTCTCAAGGATGCCTGTAGAATAGGACAGGCAACTATTGACGGCTTTCCGGTGGTATTGGGAGCGATGGATTTTGGATTTATAGGCGGCAGCATGGGTTCTGCGGTGGGAGAAAAAGTTGCGAGGGGTATTGACATGGCTCGCGAAAATAATTGCCCTATTATTATTGTTTGCAGTTCGGGTGGCGCAAGAATGCAGGAGGGAATTCTTTCACTTATGCAAATGGCGAAAACAAGCGCCAAACTGAGTCTGATCTCGGAAAAGGGACCATTATTTATATCCATACTGACCGATCCTACTACCGGGGGCGTGACCGCAAGTTTTGGTATGCTTGGCGATATCATCATAGCTGAACCGGGAGCGCTTGTGGGATTTGCCGGTCCGAGAGTCATCAAGCAAACGATAGGACAGGACCTGCCCGAAGGATTTCAGCGAGCTGAATTTCTAATTGAAAAAGGTTTCGCGGATATGATCGTTGAGAGGAGCAAGATGAAGTCGAGAGTTTCAAGTATCATCAGGTTTTTTAACAATGATTAAAATTCTGCTTACCAATGATGATGGTATATACGCTCCGGGAATTATTGCCTTATACGAGAGTATCAAGTCATTGGGAGAGGTGAATGTGGTTGCTCCTGCCACGGAGATGAGCGCGGTGGGACATGCGATTACCCTTACAGACCCCCTTAGAGTCGAAAAAGTAAACAGGCGCGGCGATTTTTTCGGTTATGCGGTAAGCGGTACACCGGCTGATTGCGTAAAGATAGCAGTTTGGGCATTGCTTGATGAGAAGCCCGATATAGTAATTTCAGGGATAAATTTGGGTAATAATACCGGCATAAGCATTATATATTCCGGTACAGTAAGCGCAGCGACTGAGGGAACGATTCTTGAAATACCGTCAATAGCTATCTCCCTTGCAGCCTATAAAAATCCTGATTTTGCTTATTCTGCAAAATTTGCCAAGAAATTGATCAAGATAGTTCTTGAGAAAGGGTTACCGATCGGTACCCTTTTGAACGTAAATGTGCCCAATGTTGCTGAAGAAGAAATCGAGGGAGTACTGACTACCCAACAAGGCAAAGCAGTATACCATGAATTATTTGATAAAAGAACCGATCCCTGGGGACGCACATATTATTGGATGGCAGGTGAAAAAGTAAAGATGAAGCAAGGTGATTCGGTTGATGACAGTGCTATCTTCAATAATATGGTATCTGTGACCCCTATCCAGTTTGATCTTACGGATTATGCGAATATAGAGCTTATAAAGAGTTGGAACCTTACCAAATGAAAGATCAGGATAAAGTAGTAGTTTTAGATTTCGGCTCCCAATTTACGCAACTAATAGCTCGCCGTGTGAGAGAAAGTCGTATTTATTCGGAGATAGTGCCTTTCGATACGCCAATTGAAGAGATTCGGAAGTTAAATCCGAAAGCGCTTATACTCTCCGGCGGTCCGTCGAGTGTTTACGACGATGAAGCTCCGATTGCCTCGCAAGAAATAATTGATATGGATATACCGATCCTCGGGATATGCTACGGAATGCAATTACTCGGGTATTATTTTGGTGCAAAAATAAAAGCTGCGCCTAAAAAAGAATATGGAAGGGCGGAGTTGACTATAGTTGAGGATGATGCGCTTTTTGACGGTTTCAATGGCGAATCCACCGTATGGATGAGTCATGCTGATAAGATCGAGGAGCTTCCGCAAGGCTTTAAAAAACTCGGATACACTGAAAATTCTGATTTTGCAGCGATAAGACATATTGAAAAAAGTATCTATGGTCTTCAATTTCATCCCGAAGTCGCGCATACAGAAAAAGGATCTCTGATAATCGAGAACTTTGTGCGGAAGGTCTCTGAAATTGAAGGCGATTGGACCACTCGAGTTTTTATAGAGGATTCAATAAAGGATATAAAGAAACGTGTCGGGAATGAAAAAGTGTTATGCGCTGTCAGCGGAGGTGTGGATTCGACTGTAATGGCTGTTTTATTGAACAGAGCGCTTGGTGAAAATGTGACTTGTGTTTTCATAGACACAGGTTTGCTCAGATTGAATGAAGCGGAAAAAACAATGAAGATGTTTTCGGAAATAGAGGGCATGAACGTTCAACTATTTGAGCGGAAGGAAAATTTTTATTCAGCTTTAGCCGGAATAAGCGATCCGGAGGCTAAAAGGAAGGCGATCGGGAAGACTTTCATAGATGTGTTTGATGATATCGCAGCCGAATTTGACGAGCATAAATTTTTGGCGCAGGGAACCTTATATCCGGACGTTATAGAGAGTAATCCGGTCAAAGGACCGTCCGAAACAATAAAGTCTCACCATAATGTTGGAGGACTGCCTGAGGATATGAAGTTCGAGTTGATAGAGCCGTTTAGGGAACTGTTCAAGGATGAAGTTAGAATAGTCGGAAGAGAATTCGGACTTTCCGAGGAAGTAATCGGCAGGCATCCGTTTCCGGGTCCGGGTTTAGCTATAAGATGTCCGGGAGAAGTTACTGAATCAGACTTAGAACTTCTTCGGTCAGCTGATGATATATTCATTAGCGAGCTCCATAAATCAGGGTATTATGAAAAAGTTTGGCAGGCATTCGCCGTATTACTGCCCGTGAGAAGTGTAGGAGTCATGGGAGACAAAAGAACGTATTCGAAGGTGATATCTCTAAGGAGCGTAACAAGCGTCGATGGTATGACAGCTGATTGGGGGCGGCTTCCGCTTGAACTATTAAGTAAAATTTCAGACAGGATCATTAACGAAGTAGAGGGTGTTAACCGCGTGTTATATGATATTAGCTCTAAACCACCTGCAACGATTGAATGGGAGTGATTAACTGATTATGTGCGGAATTGTAGGATATGTTGGAAAGAAAAACGGTGTGCCGATGGTGATGAACGGATTAATGAGGTTGGAATATAGAGGATACGATTCGGCGGGCATAGCTGTTCAGAGTAACGGCAGGTTGAAAGTGACCAAGCAGAAAGGGAAGATAGAGCAGCTAAACCGGGCGATTGCAAAAAGTGGGCTGCGCGGTGAAGCAGTAATCGGACATACAAGATGGGCAACTCACGGGGTACCGAGTAAATTGAACGCTCATCCTCATATCAGCTTCAACGGCAAGATTGTAATGGTTCACAATGGAATAATTGAAAATTATCAGTCTCTTAGAAAATATCTCCAAAAAGAAAAAATCAAATTCAAAACTGAAACTGATTCTGAGGTTCTTGTAAATCTTATTGAGTACCTGTACAAGGGAAATTTGGAGGAAGCGGTCGCAGAAGCGACTTCGAGGATCATCGGGTCATACGCGATCGCCGTTATGGCGGGTAACGAACCGGGGAAGATAGTTGCGACACGTTTGGGTCCCCCTCTAATCGCCGGATTAGCGGGTGACGAATTTTATATCGCTTCGGATGTAGCGGCAATTTTAGAATTTACAAAAGATGTTATTTACATTGACGACGGAGAGTTAGCGATAGTGACGGGCGAAGGAGTGGAAACAATTGACAGTAATAATATCCCCGTGGCTAAGGAAGTGAAAAAAATTCTATGGGATATCGGCAGAATAGAAAAAGGCGGTTATAAACATTTCATGCTGAAAGAGATCAACGAACAGTGCGATACTTTAAAAGATGCGATCCGGGGCAGGTTAGACCTGAAAAACGGAACGGCAAAACTCGGAGGACTACGTGATTATGTGCACAATATTGAATCCGCTTCACAATTTTATATAACAGCTTGCGGGACATCTTACCACGCTGCCATGATAGGCGAAGGTGTGATTGAAAGTATGGCGGGGATACCTGTCGAGGTAGAATATGCGTCAGAATTCAGGTATAAAGATCCCATAATAGATCAGAATACAGTCGTTCTTGCCATAAGCCAGTCGGGGGAAACTGCCGACACTTTGGCGGCAATAAGAATGGCTAAGGAGAAGGGCGCGACCGTGCTTGGAATCTGTAATGTAGTCGGAAGTTCTATCGCAAGAGAAACGGATGGTGGAGTTTATATTCATGCGGGACCTGAGATCGGAGTTGCATCGACCAAGGCATTTACTTCTCAGGTGGCGGTGCTGACTCTTCTCGCGCAACTGTTAGGACGACGAAAAAACCAAACCTTAGCGGAGGGTAAGAAATTTGTCAATGATATGAACAAATTACCGGATCTCGCTCAGTCAGTCCTCGATTCTTCAGGAGAGATAAAAAAGATAGCTGAAATATTCAAACATGCGGATAATTTTCTATATCTTGGACGAGGTTTTAATTATCCGGTCGCTCTTGAAGGGGCATTGAAGCTTAAGGAAATTTCATACATACATGCTGAGGGATACCCGGCAGCGGAGATAAAACATGGTCCCATTGCACTGATAGACGAGAAGATGCCGGTAGTTGTGATAGCGCCGCAAGACAGAACTTATGATAAGGTCATCAATAATATCGAACAGGTGAAGGCAAGGAACGGATCAGTAATTGCAATTGCAACCGAAGGAGATAAAGATATTGGAAGGATCGCAGATTGGGTAATAACCATCCCGAAAGTTGAGAGTCATTTCCTTCCTATCGTTGCGGTAATTCCCCTCCAACTGTTAGCGTATTATATCGCTATTCTAAGAGGTTGCAACGTGGATCAGCCGAGAAATCTTGCTAAAAGCGTGACGGTGGAATGAACTTAAGAAATATAAGTCAAAAGTTAGGCAGGTCGTTTGCAATTTCTCTACTCGTCTGTACTCTGTCATACGCTCAGACGGGTATAGATAATTTAGCGGTTGAGAGCCTCTCAAAAAAAGCCGTAGAAGAATATAAAAAAGGCGAGTATTCTTCGGCGCTGTCGATTTTAGAGGATTTGTATAAGATAAGGTTTGATTATTCCAGCAAGAGAATCAATCATCTCATGTTCGGTAAAACGCTATACAAATTGGGTAAATATGACAGGGCAAAAAGGGTTCAAAAAGATTTTCTGATAAACTATCACGATGACCCGCTTGCTGAGAACGCAAGGCATAATCTGGGTGAAATATATTATAGGTTGGGTGAATTCCCTAAGGCAACCAGGGAATTTTTGACGGTTGCTGTCAATGCGAGAAGCGCTCCGTTGCGCACTAAGGGGTTAACATTGGCAGGATATATATTGGAAAATAAGGTTACGCTCGATGATATCAGGAAACAGAGAAGGGAAACGGTTAACATTGTTGAAAAAGCATATTTGACTCTAAAGTTATCTGAAAATCTGTACAAAATCGGCGCAACTGAACTCGCCAAAAAGGAAGCAGGCTCATTTCTTTCCATCTATAAAAATCCCCCTTTTAAAGAGGATATCCAACGGATTAGAGATGGGAAACTGTTGAAGGGTACGAGTACGGTAAATATTGGCGTATTATTACCATTGACGGGAGAAAACGCCGAAAACGGCTTGAACATCCTCAGGGGTATAAAAACGGCTTTTAATGAACAACCGTCCGAAATCAGGAAAATGTTCAAATTAACTATAATGGATAACGAATCTGATCAGGTAAAGACCGTGAAGGAGATGATGAAATTTGCGGAAGACCCATCCGTGATGGTAGTGATTGGACCGATGATGTCCGATAACGCAACCTCAGCCGCGGCAATAGCGAACAGCGCCGGATTACCCATGATATCACCTACCGCTACAAAAGATGGTATCGCTGGAATAGGTTCATATTCATTTCAGGCAAACTCTGATCTCACAGTAAGGGGGAAGGCATTAGCCAAATTTGCAATCGATTCCCTCGGGCTTAAGAAGATAGCGATATTATCGCCGGCTAACGATTACGGCAAGCAAATGACGGATAGCTTTGCGAGGGAGATCGATGCGCGGGGTGGAGAAATTGTCGCTCAGAGTTGGTATTACGGAGAACCCAAAAACCTGAGATTGCAGTTCAAGCAATTCAGAAGAATAGGTTTCCGAATTCGGGAAGAATTGTATCTGGCGGAGGAACCGCCCGATTCAGCAGCAATATTAGCTGACACCACTTTAAGTGATTCGGTGATGATGGAGATGTTGACGGAGCTTTCAAAACCTGTCGAAGAAATAGATTCCGGAAAAGTGATATTAGATGTCATAGATGGTTTCTATCTTCCGATAGAATTCGGGGAGATAAAATATTTAGCTCCGCAGTTCGCTTTCTGGAATTTTAAAACTCAAATTCTTGGAGGACAGAACTGGTATGATGAAGATATGCTCTTCGACAAGGATATTTCAAGATACTTGGACGGCGTTGCCTTTACTTCGGATATATACAGGGGCGCCGATAACTTGGCGTTACAAAACCTGAAGAATAGATATAAAGAATTATACAATGAGGAGCCGTTTCGTACTGATATATTCGGTTACGACTGCATGAATATGGTTTTACAATTGATAGGGGATAAGGTTAGAACGAGAGAAGACTTCAAAGATAAGCTGACTGAATTGAATGATTTCAACGGTGTATCGGGTATGATCAATTTTACCGGATATTCCAAAAGAGTAAATAATTCAATTCATATTCTCGAATTTTCCAATAAAGAAATAGTTAAGATAAATTAATTCCCTAATATGCCTTACAGATCTGCCGATAATTTAAGGTTTTGGGAATTTGAAATATTTCAGCAATACGAAGAATTGACTTGCCTGTTCAGCACAATTCAAAACTCTGATTCTAAACTGAATCTCGGCTTCACAAAATTCGCCGATGTTGATGAAGTGCGTAAAAATCGGGAGCTGTTCTTCAATGCAGCCGGGACAAGCGCTGATAAAATTGCCGTCGGCAAACAGATTCACTCCCGAAATGTCAGGCAGGTAAATGAACCGGGACTGTTTGATGAGAGTGACGGGCTTATTACTTCAAAGAAAGATCTATCACTGATTGTCAGCGCTGCCGATTGTCTTCCGCTGTTTTTATATGATAGTGTTGAAAAAGTATGCGCTGTTGTCCACTGCGGTTGGAGAGGAACACGGGATGCCATTGCGGAAGAGGCTGTTCGTTTGATGTTAGAATCATACGGAAGCGATCCGGGGAACATCAAATGCGGAATCGGACCATCAATAGAAGCTTCATGCTATGAAGTGAGCAGTGAAGTAGCAGACCAGTTTGACAGAAGGTTCCTGACTCCCTCGAAGAACGATAAAATGCATCTGAATTTGAAGGACGTTGTACGGACACAGTTGGAAAAATCAGGGATATTACCCGAAAATATTGAGGTAAGCGACATTTGCAACAAATGCGACGAAGAAAATTATTTTTCCTATAGGCGGGAGGGGGACAAATCGGGGAGAATGTGGGGTCTTATGAGGATAAACCCGTAGGCGGACAACAGCTTAAAATTCCTTGCTAATCGGATCGATTGCCGATAAATTCACTTTCCTACTTTTATGATAACTCAGTTGACATTAAATGACTCTTTGCTGTTGGGAGTCTTGCAAGGATTTACCGAATTTTTGCCTATAAGCAGCTCCGGGCATTTAGTCGTAGCTCAGGCATTATTGGGAATCAAGAAATCAGGAATTTCTTTCGAGATATTCGTTCATTTCGGAACACTGATGAGTATTTTTGTGATGTTCAGGCAAGATATCCGCGTTATGACAGTTGCGGTCATAAAGATGATCAGAAACCCGAAAAATGTTACGGCAATTTATCATTCCGACGAGCAATTCAGACTCTTTATAATGATTTTGGTAGCCACACTCCCAGCCGGAGTTATCGGAATACTCTTCAAAGATAATTTTGAAATGCTGTTCAGCGCCCCTAAATATGTCGGATATGCTTTTATTTTCACGGGGATTATACTATTTTCTACAAAGTTCGCTACAAACAGATCTGCTAAAATAGGGGTAGGCAGTGCATTGACAATTGGATTTGCTCAGGCGTTTGCAATAATACCGGGTATATCACGAGCCGGTTCGACTATAGGAGCAGGGATGCTGAGAGGAGTCTCGGGAGAAGAAGCGGCGCGATTTTCTTTTTTACTTGCGATTCCGGCAATAGCGGGCGCAACCCTGCTTCAGATTATTGACATAATGGAATATGGGTTGCAAGAATTGAGTTTATCAGTAGCCGGCGTAGGAATTGTTGCCTCGTTTTTGACGGGTATAGTAGCAATTCGGCTTCTTATGGGAATTATGAAGAGAGGGAAGCTTCATTATTTCAGCTGGTATTGTATAACCCTCGGAGTAGTTACGATATTATATGTTTGACAAACAGGTGATTAAATGAGTGAACAAAGGGAAATTTTCAGTTCCAGGTGGGCTTTAATACTTGCCTCTCTTGGTATGGCAATCGGCGCGGGAAATATATGGCGGTTCCCGCGGATCGCGGCGGAGAATGGGGGTGGTTCATTCCTGATCCCATGGATCGTCTTCTTATTCCTGTGGTCTATACCGCTTATAATCGCCGAATACGCTATGGGAAGAAAATCACGCAAAGGAGTTATCGGTTCTTTCATAGCTATCATGGGTCCGAAATTCGCATGGATGGGCGCCTTTGTGGCATTCTGTACAATGGGTATCATGTTTTATTATTCCGTGGTAACGGGCTGGAGCATACGGTATTTCTACACCTCATTGACGAGCGGACTTGCGGGACTGGATCATGCCGCCGAATGGAGCAGATATACTTCTTCCGGTTATGGACCGGTTTTCTTTCATTTCCTCGCTATGTCTATAGGCGCGTTTGTAATTCATAGAGGCGTCAGAGGCGGCATAGAGAAAGTAAATAAAGTTGTGGTGCCATTACTGTTTTTACTTTTAATTATCGCAGCTGTCAGGGCGCTGACACTTCCCGGCGCCGCCGAAGGTTTGAACTATCTCTTTAGTGTTGATTTTGAAAAGTTAAAAGACCATCGGGTATGGCTGGAGGGGCTTTCCCAATCTGCATGGTCAACAGGGGCTGGATGGGGTCTGCTCATGACGTACGCTATATATATGGATAAAAAAGAAGATATAGTTCTAAACTCGGTCATAGCGGGATTCGGAAACAACGCTGCGTCGCTGCTTGCAGGATTAGCAGTGATACCAACGGTATTCGCGCTCTCCGCATCCGCATCGGTAGCAATGGATTCATTGGGCGCGGGAAATACCGGACTGACTTTTATCGTGATTCCGCAGCTCTTCGAAAAAATGCCGGGAGGAGCGATTTTCGAAACTTTATTCTTTTTAGCGCTGTCGTTAGCTGCCTTTTCATCTCTGTTAGCGATGATAGAGCTGTCGACACGGATATTCATGGACATGGGTATGAATAGAAAGAAGGCTATAAAGGTGGTCGGCGTAACCGGTTTTTTACTTGGAATTCCTTCAGCTGTCTGGCTTGGGTTTTTCAACAATCAGGATTGGGTGTGGGGTATCGGATTGATGGTCAGCGGACTCTTCGTCGCATTGGCTGTAATTAAGTACGGAGCAGACAAATTCAGAAAAGAGCTTGTGAATGTTGAAGGAAATGATATTCAGGCAGGGAGATGGTTCTCGATCATAATAAAATGGTTGATTCCGATAGAATTTGCTGTTATGCTCGGGTGGTGGTTTTGGCGTTCGGCAACAGAATTTGATCCGGATGCCATATGGAATCCGTTCCACACTTATAATATTGGTACCACTCTGCTGCAGTGGGGGGTGGTCATAACTTTTTTTATTGTTTTTAACAAGATGCTCGTTAAAATGACCTCAAACGGAGAATCGCAAGATGGAGCTTAATACAATAGTGACCATGGTGTTATTTCTTGGTTTCGTTTGGGGAGGGTTCGCATTTACGCTGAGAATGGCTGTTAAGAAAAACGAAGAAAAAAAGCGTCTTAGTGGTGAAAGTGATGGCTAAAACGAGCGGTTCAGCGCCTCAAAATTACAGTGATGCTGAACGGTCACTGAAAAGAGATGGGTTAAAACCTGTTTATCTATTAGCAGGCAGGAAGCTATGGGCGGATTCTTATCTTCGTGATAGGTTCATAGATAAGGTAAAAAAGCAATTTCACGGCTCTGATGACTCTGATTATACGTTAGAGACGTTTCATGCAGCCTCGGATAAGGCAGAAAATATAATTAATTCTCTGTCGACCGCAAATCTTTTCACGAATAAAAAGCTGATCGTAATACACGACGTTCAGCGAATGAACGAGCAAGGAATAAAAGGTTTGGCGCAATATATGAACGATCCCATTCTTGATAATTGCGTCATTCTCGTATCATTGAATTTTGATGCCCGCAGAAAATGGTATTCTTCGATAAATAAAAATCTTATGAGCGTGAAAATAGAGACCCCCTTCGCAAATAAAATGCCTCAGTGGATAACACTGTTGGCAAAATCGAGAGATAAAAATATATCGCGTGACGCTTCCGGGTTGATCGCCGAATATGCAGGAGATACGCTTCAGATGATAGATATGGAGATAGAAAAATTATCCATATTTATCGGCGAGAAAGAATTAATCGAAGAGAATGATGTGAAAGAAGCTATCGGCTTCTCACGTCAGCTTTCTCCGTTTGATTTAGAAAAGTATTTCGCAAACAAGGATTTGAACTGGACATTATCTGCAATTGATAATATGCTCGAGAGAGGAGAAAAACCTACAGCGATTACAATAACAATTTATAATTTTATAATGAACACTCTGGTTTATTTGGAAACAGGAAGTAATTCCTCTGCTCGTTGGTCTCCGAGGGAGCAAAATAAGAAGGATGCCGCAAAATATTGGAAACGGGCTGATCTGGTTGAATCTCTTATATTGGTAAGAGAATCAGATCTCAAGATCAAACAGACCAAGATTCCTCATCGAGTAATTTTTACCGAGCTGGTACTGAAAATGTTTGATAAAAAAGGTGAAGCCGTTGCCTGAGGAGAGTAATAAATTCAGTGATGAGGATCTGATCGCTCGATTCCAAAACGGTGATGAATATGCATTTGAAGAGATCATTCACCGTTACAAGGACAGGCTCGTGAATTTCGTATTCAGATTTTTAGGTCAGATGGACGAAGCGGAAGATATTGTGCAGGATACATTCCTGAAAGTTTATAAAAATAAGAATGCTTATGAAAATATAGCGCGATTTTCAACCTGGATATACACTATAGCAGGGAATTTAGCTAAAACAGAGCTGCGTAAACGGAAAAGACGCCGGATATTCTCAATTTCCAGAATGGGTCCCGATGAAAAAGAATTCGAGTTGCCGGCAAGTGACAAAACTCCTGAAGAAGATGTAGATACTCTTTTTACCGAAAAGATCGTTCAAGCAGCCATACAACAATTACCGGAAAAGTTCCGGACGGTCATAATTCTTAGAGATATTCAGGAACTTTCTTATGATGAAATTAGTATGATAGTTGGAGTGCCGCTCGGAACAATAAAGTCTCGGGTCAACAGGGGGAGACTAAAACTCAGAGACTTGTTGAAAGAGATGAATCATTAAGTTGGAAGAACAAGCAAGAGTAATGAAAAAGAAATCAAGACAGAAAATCCGATACCAAAGGAGGATGCCTATCGATGGATTGTAACGGATATCGTGAGAATCTCACGAACTATATTGACAACGAACTAACTACTCAAAAAAATAAATCGATGCTCGAACATGAGGCGATTTGTTCAGATTGTTCGGAACTAAAATCAGAGATAAAAAATATTCTCGGAAGTGTCAAAAGAATGACTAAGGTAAACGCCTCGGAGGATTTTGAGACTCGGCTTTACGAAAAGCTGAATTCACATGCTGAAAACTCACTCAGAGATAAGATAATGGAGCTCTTCGAGTCAAGTCCTGTTGGCATAAAAGCCCTTGCTGCAGGGTTTGCCGTATTGATGATACTTGTGAGCGGAGGCTATTTCATGTATGATGGAATCTCTATCGGTAATGAAGATGGAATGCCTGCATTATCAAGCCCGAGGTATATTGAGAAAAATGAAGATAATTCACTTGATGTGATCGAGGAAGAAGCTACTATAGAAGATGAAAAGATCGATGAAGAGGAAGATGACGAGACCGATCTTGACAACCCTTCGGAGAATGAAGTAATAAACGAGTAGTTTTAAGTTTTATAAATCAGTGATAGCGAAATCTTTCGTTATGGGATAATTCCGTCTATCATCGCGCGAATCAATCTTTATTGACATTCTGTCATTTTATTTTAAATTAAGCCTCGATATACTCCTTATATAATGGCTTACGATTGTTAATTTCCGAACATAAATCATCCGACAGCAAAAGAGAGAGGATTTCAACTATTGGTGTTGGGTTGTTGTTTTTCACCTCACTAATTCTATTATATTTTATGCCAAGCAGCTCGGATTCCATCTATCTCAGTCTGTTTAGGATTATGGCAGCCTTGACGCTTTTCGGCTGCGGGATGCTGCTGTTGGTAAGATCAAACAGATCAAAATTAAACAGAGAAGTCAGTTTGAAAGAGTTGACAAGGAAATTTTCATCTTCAAGCATGAGCCGGGAAGAAATTGACCTGACAAAAATCCCAGATTATACAGCTGAACAGGAATATTCTTCTTATCTGAAACTTTTTCTCGAATCTCTTAGCGATACGTTCGTAGCGCGATCCGCCGCATTTTATATGGGTGGTTCCACGATGAGTATTCAGGCGGCAGTTCCTGACGAAGAATTCGATGACTTTCACAAAGAGATCGCCATGGGTGAGGGGATACTGGGAAAGATCCTGCAAACCGGAAAAACAATACTTGTTAAAAGCTTCAATGAGATAGATGAGGTTCCTGACTATCTCTCAGATTCAGCGCCTGTGAAATCTCTGCTCGGAACACCTGTATATTATTCGCAAAAACCTTTTGGGGTTTTATTTGTGGATAGCAGCGCTGAAGACTCGTTTGGAGATTCGGATAAAAAATTAATGGAGCGGTTCGCTTTACTTTTAGAAAAAACTATCTCTCAATTGGAATATATTTTCAACTTTCATGGGAGATTGCATTTAATCAGCGAGCTTCATACATCACTTCTTTCTATTCAGAGGGCTAAAAGAATAGAAGATGTGATTAATTATGCTTCCGTAGCATGCCGATCGCTTATAGAAAGCGATGTAATAACCATATCGCTTATCAAAGATTCACAGAAGGATACTTTGAAGATCTATTCGACCGAAGGAACTAAGGATAATTATGTTGATGGTGTAGAATATCCGGTAGAGGGTGGTTTACACGGATACGTATTCTCCAAGAACAGCTCGGTACTCATTCCTGAATCAGAAGAGGATGGATATTTTAAGCCGCGATTTTTGAGTGATGAAAAAATAAGCGGTGAATATCATTCTTATCTCGGAGTTCCTATCTCCATAGGAGACGAAATATATGGTGTAATTGGATTGGACAGCGTTTCACCCGCGAAATACTCCGACAGGGATAAAGCTGTTCTTACTTCCATAGGCACTATGACGGGTCAGGCTATTTCAAGGTTGAAACTTCTCATTGAAAAAAGGTCGCAAAATTTATATGACAAGACCACAGGGTTACCGAATATTAAACACTTTAAAGAATCTATAGAAAAAGAGATAATCAGAGCTAAGAGATACGAAGAAAAATTTTCTATCTTTATCATAGATATAGATAATTTCGGTAAAATTAATAAAAAATACAGCCAATTAGCGGGGGATTTGGTACTTAAGACAGTCGGACAGCAAGCAAAACAACTGATTCGCGAGTCGGATACGGTCACTCGCTACGGAGGCGATGAATTTAGTTTGGTAATATTAGGCGTCTCAAAGGAATTGGCGATCGAGATCGCTGAGAGGGTAAGAAAAGATCTGGAAAAGAGTGTATTGGAATATAAGGAGGATTATATTACATTCGAGATAGCTATAGGAGTTTCAACATATCCTGATGATGGAGAAACACCTGATGCTCTTATAGCAAAGGCAGATAAGGCTCTGATTGGACATACACAATCTAAAGGGGGAAAGATGAAAAAGAAATCTATTATTGGATCAGATAAAAAGGTCTGATTCTACAGGAGTATTATAAATGGCTAAAGATAGAAGTTTTGCAACAAAAACGGCAAAGACAGATGGCGGAAATGATATGTGCCCCGTATGCGGTGATACATATACCAATATAAGACACATTTCTACTGCAAAATCTGATAAAACAGATGCATGGAAAGCGAATCGGAAAATGGTAAAAGTTTGCAGCTGTAATCAGAAGGAAATTTATGGATAAGATTAATTGTCAGACGGTGGCGATTCAGCTGCTGCGTCAATTTTTTTCATTATAATTTTTTTAAGCGTTTTCGCATGTTGAAGTCGTTCTAAACTTTTCTTCAAGAGTATTAATTTCACAGAATCTAAATGTATTATCATAGTTGAATCTACTAATACATCCAAATTATCAGTGATCTTGATCAGAGGCACGACTCTCGGTGAGCTTTCGATTATAATGGTGCTCGATTCCCTTCTATTAAGGGAAGTTGGAGATGTGAGAGATAATCTAACAGGTTCGACAGGATCATATGCAATTATGATCTCCACACTGCTGCCCTTTTTAAATATCTGAGGCTCAGCAGCCGGAGTAATTTTCGACCAGTGATCGTTCAAAGTTAAGATTGGTTTGTTCTCTTCCTGAAATGAAGCAAGTTCTTCAATTTTCAGTGCGATAGATTCATATTGAGCGTCTGAGGCTTTCCCGGACATCTTGTTAAGTTCTGCCTCTTTCTGCGCGAATTTCATATCGAGAATTATCTTCTGTAAATCGCTATCAATGTTAACTCCCTTCTCCATTCTGATGTTTAGTATAGCAGCTGCGACGTCTTGGAATTCTTCGGGTGTTATTTCTCCTTTAGATACTTTTTCAGAAAACGACTGGAAGTTCTTTCTGGCGCTTTCCCCAGTTTCATTGTCATTGACGCTCTCTGCTAATATATCTTTCAGCATCTTGAGAGATGAGTCTATAAGCGTAGATTTTGCGATGTTCGGAGAGAATTCTCCATTAAAATAATTGTATATAAGGATGGACACTACTATCGTAAACAGCACCTTGAGCATTGTCCAGATATTGTCGTTCATAACGGTTCAGTATATAATTGTATTGAACAAATCATTGATAATTGTAATCTTTACACATATCTAAAAAAATAGTGTCAAATCACATTCGCCGCAAGCTTTTTTGATAAATATAGTTTTCGCTTGTAACATATAGGGAGCTTGAATAAGTTAATACTGCAATGAAGAAACAGATGTTAAAGATGTACAGCTTAACGCTGCTGATATTAAGCTTCTTGGTAATTCAATGCGGTAGCGCTCCCAAAAAGAGTTCGAGATCTGAAAATCGGGGAAAAGAGTCAGAAAGAGAATATAATGCTCTTGCCATAAATCATTTTATGGAAGGTTCGTTACTTGATCTGCAAGAGAATTATAGGGCGGCAATAGAAGAATACAAAATTGCTCTTAGATTCGATTCGACTTCCGCTACTATTCATCTGGCATTGTCGGAGGATTATACGAGACTTTCGAAATACGCTGAGGCAATAACTTCAGCTAAGAAGGCTATCGAATTGGAACCCGAAAGAGTTGAGGCAATCGGGCTAATAGCTCGGATCTATTTTGTGACCGAACGGTATAAGCTTGCTTCAAGATGGTATGATAAGTTGGTAAAACTCAATTCTCAGGACATTAACGCATGGTACCAATTAGCAGAATCTTATGAAAGAGCGGGAATGAGAAAAAATGCCGCGCAAACATATGAGGAGCTGTATGATACCGATTCATCGGTAGGAGAGGCGCTATTACGGGCAGGTGATCTTTATGAAAGAATGGGCGAAGAAGAAAAATCGGTAGAACTCTTTTCAAAATACTATGAAGAGAATCCGGAAAATCAAGCTCTGAGAAGGAAACTGGCTGATTATTATGTCGATAAGGGAAAGTTCGAGGAGGCAAAAAAGCTTTACCAAGACCGTCTCAAGCAAAATGCAAACGACCTTTCTACTCTGATCTCTATGGGTGATCTATATTGGCGCGAGGGGAATATCGAACTCGCAAAAGAGCACTTCATAAAGTTATTACCCGGGAATGAAAAGGAATGGAGAATATATTTTTATTTAGGCATCGTCTCTGCGGAGCTTGATGAATTTTCCGAATCTGAAAAATATCTGACAGAGCTTATTGATCTTTCTCCCCGGAATCCGGTTGGTTATTCAAATTTAGGTAGAATTTATCTCGTACAGGAGAAATATGATGAGGCGATTGAAGTACTGAATAAGGGTGAAAAGATTGCCTCAAATAGCTGGTCGGTCATGTATCTATTGGGCTCGGCACACAACCAGGTAAAAAATTATAAAAAAGCGGAAAGAGCGCTTGAACGTGCATTCATGATTAGACCTGAAGATATATCTACAATAACCGTGCTTGCATCAGTATATGATAATCTCAAGAAATATGATGAGTCGGATGATCTGCATTTACAGCTGCTCAGCAAAGACCCCACAAACAGTACGATCTTGAACAATTATGCTTATAGTCTTTCAGTAAGGGGGATAAAATTGAAAAAAGCGCTTGAGATGTCACAGGTAGCCGTGAAAAAATCTCCGAAAAATCCGGCATATCTTGATACTCTCGGCTGGATTTATTTCAAGATGGGGAAGACAGGGCAAGCTGAAGAATATGTAAAGAAATCGATAGAGATCGATCAAACGAATGCTGAAGTATTGGAGCATATGGGTGATATTCTCCAAAAATTGGGTAACAGGGGAAAAGCTAAAGAATTTTACGAAAGGGCTTTAGACGCTGAAAAAGCAGAATCAACAACAATAGAAAAAGACATTTTCGAATAACAATAATTCATCTATACTAAATTTTGAATAATATCAAACTTCTTTTAACGCTTACCTCTCTACTTAGTTTATTTTCGGGTTGCGGTCTGATGAGCACAACTAAGCCTCTCGAACATGAAACAATAACTGTTAAGGAAATTATTTCTAAATTAAGGGAAAACAAAAATAGACTGTCCACAATGGAAGCAGAGGCGAGAATTGCAATCGATACCAAGGAAATGGCACAGATGGGATCAAGCTACATAAGGATTGAAATGCCTTATTCGATTGAGATGAGCATCAGAGGTCCTCTTGGCATACCTCTTGTCGAAATGAAAGCCGACAGTGGTCATTATTCTATAAGAGATTTTCTCAGACAGGAATTCATGGAAGGATCACCGGACGACCTGAATTTTATGGGATTACCCTTTAATGCGGGTTTGAATGAATTTTTAGAACTAATGTTAGGCGTGGTGACATTTACCGATACAGATATTGACAGTTTGGTCGAGTATAGAATTGATGACGGTAAATATTATTTTGAGATAATTAAACATGGTATAAAAACGGCAAACTGGGTCGACAAAAATGATCTAATTTTGACGAGACAGGTCATCTCTTTTTTAAATGCAGATTATACGATTGAAAAACGTTTCGAGATTATCGAAACGGTGAACGGAGTGAAGCTGCCGAGAATAGTGCATATTTTCAGCGAAGAGCTCGGAGGCTCTATTTCAATTGAATATACAGACAGGAAAGTAAATTTAGCCATAGAGGAAGTCGGTAATGAAATCAATAACTGAACTATCGATAATCATACCTGTATTCAATGAGGAAGAATCGATCCTCGAATTAGCGGAGGAAATCAGTGGAGTGATGAAAGATTTATCAGCCGAGTATGAATTGATATTCATTGATGATGGGAGCAGAGACAGTTCCTATGACAAAATAAAATCACTCGCGGATAAAGACTCCCGTATAAATGGAGTTCGCTTCAGAAGAAATTATGGAAAAGCCGCCGCCCTCTCCGAAGGGTTCAGAATTTCCAATGGAAAGATGATTGTTACTATGGATTCCGATCTGCAGGATGATCCGGCGGAAATCCCCGTTCTGATAAAGAAATTAGATGAAGGATTCGATGTTATCTCCGGTTGGAAGAAAAATCGAAAAGATCCGTGGACAAAAAGATTTCCGAGTAAAATATTCAATCTTGTAACACGAATGATGTCAGGTATAAAAATACACGATTTTAATTGCGGGTTAAAGATCTATCGGTCAGATGTCATTAAGACCGTGAGAGTTTACGGGGAGCTGCACAGATATATTCCGGTACTTGCAAAATTAGCCGGATTTAGTGTCAGTGAATTGGTTGTGAATCATAGACCACGTAAATTCGGGAAAACGAAATTTGGCGCCAGCCGATTCCTAAAGGGTTTCTTAGACCTCACCACCGTACTATTTCTTGGGAAATTTGAACGGAATCCGCTCCATTTCTTCGGTATTTTGGGAGGGTTTCTATTTTTATCGGGATTGGTAATAAACGGATATCTGACCATACAATGGTTCGGTGGAGTATGGATAGGAAACAGGCCGATTCTCTTTCTAGGAATCCTGTTGATGATAGTCGGAATCCAATTTATTTCACTTGGATTACTCGCGGAGATGATCACTGCGAGGGAAGAAAATTTGAAATACTCTATTGCTGAAAGAACTTATGTGGATTCTGATGTTTAAATCTAACCTAAGGGATAGGCATTAGTTCCGACAGAAGGTCTCTTAGATGAAAATCATATTAGTCGGCCCCTCGCATCCTTATAGAGGGGGAATTTCCCATTACAATACCCGTTTATATAATGAATTTATCAAAAAGGGACATGACTGTTCTATAGTGAATTTTAAACGGATGTATCCGTCGATTTTTTTCCCTGGAAAAACTCAGTTTGACGTATCAGATCAAATATTCAAAGCTCCTTCAGATCGGTTGTTGGATTCGATAAACCCTCTATCCTGGCGAAAAACGGCTAAATTCATAAAAGCGCAAAAACCGGATGCCGTGGTATTTCACTGGTGGCAGCCGTTTTTTAGTCCGGCTTATAACTCGATACTTAAAAAAATAAAAAACACTACCAAAAGAATATTTATCTGTCACAATGTTCGTCCCCATGAAGAATCAAAGATAGATAGTTTGTTAAGCAGGCAAGTTTTTAATAACGTTGACAGGTTTCTTGTTCATTCGGAAGAAGATAAGGTGAATCTCCTTGAGATGTATCCTGATGCCGTAATAGTGAAAAATTTCCATCCGGTTTACGATATGTTTGAAAATAGATCAGAAAACCACGCGCAAAATGGAAATGAAAAAAAGCCGCCTTTCAATATATTGTTCTTTGGATATGTAAGAAAATATAAAGGTTTGAAGTATTTATTAAATGCCATGCCAAAGATATTGAAGGAAGTTGATGTCAGATTGACCATTGCCGGCGAGTTTTATGACGAGAAGAAACCGTACATGGACCTGATACAGAAACATGGTATCTCCAACAAAATTAACGTAATCGACAAGTATATTCCAAACGAGGATGTACAAAAATATTTTCTGAACAGTGATTTGGTTGTGATTCCATATAAAAACGCCACGCAAAGCGGTATCGTGCAGATCTCATACGCTTTTGACGTACCTGTTGTTGTTACAAGGGTTGGTGGATTGCCGGAAGTGGTGCGGGATGGTGAAACAGGGTACATAGTAGAACCCGGTTCAAGCAGCGCAGTAGCCGATGCGGTCATTGATTTCTTCAAAAATCATAAATCTGAAGAATTTAAAAATAACATAGCCGAGCACAAGCATATTTTTTCATGGGAAAATCTTGTCGAGACTTTGGAAAGTTTGATCCGATGACAGAGATAGAAAATTTTCCAAAGGTCGAAGTTATCATACTGACTTGGAACGGAAAGGAAGACACTATCGAGTGTTTGAATTCATTGCAGAAGGTCAAGTATGATAATTTTGATATAACGATCGTTGATAATGCATCAACCGATGGTTCCGCTGAAATTATAGCAGCTGAATTCCCCTCGGTAAATCTACTTAAAAATAATACGAATTTGATGTATGCCGGTGGAAATAACGTTGCTATTAAAGAAGCTCTTAATGGGGATGCAGAATATTTCCTTATATTGAATAACGATACGATTCTGCATGAAGATTTTTTAGAACATCTTGTAAAAGCATTTAAATCAGAAGAAAAAGTTGGGATAGTGGCGCCGAAGATCAATTACTATAATAATAGAAAATTGATTTGGTACGCGGGGGGATTCGTAAATATTTTTACCGGGAATATATACCATAGAGGTTTGCGCAAGCAAGACGACGGCAAATATGATCTCTCTCATGAAGTGGATTACGCGACAGGCTGCTGTATGCTCATCAAGAGAGAGCTCTTTGAGAAGATTGGTCTTTTGGATGAGGCGTATTATATTTACACTGAGGATGTTGATTTCAGTTTTAAAGCGCAAGCGGCAGGGTACAAAGTGGTATTCGAACCACGCTCCCTTATTTGGCACAAAGTATCATCCGCAACAGGCGGAGCCTTTTCATTCTTCAAGATTAAGAACAAGTTTAGAAGCAATATGCGATTTTTTATTATTTACGCCAGCTGGTATCATTGGTTCACTATACTGCCGTTTACGATGATAAGGTCTTTTTACATTGTTATTGAAACGGCACTGAGAACACTATTTAAAATTCAAAGGGGTAGTTATAACGGCTGAGAAAAAGAAGATAGTTCTTTTAGGACTTGATGGCGGTACGTTCGATATCATTATGCCTTTCATAGAGCAGGGTGTCATGCCGGTTATGAAATCGCTCATTGAGGGAGGCGTTCACGGAGTCCTGAAGAGTACGTTTCCACCGTTAACTTGTCCAGCGTGGTTCAGCTTTTCTACCGGGAAGAATCCCGGAAAACTCGGGATGTACAATTTTTACAGGCTTGAAAGAGAGTCATATAAGATCAAACGGTTTGATAATCATGACGTTGCCGATGAAAACGAGCTTTGGGATATACTGAATTCTCAAGGATACACAACAGGCATATTCAATAATCCGGTGGCATATCCGCCCAAGACGGTAGACGGTTTTATGATATCAGGATTTTTGGCTCCTTCGACTCTCTCAAATTTCACTTATCCGAAATCACTGAAAGGAAAGTTGGACTCTGTCACGGGGGGGTATGAACTTGATGCTGATCAAGGTGACCGGTTCACGGCTAAGGAGGTTGTAAAAAATTGCCACAGGATATTGAAAAAACGTACGAAGGCAATGAAATTTCTCCTTGAAGAAGAAAATAAAGATTTCATGATGTTAGTTTATACCGGGACGGACAGGATGTCTCATCAACTGATCAATAAGATGTATTCAGAGGATGCGAACGAAGCGGCGTGGGCAAAAGAAGAGATGAGAAAGTTTTTTACCGTTCTTGACGGTGAAATCGGAGAACTTCTTGAGATTCTTTCTAAAGAGGAATATACGCTGTTCGTTATGTCAGACCATGGGTTCCACAGGCGGGATAAGGGATTTTATCTGAATCAATGGCTTATAAACGAAGGATATTTGACTCTGAAAAAACCTACTTCCTTACTTGGAAAGTTGGGATTGACTCAAAAGGGAATAGCCTCCGTATTGGAAAAAGTCGGATTGAAGAATTTCGTTCGGGGTATAGTTCCAATATCAATCGAGAAGCGGGTTCCTCTCGGAGTGATAGAAGGAAAAGGAAAGTCAATTCTTGATCTGATCCAAACAGGCGGTGTCGATTGGAGCAAAACCAAGGCTGTCGCCTTACCGGGTGGTATCTATATTAATACAGTAGACAGACCCGAAGGAATTGTAGAGAAGGAAGATTATGATGCTCTCAGAAGTGAGATAGCGGAAAAGTTTAAAAATATAACTGATCCACGGGATGGTTCTGACTTGGACGTAGAGATACTATTAAGAGAAGATATTTACAGTGGACCATATGTCGAAAATGCTCCGGATATTCAGTTCATTATTGGCGGTTATGAGTGGGGTGAGATACGGAACATTCCCGCTGACAGAAGGTTATACGATCCGTTAAAGACAGCTCATCATGATGAAAATGGAATTTTTATCGCGACCGGGCAGGGCATTAAACAGGGTGAAAAAATCGATGGTGCAAGTATTATGGATCTGACTCCGACCATCTTAGCAGCGTACGGTATAAAACCTCCAGGTGACATGGACGGAAGGGTTCTCAATGAAATTTTTGAAACACCTCCTGAATTCCATGTGGACGCGGATGATACGGAATCGGCAGGAGTTGAAGATGATTCCGAAGGTTACACTCCTGAAGAGGAGAAAGCGATTGAAGAACGTCTTCGCGGTTTGGGATACGTGGATTAAATTAATAACAGAATATCACAACTGATCATACATAAAATAAACTACAAAAATATAAGCAACCGCTATCAGAATCGAAAAATATGATGAAATCTAATGATTTGTAAAAGTTTTCGGAAACTTATAATTGATATGGGACAATCATAAGAGTCTATTTAATATTGGAATATTTACATAACCCTATTAAATTATAGCACTTAATAACATGATTATGGCGAATCAAATTGACAATTAAGACAAAAACGAGAATAACAAATAGAATACATGATCTTGGTATAGTAATGCTCTTGATAATTTTTGTCTCGTTTGAAGAGCAAAAGCAAACCAAAGATCAAACTGCCTTGAGGGAGTATATATTTACCGAAGAACGTCTAATTGATTTTGATGACGTAACCACTCCAAAACTTGTGGTGAGCGTCATCAGTCAGGATAGTATCGATACTGCCTGGGTGTCACCTGCGAAATCCTCTGCACGTTCAAGTGGATCGTGGAAGTTTAGTTACGTAGTCAAGAAAGATAGTTTTATTGTCGGTGGAAAGATATTGTTACGAACGCCCTTTGCGTTTTTGGCTTTTAGTAAAAGTTGGACTTATCCTCAAGTTTCTAATTCATCCGATGTAGGATTTGTGAGTGGGGCTACCAGCAATCCTGCAACAGAATTTTCTTTAAGTATAGGACAAAACAGACCATTTTATTATGCGATAAGGATGACATTCACAAACTCTCCCCCTGCTGTTGGGGATACGATAACGATTATTTATGGTGATACCTTGTTATCTCCCAACGGTAGGACTTGGAGCAATGTCCATGCAAGAAAATACGAATTTTCAATACTTACCGATAAAAAGGGTAGTGGCTCATTCAGCAAAATTATTCCTGTTCCTACTATACAAATAGCTGCAAGGGAAGCAAAGCACTTTTTAATAACTGTGCCATCTATATCGCAAAGCGGCGATATTTTAACGGTAAAGATTACAGCCCTTGATCAATACAACAATCGTGATACAAATTACGCGGGATCACTCACAATTTCGTGTGTTGACGCTGCGGATTGCGGGATTGGGACTACAGCAATATTCGAAGAGAATGATTCAGGACGGGTAACGTTGGACTTCGCGCCCTCTGCGGGGAGATATCAGTTAGTAGCTGTAGATTCTGCTGGAAGTGATTTCATAAGTAATCCGTTTTTAGTCGAAGATTCACTACCTGAATATAGACTATATTGGGGGGATATCCAAAATCATACAAATATTAGCGATGGAAACGGATCTGTAGAAAGCTTTTATGATTACGCAAGGCTTGTCGCCAATCTTGATTTTGTCTCAATGACCGACCACGACCATACGTATGGAAAATTTTATCTTTCAGCGGAGATATGGGAAATAATCAGAAATGCAGCCAGAGATTATAATAATGCGGGTAATTTTGTAGCGTTTCTTGGGTGGGAGTGGACAAATGAGAGGAGAGGACATAAACACATAATTTACCCGACAGATATCGGTGAGCCTTACGGTTTTATAAACCATCCGCTGCCTACGGATCTCTGGAGAGCTTTGGAGGGACAAAGAGCATTAACAATTCCTCATCATATTGCATGGGGATCGCGCAAAGTGGACTGGACTTACCGAAACGATGAATTCCAGCCTCTGGTTGAAATATATTCGCAACACGGCGCAAATGAATTTCTCTTAAACCCCCTTGATCATCAATATTCCGGAGGAAGAACGCCCGGTCATTATGTAAGAGATGCGCTTGCAATGGGTCATAAATTAGGCATATTAGCCTCGAGCGATGATCATTTCGGTTATCCGGGAAACGGATGGATGTGGGCACCAACGGCATTGGACTCTACAGCTCGCGGAACCGGATTAACCGGAGTTTACGCAAATGATCTTTCCAGAGAATCGGTATTTGCGGCGATTAAAGCCCGCAGGGTATTCGGCACTACGGATCATAGAACAATAGTCGATTTTAAAGTGAATGACGCTTGGATGGGTTCTGAAATCAGTAGTGATTCTCTTCCAAAATTAACGGGTCAAGTTGAGTCCCATACATTGATCAAAAATCTTGAGATAGTGAAATATGATGGTAAAGAATATAGTTCGATACCCTTAATCAGTGGTACAAACGTAACGTCTTATGATTTTACACTGAGGGATTCTTCATTCAATAGAAGTTCGTTTTATTATCTTAGAGTGACGTCGGAAGGAAACGTAAATGATCGGTTTGCTTGGTCAAGTCCCGTTTGGGTTGAGAAACCCTTAGCAGCTGAATGTATAAACGCTTCATTATTAGTCGATACAATTTTTGAATATAGTCCTGACTCATCAAATGTAACCGAATTAGGTTTATGCTTTGAAAGTACTCAGAACGCATTTTCGCAAAGCGCGGAGTTGAGCTTTGAAGCCTTTGACATAACAACAGCAGGCGAACTGTCGATCTTTCTCAACGGAATTTACTTAGCGGATGCAAACATCACGGCAGGAATGTCTTGGGGTATCCAACAAAACATAGTATTGCCCCGATATCTTGTCGATTCATTGAATACGATTAGATTCGAATATACACATTCAGATTCGCCTGCAACATCAGATGAATGGGGATTAAGGAACGTTTTTGTATCAGGAGCTAAATATCCTTCGTTAGTAGTTATTCCATCCGATACTTTAGATTTCGGGTTTGTCGAGGTCGGGAATTCTGATACTCTTTTCTTACAAATTGAAAATATCAGCGCCGCGCCGCTACAGATATCCGAAATTTTAATAACCGATTCTATTTATACGGTGCTTGACATACCCATAGAAATCGGCATAAAACAATCAAGCGAAACCTGGATTGTAAGTTCTCCTGTAGTCAGAACTCTTTCTGAAACAGTGCTCAAAATAATAAGTAACGATCCATTTAATTCGAACTTCGAGATTGTTATTATCACCAATTCGCAACCCATTGGTATTGACGAAGAAAAGCTCCCAATTAGTTTTAATTTATCGATTAACTATCCCAACCCGTTCAATCCGGTAACTAATATCGAGTATTCTCTTCCGAATCTATCTAACGTGAGTTTGATAATTTATAACCTCCAGGGGCAGGTAGTGACTCAACTCGTGGACGGTGAAATACCTGCCGGCGTTCACACTGTTACGTGGGATGCTTCAAATTTTGCATCGGGAATTTACTTCTACCGTCTTACGACAGATGAATTCGCGCAGACGCGGAAGATGGTATTGCTGAAGTAAAGCAGCGCTTGGTAAATTGGGTTCAGTAAAAATCAGATTTACATTTACACATTTATCAGAGTATGTATAAATTATTATGTTTAGAGTAGATAAATACATCGATAAAGGTCTCTGGGCAGCCGGTTCTCAGTTGCTTTATCTTGTGTACGGTGTTATAGCTATTTTTTTAGTAGTCAGGGTTCTCCCAGCGGATGAATTCGGCTCCTATGTGTTAGCCCAAGGAATGGTACAATTCATTACTCTTATCAGTGTTGCCATGGTTTACAGGTATATGATACGGGAAATGTCAAAAGATGATTGGGAGCCGTTACTTCCGTATAATTCATTTTTACTTTCAATGTTGATGAATCTAATTCTTATTGCTCCGATCTTATATTACCGCGGCTCGATCGCAGCTGCTCTTAATGCTGATATATTTGGACAATTACTCCAATCGGCCGTTCCTTTATTTCTGTTAAGCATGTTTTTAAAGACTTATGCACAAAAAATCATTATTTCTATGAGGCAACCGGTTAAACTGTTCGTGGCGAACGGGACTTATTTTTTGATACTGATGATAGGATTGATCTATCTTAATCTCGAGGGCAATTTCAGGGCATCATCGCAGCTGATATATCTTTCAACTCTGTCGGCATTCGCATCAGCGCTGATTGGATTTATTCTAAGCGCACAGGTTTTGAAAAAGATTCGATTGAGTTTTTCTCTTAATATTCTTAAAAATATTTTTAAATTCGGAAAGTATTCTGTCGGAGCCGCAACGGCTAATTTGATTGCGAATACGGGTGATTCCTATTTGATCTCGTATTTATCGGGTCCGATACAGGTGGCGTATTATAATTCGGCAAAATTCATATACAAATTTTATCAGTCCATCCCTCAAGTTCTCGATGTTACATTGTATCCATATGGTTCAAAACTTGTTTTGGAAAATCGAAGATCAGACCTTAAAGCGCTTTATGAGAAGATTTTATGCTACCTCTATTTGATTTTACTGCCACTGAATATAATTGCTTTCTATTTCTCTGAACCGCTCTTATCGCTGCTTTATAGGGGAAGGTATGAGGGTTCCTACGTAATACTACAGCTTTTGATTATCGCTTCTACCTTTATACCGGTCACTTCAATGAGCTCATTACTCGCCTTCGCGGAGAACAAACCGAAAACCGTTTTGTACGGAAGATTGATAACTCTGGTCATTGCGATAGCAACGGGACTTTATCTCGTACCTGAACATGGAGCGCATGGAATGGCTGGAGCGTTATTGTTCGGGTTTTTCGCGCAGGCGGTCTACATGACTGTTATTATCAAAAAGAACTTAAATCTGACATTTTTGGGAGTTTTATTTCGCGTAAAAGATGCATTCGAATTTGTGAAAAGAGGGATACGGACAAAGTAGGGCATTTGAATTTGCTTGATTGTGAATAGACGCATGGATATTATTTGACTGAAATATTGTTGATCCTGATCAAATAGATGGGGCAAATCTTTTCTAACTGAAGAAAGGTAACTCAATCGTTTTCGGGCTTGACGGAGCGACTTGGAATATTCTCTGGCTTATCTATCAACTAGTCATCTGAATTTAATGGAGTGCAGTTATTCTTGAAGCAGGAGCTTCAAGAGACTGCATCTTGCCAATATTGACTTGCCAAAATGCCTCCTTGATATAAATGGCAGCACTTTGTTAGGATAATCAACTAAGAATCCTTCAATCATTAGATATATGAGAAATAGCTTTAGTGGCTGGCTTTAAACGCGAAGCTATTAAGCCTGTAATTAAAGAGAGGTGGTAGATCACTGAACATAACGTATATTGAAAATCCGGATTTTGCCGCTATGAATACGATTCATTCTCGTTTCTTTTCATTTTATATTTCCATAGGTTTCTAATATTTTTTTTAATGTTGTCTCTGCTATTTCTTGTATTGTATTTTTTCTATGCCACTGAATAATCATCATTAATTGCGATCCTATAAGGGAGAGACAAAACACAATGATTAACCCTGTGGCAATTGATGGATAGAAATAATAGAAGATAGACAATACACAAGTAAAATTAACATTTCCAGGGTGAAAAATAAAGAATTTGATAAGCCGCATGGGAGCTGATTTTTGCTTTGCTCCATACCAGCCGCCTTTATGAAGATCGTTTATGTTATAGAACTTTTTATCGCCCGCCGTTAAAAGCTCCTGAATAATGAATTGCATTGTTGTGGTTGCAATATTAGACGCAGCAATTGTTCCTACTATAGTCAGTAACAGCAATGGAAAGTTATCAGTATTCATAAAAACCATCAAGCCCATGCTTAACGGCATTAAGGGATTAAGTATCCGATGATTCAGAATATCCAGATAAACACCTTGAGCACTTGATTGGTTTTTGAATCTGGCTATTTGACCATCTGTTCCGTCAAAAATGAAGCCAATTTGAATTAAGATTACTCCGACTATGGCAGATGTCAAAGTGCCCAACATAATGGAAACAGCTCCAAGAATGCCAACAAGGATACCTGCGATTGTGACCTGATTTGCTGTAATATTTGTCTTAAGCAGAAGTCGGGTCAAGCGTATGGATACATGGTAAACGTAATATCGAGCATATAAGCTCTTTTCGTCTTCTAACTTCGTGAACTTAAAACTTTTTTCTTTTATATCATTTAACTTCATATTTAATAAGTAATGGCAAAAATACCTGACAATTAAAATCTATTTATATTTGGACAGAATTTTTTTAATCGTTTAATTCGGAACCCCAATTTTAAATTTGATGATCATTATAATTTAAGCATTAATGTCTATCTTTTAGAGATATAAAAATATACCCCCCGTCAATTCTATATGTATTTGAATCCATATCTCCAAGAGAATGCAATTCTGTCGAAAATCCGAAATCTTTGAGGTGATCAAGCAGATCTAACCCATAATCGGTGTAAACAAGCGAATTTCTTACTCCGTCGTTATGGTAAACTTTGGTCATGATAAAGATTTCTTCTCCATCATCTATTTTTACACGTCTTTCAGTAATTGGGGAGTTCTGAAACGGGATGCTGAAAATATGATATCCTGACGGTTTTAATACTCTTGCTATTTCCTTCCAAGCCTTATCAGGTTCAAGTATGTGCTCGAAAACCGTCTGTGTTATTACCAGGTCAAACGTCTCGTCCTCAAATGTGAGGTTTTGTAGATCTTCGCACCGAATCCCTTCTTGAATATTACTTCCCGGTTGAACATCAGGATCGTACTCCGAACAGGCATATCCCTGTAGCTTTTTAAGATGAAAATTTAATGGACCTTTTCCTTGCGCTTCATAAACAGCCAAATCTTTTGAATTTTCTACAAATTTCTTCATTGAAAAAGGCTTTTCTACGCCAAAGACTTTGCATAGTACAATTGCAAGATGCCTATTTCGAGCGATAGCGCCACATTTTTTACACTTATTGGTTTCGGTAAGACTTTTGCCATATTTGTACATGATTGTTTCTATCCCACAGATAGAACACTGCCCTTGATGCTGTGTTCTTCTCAGAATATTCCAAGTTTTCTCGGCTGCTCTTCGAGGATTCTTAATGGCTTTTGTGATCAATTCTAACATTTTTTCTCGTGATAAATAATATTCATAAAGTCTTAAATAGCAAAGTGTTATCGAATAAATATCAGGAAAATAAAAAGTAGATGCAAACACTTTTTCTTTAATTTCTAAGACTGGGTTAATAGCAGTTGCTTCCGTCATATTCTTTATGCCGTCAATAATATATAGCTGCCGATTTAACATGATCTTACACAAAGCGTCGTAGCAGTTGTAGGTTATAAAATTGGTATAATTTTGTCAGAACACGAGTCAGAACAGAATATTCTTCCGTCCTTTTTTTATTGGATAAGAGGGTTTAGATGGATAGTTTTATTATCGAAAGAAGAGTCAATTTTAAATAAAAATTGGAATTCAATAAAATCGGGAAAGAATTGAAAGAAACCGTTCTCTTAAAACTTAAATCCATTGTGGGGAGCGATTACTTCAGAGGGGGCGCGCTTCTATTCTTAATACAGTTTATTCTTTTCTTTGATAATTATACAAACGATCAAATATTTATCTCTTCCGATTTGGTTTCTGCCGCTAATACGATAGAACCGTTAAAAAAGTTTTATAAGACAGCAAACGAATATCCATTTTGGAATCCATATATATTCAGCGGTATGCCCGCATTTGAAAGTCTGAGTTTTACACCTTTGACATATCTCCCCGGAGAACTGCTTGGAAGAATCCGAATCGGTCTTGGATTGCCCTGGATGTTTAAATTACTGATGCACATATTTATGGCGGGTCTGTTCACATTTCTGTTCCTGAAAAGAAGAGGGTTATCACAGGTAATTTCACTGTTCGGCGGAATAGTTTATATGTTGAATCCGTATCTCATAACTATGATAGTGTTCGGCCATGGCTCACAGGCATATTCGGCAGCGTATATACCGTTGGCATTTTTCGCCATTTCGGAGTTGTGGAAGAAACCTTCCTTGGCAAACATCGGATTTATGATGGCAGCGGTAGGATTTCAGTTACAAAGTAAGCATATACAGATAGTCTATTATACGTGGATGATGATGGGCGCTTATCTGGTCTATTCGATAATTCTGGAATTTAAGCGGAAACGCGAGGCAATTGTTATCGGAAAGAAAATTGGATATGCAATCGTCGCCTTATTGCTTGCCTTCACTCTCGCAGCTGTGCTCTATCTTCCCGTTCACTCTTACAGCGAGTTTTCGACGAGGGGAAGCGGCGCTGGGGGAGGTGTGGGATTGCAGTATGCGACGCAATGGTCGTTTAGTCCGGGTGAAATGATGACCTTTTTGATACCGTCGTTTTACGGTTTCGGCGGTTCGACTTATTGGGGCGATATGCCGTTCACCGACTATCCAAACTATATGGGAATCCTGGTTCTGCTGCTTGCGGTTTACGCGCTCGTGAAAAAACGAACCGATCTGAATCTGTTTCTCGGTATAGTGATCATCCTTGCGCTTCTGCTCTCATTCGGCAGGCATTTCTCTCTCTTCTACTCGATGTTTTATAATTACATGCCGTTTTTTAATAAGTTCCGTGTACCTGCGATGATATTGATTCTGGTTCAATTTTCCGTTACGATTCTTGCTGCGTATGGATTAGAGACTATTATAAAAGATACAAAGAAGCCTGAAAAACAGAAGAAGAAGAAAAAAGATAAAAATTCGGCAGAAAAAACGTTGCTCTACACTCTGAGTGGAATCGGCTTGGCGGCAGTTATGGCGGGAGTGTTTAAAAACGGTATTTTATCTGCTTTTCTCGGTATAGAAAGAACAATCAGAGGTAATCCCGTTCCGCAGTCGGCCGCAATAAACACTTTAAGATTTGATCTTTTTTACGCAGATTTTTGGGTAATGATATTGATACTTTTTGTCTTTTTTGGATTATTGTATTACAGAACGAAAGTTGGATTAAAACCGACCGTAATCGGACTTGCGGTCATCGCATTGACGCTAATCGACCTCGGCAGGGTCGATAATAAAATCATTGGTAAAGTTCCAACACGACATGCATCGTTCTTGGAGAAATCAACTCGTCAAAGTTCACTTGTCCTGTTTTTCCGTCAGAAGATAGACTCTGGAGAAAAGTTTAGAATATTTCCCGTTAGAGATCTGTTTTCTACAAAAGAATTCGCTGCTCATGGGATCGAGAGCATCGGAGGATACCATGCGGCAAAAATGGGGATATATCAATCTTATTTGGATATCAGTTCGATTAATCGCTCATTTATTGAAAAATACTACAAGGTAGAAGGAAATTCACGACAGTCGGCGCTAAGACTATTCCCGGAACAGAATAGAAAGGCGATAGAAAGAGACTTGGCGGGATTATCGATGCTGAATGTCAGATACGTGGTGAGTCCTTATCCGATGTTAGAGCCGAAATTCAAATTGGTTCAAAAATATGATTCAAAAGAGAGCGGTTTTAACTTTCCCGTAATATATGTTTATGAGTTCGATGAAGCGATGAGCAGGGCATGGCTGGTCAACAAAGCGAAAGTGTTCGATTCACACCAATCTATAATAAAACAGATGAGACAAAGTGATTTTGATCCGGCAAAAGAAGTGCTGCTGACTTCTGCGCCCGAGACAACGCTTGATCCGGCAGCAACGGGCGAGGTAACAGATTTAATTTCTACACCTAACAAAGTTGAAATGAACGTTACCGCAACCGGACAAATGAATTTAGTGATTTCAGAACTGTATTATCCGGCAGGGTGGCGTGCGCATCTTGATGGAAAGGAAGTTGAGATCAAAAGAGCAAATTACCTGCTGAGAAGCATCGAAATTCCGGCAGGCACGCACAGAGTTCTAATGCAGTCAGAACCGTCAGGATTCAAATTAGGTTTACTGTTAACTTCATTCGGATATCTTATATTGGTAGGTATTATAACCAATCAATTTATAAAAAGAAAAAAGGATAAATCCTGAAAACTACACTCAAATATCGCTCTTCGTATAATCTGAAAGCATCTCTATTTGTCATAGCGCTGTTATTGGTTCTCGGAATGCTGTACTATTCGCAGCACATAACGAATCAATTGAGAGAAGAATCGCGAGAAACGGTAAAATTCTATGCTGAAACTTATGTAAAATTTGCTTCAGATTATGATGCTGAGGATTTTAGTTTTTTCTTTGAGCAGTTCATCAAAAGAATAACCTTTCCTGTAATTATCTCTACTGCCGACGATATTCCATCTGATTGGAAGAATTTGAGTATTGATTCTCAGGACAAGAGTGAACAAGCCCTGAGTGAAGCACGTGATATAATGACGGCTATGGATGAGCAGAACGAACCGATCGATCTTAATTATTTTGATCCGGGCAGCAATACGAACATTGTGATAGCAAGATTGCACTACGGTGATTCTAAGTTGATCACTCAGTTGAGGTGGCTGCCGTATGTTGAGATCGCTATAGCGGGATTATTTATATTATTTGGTTTTGCGGGATTTCAATTTATACGGAGATCTGAGAGGCAATTGATATGGGCGGGGATGGCAAAGGAAGCCGCTCATCAACTTGGGACGCCACTCTCTTCTCTGATGGGATGGGTTGAAATGTTAGAGAATGCCGACAGTGAGCGGCTAGCAAAATTACTTCCTGAAATGAGCGCTGATCTTCAGCGGCTGAATAAAGTCGCACAGCGTTTTTCACATATCGGAGCCGGAGGCGGATTGAAACCCGCGGACATGAACGAACTGATAACGAAAGTAGTCTCGTATCTTCAAAAACGATTGCCCCAACGGAACAAAAAAATTGATATTTCGATGAATTTAGGAAAGTTGCCTGAGATTCCGATAAACGTTGATCTTCTTGAATGGGCATTAGAAAATATCATTAAAAACAGCGCAGACGCCATGTCAAGAGATGGTGGTAAGATTGAGGTTATAACGGAATTTCAATCGGAAAATAAAATCGTGAAGATTAGTGTGAAGGACAATGGTACTGGTATTCAATCGAAGTATAGGAAGGAAATTTTTAAGCCCGGATATAGTACGAAATTAACAGGGTGGGGGCTTGGCTTAAGCCTTAGCAAGAGAATCATTGAGGAATATCACGGCGGGGAGCTGTTTTTAGTCGAGTCAAGTAAGGAGACAGGAACTACTATGCAAATATCGCTTAAAGCCAAATAGATATACAAACTCAGAAGATAAATCATACTGTTTCTGGCTAGACAGAGGTGAGTGAAGTCGTTATATTCAGACAGGGTTTTTTGTAAAAAGTTTGGCTGCCAACCATTGCCGGGTTCGATCAGCAGCCAAGGGAGCGTGAAAAGAGAGAGCTGTTAGACTATCTCTTTTCTACAATATTAAGACGTAAAATTCCCTTAAAAGGTTGCATATTTTTAATGATAATTAATGAAGTTGAAATTATCAGCCGATGGAGGTGTATCAAATGATGTATTTACGCATTATTACCATCAGTCTTTTTTTATTATTAACGGTGTCAGAAACCGTATATTCGGGCACAAATCAGTTTGATGTTTCATTCCTTTTTTAGAGTAATACAGTAATTTGAAAGCCGGTGCGAATACGCCGGCTTTTTTATTTGTATCTGGCGCAGGTTATCGCGATTGACCTTGACTTTAATAAGCGCTTACTTTAACATCTTGCGTAAATTTTGGAGAGTTTTAAATGATAAATTTGATGTTATTAATGGGGCAGACTTCCGAAGGGTCTGGAGGCGGAGGCATATTAGGGTTACTTCCGTTCATTCTTATATTTGTAATTTTTTATCTTCTTCTCATTCGACCGCAGATGAAACAGCAGAAGAAAAAACAACTTATGCTCAAAGAATTGGTAAAAGGGGACAAGGTTGTTACGGTAGGTGGATTGCACGGTACGATTGAGGGTATAAAGGAAAAAGAAGAAGTACTGATCTTGAAGATTTCGGACAACGTGAAAGTCAATGTTTCAAGAAGCGCCGTAGTTTCTAAAAAGGATAGTAAAGGATAAGAAGTGGCATTATTGGATATTAAATTCTACGGGGATCCCGTTCTGAGGAAAGAGACTCACTCAGTAAAAGAGTTTGATTCGGAGCTGAATCGATTTACAGAGGATTTAATTGAAACGATGCGTGTCAACGTCGGAGTTGGATTAGCAGCTCCACAGGTAGATGATTTGAGAAGTCTGGTAGTTATAGATGTAAGCTCGGAAGAAGATGAAGAAAATTTTGAACCACTCATCCTTGTGAATCCGGATATAATAGAACTTTCGGGAAATTGTGTCATCGAAGAAGGTTGTCTTAGTATTCCCGAGGTCAGAGTGGAAGTGGAGCGCCCCGAGGGAATAAGAGTTATCTACCAAGATGTCAAGGGAAACAAAAAAGACTTGAAGTGCAGCGGAATATTAGCAAGAGTAATACAACATGAAGTTGACCATTTAAGAGGCAGGTTGATGATAGATTACCTTAGTTCAGTTAAACGGGATCTATTGAAATCTAAACTTCAAATGATATCGCGTGGTGAAATACCCGCAGGAGTTTAACGAACGACATTTCTTATATTAGGAGTTCCGCGATGAAAATTATATTCATGGGCACTCCTGAATTCTCTGTTCCATCACTGATTAAATTATCAGAAAACAATTATAAACCTGTCGTTGTAGTTACGGGTCTCGATAAGAAGCAAGGCAGGGGTCAAAAACTGATTTCAACCCCTGTTAAGATTGCAGCTGAGAATCTGAATATTCCTTTGATACAACCGCTGAATTTGAAGGACCCCGCCTTTTTGAAACAGATAAAAAGTATTGATGCTGATCTCGCGTGCGTAGTGGCGTTTAGAATTCTACCCGAAGAATTGCTCACTATACCGAAAATGGGAACAATAAACTTGCATGGCTCTTTGCTTCCGTTTTATCGCGGAGCGGCTCCAATTCAACGCGCTATCATGGCAGGTGAGAAAGAAACAGGGGTAACGACATTTTTCATAAAGAAAAAGGTGGATACGGGTAATATCCTCTTGCAAGACTCATTGAAAATAGGCGAAAATGAAGATTTTGGCAGTGTGCATGACAGACTCTCCGAATTGGGCGGAGACCTTCTCCTCGAAACGGTCAGGGGGGTAAAATCAGGTAATATTGAAGAAAGGATGCAGGATGATTCTCTTGCAACGAACGCGCCTAAAATCAACGCCTCTGATTTGAATATCAATTGGAGCAATAGCGCAAAGTCCATACACAATCAGGTGAGAGGATTATCACCATTTCCGGGTGCATCGACCAAGTTAATGAACAAAAAGATAAAGATATTTAAGTCCGAAGTTGAAGACGAAATGCCAGACAAATATTCGCCGGGGGAAGTTGCATCGGTGGAGAAAGAATTTTTTACCGTGTCAACAGGAAAGGGTGGATTGAAAATATTGGAACTTCAGAGAGAGGGGAAGAATAGAATTAAATGCGCAGATTTTTTAAGGGGAATGAATGTGCCTGTCGGCGAAAAGTTGGAATGATCAATATATGGCATCGATGCGCAACAGAGCAGTGAAACTTCTATTGGAATCCCATAAAACCGGGAAATATATTGACAGGTTGTTAACTGAATCTTTATCAGATAACAACCTGTCGGATCAGGAGAAAAGATTTCTGACCGAGCTTGTTAAAGGAACTGCGCGCATGCAAGGACTTTTAAATTTTTATCTCAAGGAGTTGATTAAAGGTCGTTTAAAGAATGTAAAAATTCCGATAAGGTATATTTTGATAATCGGGCTGTATCAACTGATATACATGGATTCGATACCGGCGTATGCCGCCATAAACGAATCGGTGAAACTCGCTAAGAAATTTGGAAATGAACGTGATGGCGGACTCGTAAACGCTGTTCTGAGAAATTTTGAACGGAGCAAAGCGGAGCTGCAAAAAAAAATTGAATCATTTCCTGATGAAGAGAGGATATCGATCGAATATTCACATCCTGAGTGGTTGATAAAAAGATGGATAGAAAGATTCGGCAAAACAGATACCGAGAAGCTTTGCAGCTATAATAACCGCGTTCCTCGATTAAGTGTTAGACTGAATAATTTACTTGAAGAGCATCCTAAAATTCGTCACCTGATGAAAAAGGAACCGGATAAGATAACAAAATCAAAATTTCTTAAAAATTATTATACGTTTGAAAAAGGATATGACAATTCTGTGTGGGAAGCATTTGATGAAGGAGAATTCACGATTCAGGATATAAGCGCAGGATTTCCCATACGACTGTTGGCTCCTGAAGCCGGAGAGACAGTTATTGACCTTTGCTCAGCGCCGGGCGGTAAAACCGGGGCGATAGTGGAAAGCATGGGGGACTCAGGTCGGGTCATAGCGGTTGATTCTGATGAATATCGACTCTCCCTCGTCAAGGAACATGGAGAAAGACTTGGTCTAAGCAGCATAGATTATATTCATGGGGACGGCAGCGCTATTGATTTACCTTTGGCGGATCGGATATTGGTTGATGTACCCTGTTCAGGTACGGGAGTATTTGCAAAAAGAGCAGATATTCGTTGGCAGAGAAAAGAGACAGATATTGAAAAGCTGGTCAAATTACAGCTGAATTTGCTCCAGCACGCATCTGAGCAGTTGAAAAAAGGTGGAATTCTTGTATATAGTACATGCACGATGGAACAGGAAGAAAATTGGGGAGTCGTGGATAAATTCCTTGAAAACAATTTGAATTTTAAAGTTGAAAGCGCTGACAAATTCGTCTCAAAAGAGCTGACAGACAAAAAAGGCGCTGTTGCAACCTATCCGTTTAAACATTATATTGACGGTTCATTCTGCGTACGGATGACAAAGAGCTGATTTTACATCATACCACATTTACGGATGGTAATTGAAAAAATACTGGAATTTCATTCAATATTTATTCTACATCGGTCTGATTCTGACAGTTGTAGGGCTGATAATGGATTTTATACTAATGCCGATTTATGTACGTTACGGGCAAGCGATTATTCTCCCTGATACACAGGGGATGGAGATTGAAGAGGCTACTAAATTATTGGAAACCAGAGGATTCAAGGTAATAACAAAAGATCCCAAATTTGCTACCGCACTTGAACCGGGACATGTCTACGAGCAAACGCCCGCTCCTCTATCCAGAGTAAAAACCGGAAGACGGGTTTATCTGACGCCATCCCTTGAAGAACGACTCTTAACGGTGCCTGATATCATCGGATTATCGCAAAGAAATGCATATATGAAAATCGAACGAACCGGTTTTAAAATAGATTCCATTTTTTATGATTTCTCGAATAAGATTCTTGAAGGAGCGGTAATAGCTCAATCTATTCCCGCTAATTTAGAGGCAAAGAGAGGAACTCCGATATGGATCACAGTGTCGTTGGGACCTCAGCCGGATAATTTTACGGTGCCGAATTTAAGAGGTAAGAGTTTGATCAGTGCGAAGCAATTGATAGTAAAAGCCGGATTAAAAGATGGAAATATAAGTTATAGATTGGAAGAGGACCTGATCCCGTTTACAATAATCTGGCAATCTATAAATCCGGGAATAAAATTAAAGGAACGAACTGCTGTCGATCTCATCGTTAGTATTACGGATATTGATCAGATACCCGATCCACCAGAGATCCTGGATGAGTTATGAGTGAGATTGTTCCGTCCTTGTTATCGGCTGATTTTGCAATATTAGCTGAAGAAGTAGCTGATATGAAAGAAGCTGGAGCCGAAAGGCTTCATCTTGATGTCATGGACGGGCATTTTGTTCCGAACCTCTCATTCGGTAATCCAGTGGTAAAATCCTTACGCAGCAGGAGTGACCTGCATTTTGAGGTTCATTTAATGGTCCAAAATCCCGGCGATAGAATAGATGAATTTCTGAAGGCGGGAGCAGATACGCTGATATTTCATATTGAGGCGGATGGAGACGCATCAGAACTGATAAAAAGAATCAAGGCAGGTGGAATTGAAGCAGGTATCTCAATAAAACCCGAAACGCCGCTCTCGTCCATTTTGGAGTTGATTCCCGAGATAGATCTGCTATTGGTAATGACGGTCGATCCGGGATTTGGCGGACAAGCTATGATCAAATCCGCTCTAAATAAAGTAATTGACGTGAAAAGAATGAATGAAACAGGAAATTTATTGGTTGAGGTAGACGGCGGAATAAACCTCGAGACAATTCAAGAAGCAGCCGAGGTAGGCACTGATTTAATAGTCAGCGGCTCAACCATTTTCCATTCGAGTGACCCTTCGGAAATGTTTAAAACATTAACGAGAAAAGCCAATTTGAATAGTGAAGAGGGCTGATTGGGTATTCAACACGAAATAAGAAGGAAGATTTTTCATTTGGTATCGTTGTTAATACCGTTTGGGTATATAATGTTCGACAGGGAAATAATACTTAAAGCGGTTGCTATCGCGTTAGTGGTTGTAATCGCCTTGGAATTGGCACGATTATTCATTCCGAGATTTCGTAACAAGATTCATCCATATTTCTCTCCAATAATGAGAGTGGCTGAAGAAAAAAAACTCTCAGGAGTCACATATATGATTGCGGGAGCATGGATAACCATATACCTTTTTGAAAAGGATATTGCCATAATAGCACTGCTCCTCGTTTCAATCAGTGACGCCGCAGCTGCAATTGTGGGTACAGCATATGGTAAAATACATCTTTGGCAAAAAACTCTTGAAGGATCAGTAGCCTTTTTTACAGTTACCGGATTGATGATGATATTAATGAGTAACATAAGCCTTGAGCAAAAGTTGGTAGGCATGGTATCGGGTACATTGGTCGAGCTGCTTCCAATTCCTATAAATGATAACCTGTCTCTTCCAATAGTGACAGCCCTTGCAATGCAGACAGTAGGAGGTTAAATACATCTTGACTAAAGCTTCGTAAGTAAGTAAATTTACAAGTCTTAGGACAATACATTAATGGTTATGAAACCTACATTTTCAAAAGAAAATATTAAGGAAATAGAAAAAGTACTTGGCGTAGCTGCCAAAGAGGAACATAACTATTTCAAGTTCATGCTCGATAATTCTGAAGAAAAACGTTGGCTTTCCCTCGAGATTTATCCCGATATTCAAATTGGTACAGAAGTCGGTAATCTTGTCTCGGTTTATGCCTCAAATGCTCATTTGCAGCTTCATTTCTGTGTCGGATATGTAGTAAGTGAAATGCTAAATGAAGTGACTTTTATCACAGAAGAAAACGGCAGGTTATGCGGATTGATAGTGGAGAAGGGAGCTGGTTGTTCTCTCTATGCGAATGTCGACAGGGGAATTCTATCTGGTGATTTCACTACATTAGGACCTGAAGTAATGCTTTCCGGTATTGCTTTATCTTTATCCGAGGATCTGATAGATAACGACTGACCACGTTAAGTAAACTAACTCATATTACTCCAGTTCAATCTCTAATCGAAAATTGATATGCCTGGTTTTCTAAACAGCGCAGCATTATTCGGACTTTTTGCGGCTGCAATTCCCTTAATCCTGCACCTCTTGAATAGAAGGCGAAGGCATATAGTAGAATTCAGCACACTGAGATTTCTTAAGCAGCTGGAAAAAAAAGAGATGAACCGTCTTCGATTAAAACGGCTGTTGCTTCTGCTCATCAGAACATTAATAGTGATTTCGATTGTTCTGTCGTTCAGCAGACCTACAATAAGAGGATATCTGCCGGGCGCGGAACTCTCTACAAACGCCGTAATTTTATTAGATAATTCTCTCAGTATGCGGATTCTAAACAAGGAATTGTCATTGTTTGACGAGTCAACTCAAGCAGCTGCGGAGATACTTGGTACATTTAATAAAAATGACCGACTAATCCTGCTTTCGAGCGTTCAGAATGAAAGAGATGTATCAGCTGGCATAAAATGGTTAAGTCCGGAGAATATAGACCTTGAGGATGTCAATATCAGTTATCGGTCATCCGACCTAAAATCGGCATTGGAAGAGTCAATAAAATTATTGAATAATGAAAAATCAGCGAACAAAGAGCTTTTCATTATCAGTGATTTTAAAGGTAAATCAGTTGTAAATATTGACAACGATATTGATAAGACTACTAAAGACATCCATATATATTTACTGAAATTAACATCGAATGAACTGAATTATTCTATAAGCCGGGCAGATGTTATCAGCAAGGTGCTGCGTGAAGGAAGCAGCGTCCGAATAGGTATAGAGGTACGGAGTAACTCAGAAGAAAACAGTGAGGTGCGGTTAGAGCTGTTCATTGAAGGGACAAGAGTTGGCCAGACTATTCTGAATCCGACCTCCGGAAATGCTGTGATTTCGGAATTTTCTGTTCCGATTAAAAGATCGGGATTCATAAGCGGATTCGCAGAATTGGAAGATGATGCGTTAAAAGCAGACAATAGAAGGTATTTTAATTTATATATCCCCGAACAGATCAGAGTATTGGCTATCGGCTCGGATAAAGATCTTTTTTTCACTACGGCAGCGCTAAGAACTTCTCTAAAAGATGGAGCTGGTTCAGAGCTGAAGATGATAAAACCCTCTGAGATCAATAGAGTTCACCTGGATGATTTTGACGTAATTTTACTCTCGATTCTATTATATCCTGCCCAATTTCTGAAACAGAGCTAACTTTAACGAACCCGTTCTTAAATTCATTCAGGTACTGATTGAATTCACTCTCCCATATCAGTTCTTTTCTATCAATATTAACACTTTTCATCTTCAGTAATTTGTCATCCTGTATCAACCGGTAAATTCCCGGTAAGTCTGCTTTATCAAATCGAGCCTGGAATTTATTCCCTTTGGCTTCAGCAAGTATGGCATAGGATTTTCCGTTAGGCGTCTTCACCATCAGATTGTTGCCCGGTATCTTTAGATCCATATCAAAGGAGAGGTCACTTCCTACCCTGACCGTATCGATGAATGAAGATTGCCCCGTCATGGCGTAATCCACGGCTCTTGAGATAAATGGAACCCAAAGACCTTTAAGCGGGAAATCACTCCAATCGAGTGAAGGCGCTGTTAACATCAAGATTATATGTCCCTCGCCCAACCGGAATTCGCTAATAAACGGTTTATCATTAACGAGTATCGCAA